>JANMXI010000047.1:0-48279 GCA_031394735.1 Pseudomonadota bacterium | reverse complement strand
CGCGGCGGCGGCGGCGCATGGATGCGAAGTCAGGGCCAGTCGGCCGAGGGCACGAGGAAGGTGCCGCCGGTGGCATTGGCAAGCCGCCAGAAAGCGGATGGCGCGGAACTATCGCCCTCCATCGGGAACAACACCGTGCTGATATGAGCACCCGACGGCAGCGCTTTGCGTGCCGACTCGAACAGTGACAGACGTTCTTTGGCGCGCACCACATTGCGAACCAACGGTGCGGTTTCACCCTGTGTGGGCAATCCGTCCGTCAACAGAATGACAGTGTCCGGTCGGGGTTCAAGCTTGCTCAAGATGGCAAAGGCGTTCACCAGACTGGTGCCGTCCTTGGGCACGATCTTGCGCAAGGCATTGAGCGCTTCGTTGCGCGCGTTCGGATCGTTGCCCGCGGCCCACTCCGCCACACCGCCATGCGCCAGGAAGCCCGCCTTGGTGTTGAAGGCAATCACCTGAAAGTGTGCATCCAGCGGAACTTGCGTCGTGATCCAACGCACGGTGTCCAACGTGCGCCGCCATTTGGCCGTGCTCATCTGCTGCTCAGGCGACAGATTGCGGATACGCAGCACATTGACGATGGTCTCATCGAGCATGCTGGCGGAGGTGTCGACGAGAATGGCGATGTGATCGCCGTTCACCCGCAGCCCGTTGAAATACAGCCGCTCCCCGGTGCCACGGAAGGCAGCAAGGTTCTCGCCGCGCGGACCTTGGTTGACCGTTCCGCCTTCGAGCCGGCGCATCCCTTCGTCCATCGACTTCACATCGGCGCGCAGCTTCTCGATGCTCTCGCGCTTGGCAATATTGACGCCGTCATACTCCGCCAGCTCCTGCCGCATGCGGGCCAGCTCCGCCAGCACGCGCTCCGCGCGCCCTGCCGCCTGTGCTTTTTCCTGATCGGTCTTGTTCAAGGTATTGCGCAAGACTGCGAGATTCTTGTAGCCGTCGATCACCTGCTCTTCGAGCAGGTTCACCTCGGCGGTCAGGTCCTGCGATTTTTGCAGGTTCTTGGCGCCGGATTGCGCAGCGATGATCATGTAGATCAGCACGACTGCGCCGAAGCCGCAGCAGATGCAATCCAGAAAGGACATGCTGAAGACCTCAAGTCGGCGGCGACGCGTGCGAGTGGCCATGCATCACTCCATGCGCACGAAGGTGAGCTCGACGCCGGGATTGCCCAGACGCAGCCGGTCGCCGACACGGACCAACGCCCGGGTCGTCACGCGCTCCTCGTTCAGAAAACTGCCGAAGCGGCTGTGGTCGAGGATGAACGGCTGCCCGCCCTCGACAATGAGGCTGCAATGCCGGCGCGACACGCCGGCCACCGACGCCGGAATCGGCAGGCTACGCGCGTCTCTACGCACCTCATCCGAGGTTGTGCCAACCATAATCGGCGCACCAGCGAGAGGTAAAGCGCGCCCCGCAAATACCACGTGCGTCGCAGTCGCAGCATCCTCCACGGGCGCGGCGGCAACACGCACCGGAACCCAGCCGGGGTAAGGATGATGTGGCATCGCCAGCAACAGCGACGTCGCGGGCGCAGCCAGAGTCGCCGCATCCAGCGCGCCGATCGCGGCCTGCGCCGCCTGGCCAACGTTCGCCGTGAAGACATCGCAGTCGGGAAACTCCTGCACGGCCTCCAGCAGCCCCGGCAGTCGTGCAGCCGTTGCCGTCAGCAGAATGCTCGCGCGTTGGCTGGCGCGCCGCAGGGCGTGTAGCTTGGCGGTAAGCACTCGATACGCGTCGGCCGTATCGGCGACCGCGTGTGCCGCGCGATACTCGATGACGTACCGTCCGCTTGCCGCTTCGATGGCCGCTTCGTCGATCCTGGCGTGGCAAGTGAGCTGCTCGAGCCATTCGGGCAGCGCATCGAAGAGCGCCTGTTCAGTGGCCGCCACATGCAATGGATCGAAGCGGGTCGCCTGCACCATCTGCCGCGCAAATCCCTTCGACCAAGCATCGTACAATGGACGCAAGCCCAGTTCCGGCAGCACCGCAACGCTGCGACGGGTCGTGCGGCCAGCGTGCAGCTGCACTTCGGTGATCAGGCCGCGCTCCAGTTCGACGTCAATGCAAAACACCGTGCCCTCCACGGGCAAGGCGGACGCCGCAGCGACTGCGCGATCGAGCAGCGCGCCGATGGTCAGTCCCGCAGTCTGCGCAATCCCCAGCAAAATGCCCAGCTGCGCACCGCTCGCCGCACCACTCGTGAGCCAGATGCCGGGTGAATCCGCTAACGCCGCGCGCCAAGTCCGCACCTGACGATAGATCAGCTCGGCCGCAGAAATCGTAGTGGCGCCGATGCGCGGCGCGTCCATCTGCGAGTACTGAGCAGTAAGCGTGTCGTGAGGATGGAGGCGGGCACAGTGCGCGGCGGCCGCACCAAAGCGCCAGGGCGAGGATCCGAGATAGGCATAGCCGCTGTCGCGCAACAGTTCATGCGTCGCGTCCCACGCGACGATCTCGGCGTCGTTGAGTTCCAGTGCGTAGCCGGACATGACCGCCGCCTTCAGCGCACGGTCATGTGCCGGATCAGCCGGTCATCGAGATACGCCTCGGCATCCAGAACGAAGCGCTCCTGCGTACGCTGCAATGCGTGCAGCAGGAACATCACCAGAATACTGAATAACAGTGCGATCAACGTCGAGTTGAAGGTGATGCCGAGGCCGGAGGTCACGCCGGAAATGTCGCCCCCGACGGCCTTCTGCGCCTGACCCAATGCGTTGCCAATGCCGCGCACGGTGCCGATGAATCCGATGGCCGGAATCGCCCAGGCGATGTAGCGCAGCATGGACAGTTCCGAATCCAGCCGGTCCGCTTCGGTCTGACAGACCGAGTGCGATGCATTGGCAGCATCCTGGACGTTGCGGGTGGCGGCAAACCTTCCGAGCGCCACCAGCAGCGCACGCGGCAGCAGATAACCGCTGGCGGTCTGTGCAAAGGTTTCGATATTGCGCGCGTACTCGCGCGTATCCTCGGGCAGGATCTTCACGCCTTCCGGGATGCGCACCAGATCGCTGTCAAGCACGCGCTGCTCGCGACGCAGGTGCACGCTCTTGTAGATCAGGATGGACACGGCCCACAACAGCATGATCATGCAGGACTCCTGTTCGTAGTCCTTGACGATGACGTACAGCGACCGCTGCGGCGTGTAGGTCGGGTCGGCTGAATGCGTGTGCTGCTCCGTCAGCATTGCATTGGCGGTGGGCCGGATCCACATGGCGTACATCGACTGCACTGCGATGACGATCAACAGCAGGGCCACTGCGCTGAACAGGAACTCGTTGGGATACTTTCTTTTCATGCTGTTTAGATGTCCACAGGAAACGGTATGTCTTCATCGGCCTTGCCCTTGTCGGTGGGCACGAAGCGTCGCGGCGCCGATTTCGGCGCAGGTTCTTCCTCGTCACTGGCTGCGCCGGGTTTGGTCGGCTTCGCCGCGTCGGGCTTCTTTGCAGCCGGCGGTTTGGTTGCGTTTGTTGCAGAAGGTGCAGTGACCGGCGCGGCGACCGGCGCCTTGGCGGGCGGAGTCACCGCCGCTGGCGCCGGATCGTCAGCGCGCGCGTGCGTACAAACCATGCCCAACAGCAGACTCAAAACCAGGCTATTGATTCGCATAGCGGGCCACCCTGAATCCCAGATCCACTCGCCCCTCGGCGGCGCTGTCACGATAGCTGAGCCGCAGTTCGGTGATCGAGGCGCTACGGAAACTCGAGCCGCGCACCACATGTTCCTTGCCCTGCTCAGGTCCCAACGGATCTTGCAGCGCTGCGTCGGAGTCCAACGGTGCTGCGCTGTAGAAATCGTGGACCCATTCGGCCACATTGCCGCCCATATCGTAAAGACCCAGAACCGTGGGTGCGAACTTGCCCGGAGCCACGCTCGCAGCATATCCATCATTGTAGTTGTCGAGGACAGTGTCGAGCGTGAAGCGCGCGGCGGCGTCGGCGAAGTTGCCACTGTTGGGCGGAATCGGCAGTCCTGAGCCCCACGGATAGCGCAGCGTGGCGCCAGTGCCGTCGAAGCGCGCGGCAAATTCCCATTCAGCCTCGGTCGGCAGGCGATAGCCGGCATTCGCCGGCACAACGAGTTTCCAGCTTGCATCCGCTTTGACATACGCCGGGTCAAGCCCGTCCTGCGCGCTCAGCCAATTGCAAAACTCGACCGCATCGTTCCAGGTGACATCCACCACCGGCTGATTGTCGAGGTCGAGGGTTTTACTGCGAAACACGCCGGAGGAATGCGCCTCGCGAAAGCGTCGGAACTGCCCGTTCGTGATTTCGGTGGTCGCGAGGTAGAAAGAACGCTTCAACGCGACCTTGCGCTGCAATTCATTCGAACGCCGGCCCGGCTCGCGGCGATTGCTGCCCATCTCGAATTCCCCCTGGGGCATGAGCTTGAGTTCCAATCCGAGGGAACTCTTGAGTACTTTTTGAAGCACCGGTTGACCGGAAGTTCCCGCCGCCGCCAACTTGAAATTCAGCAATTGCGGATACTCAGGCTTCGGGGTGAGCGTGGTCTTGAACGCATCGTAGCCGCTTCTGCGGACCTCAATCTGCGTGGCGGCCGCGGGAAGCTTGAAGGACTGACCCGCCGCACCGGCGTCCGCGCCGTCGATATAGACACGCGCATCGGCCGGCTCGCCGTGCACGCTGATCTCACCGAGCAAGGCGGTCAATCGCACCTCGACACGCGCACTGGGAACCGAGCGCAGATCGGCCTGGCGGGTCACCGGCGCGAAACCGGCGCGTTGCACCGCGACCTCGTACGCCAGACCCGGCGCAAGCTTCACCTGCACAGGGGTGCGGCCGCGGTACTGGCCTCCCACCGACACATCCGCGCCGGCGGGCGTCGAGACCACGAGCAATTGCGCATCCGGCGCGCTCAACCGCACCGGCCCCACGGTCTGCGCTTCACCGGCGTGCACCAGCACCGAGCCACGCCAGTCTTTGGAAGCCGCTGCTGACAGCACCATGGTGCGAAGGCCGGCGTCGAGTTCCAGTTCCAACGGCGTGTGGCCACGCTCCACATCATCGACCAGCACTCGCGCGCCCGTTGGCTCGCTCAAGACCTTCACTGGCGCCCAATGCGCGAGCAGCTTCGGCGTGACCTCCTGCGTCGCGATGCCGCCTGTCACGTCTATCACCGATTCATACGGCTCGTAACGTGGCGCCTCGATGCGCAGGCGATGACGACCGGCCTCCAGAACCGCCGGATTTGACGCGCGCCGCTCATCCCAATACACCACGGAACCCGCCGGGAGTGCTGCCAACATGACCGGATTCGGCGTGGGAACCAATGTGATTGACAGGTCGGTGGCCGTGGTTTCATCGAGAACGAGCCGACGACTCAACGGCCGGAAGCCGGGACTTGCAACCTGCAGCACGTACGCGCCGGGCAACAGCCAATGGCGGCCGGCGATGCGCGGATGAAAGGTGGAGCCTGCGAATGCGATCTGCGCGTCGCGCGGTTCGATCAGCAACTTCAATCCGATGGCGTGCGATCCCAGCACGAACGCCGCGATCGCCAGAACAGCCAGGCTCAGTAACGCAGCGGCAGCCGGCCAGCGCGATCGCTTTCGGGTCGCATCCGCGAGCGTGGGCTCGGCGCTCGGAACGAATGCGATGCGCTCGACCGGCACGCTGCCGTTGAGCGCGTCTTCCTGCGCCGGTGGCACGGTGATGTCGGGCGGCAGGGTGCGATTGTCGAGGTCATGCTGAATCAGCAGCAGGGGCGGCTGATCGGCGGACATCAGCAGCGTTGCCTGCGCCAGAGTCTGCACACTGCCCGGATTCAGCCACGTGGTCGTCGATGGCGGTCCGGTGTATTGCAGGAAGATCCGGCCATCCTGCGCACCCAGATGTGCGATCACCTCATCAGCGGCGGCACCGGGAACCACAATGCCGGCGCCTGCACCACCGATTGAAATGGGCAGCTCTTCGGCGGTGAGGCTCCGCTCGCCCAGCGGCTCCAGCAGTCGACACACGTCGTTCACGGCATCAACCCGCGCGCCGCTGCGCTCAAATTTGTTCCTCGCAACGAATTTCCAGCGCAGCGTTTTCCTGGCTCGGCGCCACCTCGACTTCGCGCCGCACGTCGCGATAGCCCAAGCGCGCGCCGACGAAGGTATACCGGCCGGGTTTCAAGCTGACCGAACGCTGCGAGAATTTTCCAAGACCACCGACGCGATAGATGGTCACATCGGTGAAGCCGTCAGACCGCAATGCAATCGACACCCGCGAATCGAACTGCGACAGCAGCACCTTGATGCGCGAGATCTGCGTTTCGATGCGCGGCCCGCGAAGTGGCAGCACCTGGCCGCGCGCCAGTGCTGTCGCGGCGGCATTGCGCACCTCCTCGGCGGAGAGTCGGTCCGGGTTGTCGATGAAGCTGGCAAGCTCCGCGTCCAGCTTCATCCGCTCTTCGCTGCGCTGTGCGCCCTGCATGGCGAACACCAGCGTGCCATCGACGGCGAGCATGGCGTGATACGCATCGAGCGCCTCACTCCAGTGTTCGGCCTGCTCATCGTCGGCAGCCTCGCCTTTCAACGCCTGCAGACGCTCGTTGCTGTGCACTTCGCCTAACTGCTCGCTGAGACGCTGCACTTCCGGGCTGTTGGGACGCAGCTTGTCTGCGGCAGCAATGGCGGTGGCAGCGGCGCTGTAGCGATGTTTGCGAAGGCTTTCCAGGCCTGCTGCAACCTGCTTGGAATAATCCAGATCACTGGCCTGCCCGGTGAGCGCGCCCAACGCCTGCTTGGCGGCGACGGATTTCGGATCCAATTGCACCGCGGCTTGATATTCGCTCCGGGCGCCATCGGCATCGCCACTCTGCTCAGCCTTGGCACCGGCGCTGATATGGGCGTAGACCTGTTCGCAAACCTGTGCCCGTGCGATCCCTTCTGTGGCGAGCGCATCACTCGGCATCAACGCCAACGCGTAGCGGAATTCATTCAACGCCTGTTCGCGCAGGCATTGCGCGAGCGCGGCATCCCCGGCGGCCAGCGCCTGCTCATGCAATTGCGGCAGGCTCTGCCGCGTCGCTTCGAAGGCTTTCACAGCAGTTTTGAAATCCGCGTCCGCCGCCTCGAAGTTGCGACGCTCGAATGCCGTCAGGCCCTGTTTATTGGCATCGACCCCGGCGATGAAAGTGGGGATGCTTCTCGAGGCGGCGCCGTCGTCACGCAAACTGGTTTCCAGTGCGGCCGCCTGATCGCGCGATTGTTCAGCCTTGAGCTTTTGCTCCGCCAGTGCGCGCAGATCCGCAGGTGTCTGCGCGGACGGTGGTGAAGCTGTCGGCATCAGGCCGCTGCGCGCCGCCATCGCACTCACCTGATCGACAGCCGACTGGCGCATTTCCTCGGGCAACCAAACAAAAGCAGCGATGGCGCCGCCGAGTAACAACAGCAGTACCGGCCAGCGCCATACGCTGGCGCGCGATTGAAACGGTGAGCGTGAATGGGCGGAAATGCCGGTCGCCGCCGGTCGCATCCAGGTGGGTGAGCCAACCTGCAAAGAAACCGGCTGAAACGGCACATCAACCGGCGGGTGGATTGGTTGCGGCGCGGAGGCGAACGTGGGCGCCGCATCGTTGGCGGCCGACGCTCGCGCCGGCGTGGCGTTGACCATCGGTGGCAGCAACCCCGGCGGCACCGGAGTCACGACCGCGCGCGGCATTGCAGGGGGTGCCTTCAATGGTGGTGGCACAGCCGCAACGGGTGCGCGCGGCGGCACTGCACGCGCGACCGGCGCTTGGGCCGGCACAGATCGTTGCGGCGATACGGGTTTCCGCGACGCCGAGTCGCCCGCTTGCGGATGAGTGACGTTCAACGGCGCAAGCGTCGCCAGCACATCCGCCAGCGACGGGCGGCGCGCAGGTGCGGCCTGCAGCAAACCATTCATGGCCTCGATGGCTTCGACCGGCATCTCGAAGCGCGGCTTCGGCGGCTTCGCCGGATCAAGTCCGGGATAGCGCGGCGGATAACCGGTGCTCAATTCGTGCAGCAATGCACCGATTGCGTATAAGTCGTCGTGAATCGAAATCGGCCCGCCGCTCAAACGTTCCGGACTTGCGGTGTACGGTGATTTGCCATCGCCCGGCAGCCACGGATCCGCCAGCACGGGCCATCCGTTGACATCGCGGCGGATGTTGCCGAGTTTGATATCGCCGTGAATGAAGTTGTCGCGATGCAGGGCCTGCACCGTATCGACAACCTGTTCCACCCACACGGACCACTTGACGTAGGCGGCACCGCGCAATTGCGCATTGTCCTCGGCGACGTACGGCAGTTCGAGAGCCATCTGATCTCCCGCCATGTGCACGCCGAGCAACGGCATGAACTGTGGCAGGCGCGTCGCACGCCAATCGGCCAGACGCCGCACCAACAACGGTGAGGGCGGGCCGGGACGCAGAAACTTCAGTACGACTTGGTCGCCGGAACCTTCTTTCTCAGCCAACCAGATGTTGGGCCGCTTGTCGCTACGTGGAACCAGCTCCTTCAGCAATTGGAATTGCGACAACCATTGCTGGCCCGGCTCGAGCGCGATCATGGCGTCGCTGCTGTCGGCGGGACTGCGGTCTGCGCCGTCGGCGCATCAGCACTGGGGGCGGCAGGCGCAGCCGATGACGTTTGCAACGGCGTCGAGACTGCCGGCGACACTTGCGCCGGTTGCACACCTTCCGCCGGCGGCACGGAGGCTGCCGCTGCGCCGGTTTCCTGCTGATAGATCTCGTGCAAGGTTTTGCGCCATTCCACGTATTGCTGTTCGGCGCTGCCGGTCAGCTTCAGCGTATGTCCTTCGACGTCCACGACCTGGGATTTAACCTCCGCGTCGAGCGATGCGGAGAGTTCCTTGATCGTGGCGGTGTGATTCTTCGCTTCAGCGTTCTTCTTCAATCCGGACAACACAGCGTACACACCGCCGACGGCGGCGGCCGTGCGGGCAGCGCTTTCGGCACGGCGGCAGGAATAGTTGCTGGAGTTGCAATTGCCGGGAACGAAGATCGAGCCGAGCACCGCCGCAGCGCCCAGCACGGTGCGCGTACGCGCCTGGCTCTTGAGCTTTTCTTCGGCCTGCACTTCGGTGTAGCTGTCGCGGCGCCAACCGTTGTAGGGCTCGGTCACTTGTTCTGCAAAACTGGCGTACTGATCGCTCACCGTATCGATGAGGCCCGCGTCGCGCTCGCGGATCTTGCGCACCCGCTGCATCATCGCGTCATCCGCCGCTGGCAGACGCTGCGCCCGCGTGATGCCGTTCTTATCTTGCTGCAGGTAGCCGGCGAACATTTCGGGCGACAAGTCCTGCGCGAACTGCAGTTCGGTCACCTGCCGTATCGCGACACGCTCCGGCACGGCGAGCGCTTCACGTGCGGCGAGAACGTCGTTGGCAATCGCTGCATAGACGTTGGCAAACGGATCGCGCGCGCGGGTCGCGGCGGCATCGTGATAGGACGCGATGTCAGCCTCGCCTTCATAGCGCTTGCTCAACCACTTGCGACCCCTGCTGTCATGCACGGCGATGTCGAGCTTCAGGCGGGCGCCATTGGATTCGACGATGCTGCCGGTGACCAGCACATCGACGAACTGCACGGAGTCGGGAATGACGCGCACCGCTCCCCATTGGCCGGAGCCGGCGAGTGAGTCGCGCACACCATTGGCGAGAAATCGCGCTTCGGTCTTACGCACATCCGGATAGAGACGCCGCTTCTCCAGTTCCGCCGGATTGCTTTCGATGTCCTTGGGGATGCCGGGGTCGAACACGCGGATGCCCACGTCCAGCAACTGCACTTCGGGAATTTCGGCTGTGGCGACCGTGGCGTTGACCTTCGGCAACGGACGCGTGTCCTGCACCATGCAGCCGGCGTTGAGGATCCCCACGAGACCCGCTATCGCCAGCCACCTGATTTGCGTTGCAGTCACTGTCATGGCGGCTAACGTTTGACGCTCTTCTTATAGTCCTGGTATTCCTTCCACAATTTTTCGCGAAGCTCAGGGTCGGTTTCCTTCTCCGCCGCCTCACGCAATTGTTTGGCCACCAGGTCATCGTTCTCGCCGCTGCCAACGCCCGGTGGCGGCGCGGTGGAAGGTCCCTTGCCGGACCCCGGACCGCTCTGCCCACCTGAGTCGGATTTCATGTCACCGTCACGACGATCGCCGCGTTCTTCGCGGCCTTCCCGTTCGGAGCGCATGTCGCCATCACCCCGACGGCCGCGCCCACCGCGCTCGTCGGCACCGCTTCCGTCACCGGTTCCCCTACCATCACCGGAGCCGCGTGAATTGCGCCGGTCCTCGCGTTCACGTGCGATACGTGCCTGTTCCTTGCGTACCTGCGCGTCGAAATCGCCAAGCGAGGCATCGAGTTTTCGATCCGCTTCGGCACGCCGTTCGTCCGGGGTCTTCGCCGCGGGGCCGGAGCCGGACGGATCCGTGCCGGCGGCGGGTTTGGTTGATCCGCTTTTTCTGTCGGTGCCGGCCGACGCACCCGCAGATGGCGCACCTCCGGCAGGGGAAGATGCCGTACCGGGCAAACCTGCGCCGGGTGTCGCGCCGGGTTTGCTGGCCGGCGACGGCAAACCGCCAACCGCGCCGGACTCGGCGCCCGGTGACGAAGAGGAACTGCCGGACGAAGAGCCCGCGCCTCCCGACGAGGCACCGGAGGGAATGCCAGGCGACCCGCCGCCGGGCGTAGCGCAGCCCGTCATACTTGCGCAGAGCAAACCAGAGACCAGGAGGTGGATTGCACGAAGCGGCATGACCATCAATTCTTCAGGACGACGGGTTTGGTGGCGGCCATCGGTTCGCCGTGCAAAAAGGTTCGCAGTTGCGTCGACAAGCGATTGCAGGCGGTCCCCTGCACTCGCGCGATGAACGGCAGCGGGACGATGGCGCCGACCAGTGCTGACGTGCCCGTCACATCCGCACTAACGGAGCCGGCCGATCGCGATTGCTTCAGATCCCACACCGTGGCCTGGTAGTCGGACTCTTTCTCCCACCAGCCAAAGCCGATGCAGCCGGCCGCGCCGGGCGCCGCACCACAGGCAAGACTGCCGCCACTGTCGGTCTTGCGGGTTACGCCATTCAACCAGACCACGTAGCGCACACCCGTGCTTTCCAAACGCTTTGCCACGTCCTCACGCATCAGCAATTCCGCCACGCTTTCCGGACGCACGGGCGCCGTGCTGGGTTCGAACCAGGGGAACATCGCGTTGACGAATGCTTCGTTGTCATGCACTTTGAATCCATGCGCACCGGCCTTCAGGTTGTCACCGATGCAATCCAAGAACTTTGCTTCGGTGCCGGCGCCGTCCGTCTGTGGTTTGGCCAGCACGACGATGCCTTCGGTGTCACCGACCGCGGTGGCCATCTCGCGCACTTCTTCGGTACGCGCGCGCATGCAGGCACCCACTATCGCGCACGATGCGATCACTGCCGCGAGTTGTAAAACCGCACGTTTGGCCATTGGGAACTCCCCAAAGCTTAGGGAAATTTGAGTATACGGCAACCCGCAAGTTCCTTAAGGATCTCCCGATGTGTTGAAACTTCGTGGAGCCAGAGTCTGGGGCGGGACGAGGCAGGCGCGACCTTTCAATCGCCCGCAGTGGAAGTTCTTACCGAGGGGCAGAGGCCAGGCTAGCCGCGCAACAAGTCCTTGAGATTATTGGGTAAAAACCGACACGGACGGCAGCCCTCAAAATCCCAGCGAGAACTGCGACCCCGGCACCGCCGGGGGACGGAAAAGCTGCGTGTTCGGCGGGATCGAGCGGCCGTCGGCGTTGATGCCCAGCCTTCGGCAGGCGATCTTGAACCGGTTCTGCAAAAGCTGCGCGATGGGGCCGGTACCCCGCATGCGCGAACCAAAACGCGGGTCATTGTCCCGCCCACCTCGCATATCGCGGATCAGCGACATAACGTGCGCCGCGCGATCGGGGAAGTGCTGTTTCAGCCAATCTTGAAACAGATCGTTCACCTCGTACGGCAACCGCAACACGATGTAGCCGGCACGTCGGGCACCCGCGTCCCGGGAGGATTCGAGAATGTCTTCCATCTCGTGATCGGTGATGGCCGGGATCACCGGTGCGACCATGACGGCAACCGGAATGCCGGCCTCGCTCAGTTCGCGCAATGCCCGAAGCCGTGCATTCGGCGACGCGGTGCGTGGTTCGAGCGACCGCTTGGTGTCCGGGCTCAGCGTCGTGACGCTGATCGCGACGCTCACCAGGTTGTCGCGGGCCAGGTCGGTCAGGAGATCCAGGTCGCGTAAAACCAACGCGCTCTTGCTGATGATGGTCAACGGATGGCGCGTTCGCGTCAGCACCTCCAAAATTTCACGCGTGACCCGCAGGTCGCGTTCGACGGGTTGATAAGGGTCGGTATTGGCGCCAATCGTGATGGGCTTGCAAACGTATCCGGGTCGCGCCAGTTCCTGTTCCAGCAGTTTGCCGGCCTCGGCCTTGTAAAAAAGACGCGTTTCGAAATCGATGCCGGCAGACAGGCCGAGGTAGCCGTGGCTGGGGCGCGCGTAGCAATAAATACATCCATTTTCGCAGCCCCTATAGGGATTGATCGAATACTCGAATGGGATGTCCGGCGAATCGTTGGTGGTGATAACGCTGCGAGCCCGGTCCGGCTCAACCGTGGTCGCGATGCTGTCCAGCTGCGCGTCCGCGTACCAGCCGTCATCAGCTTCTTCGAGATTCCGGCTTTCGAACCGGCCGGCAGGGTTCGACAGCGCTCCCCGACCCTTCAATGGCTTGCTTCCGAGGATGGTCCGGCTCATCACTGAACTGTATATTTATACAGTTACTTTTTCAACCTTTCGGTGGCCGCTGTGCTTTTGCAGCATTCAGCCACCTGCTCATCGCTCGATGCCCGGTGCGCGCAAGCAATGCCGCGGCGATCCGCCTGCCAATCCGACCACTCGGCATCACCGTGGCCGAACAAGTCGCGAATTTCTTTCCCAGCGCCCGCGATATACGCTTCGCCAACGCTGCAATGGCTTGCGATCAGCCCTGAGGCGAGGCAATGCGCTCGCTTGTCCGGAAGTGTCGGCGGCACGTGGTCGCGCACGACCGCAGCCATGCAGCCGTAGGACGAGCTTGCGGCGCGCGGCGCGCGGCGCGACAGCCGTGCATGCGCTCAACGCGCCCATCAATGCCGCACCCGCGCACCTTTCGAAAACGCGCAATTTTTTCAACTTATGCATCGCTCACATGAATAGTGTAAGTTCCGCTCACTCTATGACCACGATCCGAATCGAGCTTGCCATCGTTGCCGATCGTGTTGCCAGCCGGCGTGATGCCATCCTGGCCGCGTGGCGCGACGCCATCAAACGCGATCCCTCATTGTCCACGGGCGATTCGCTGCCGCGTGCGCAATTGTACGACCACATACCCGAATTGATCAGGCGCTACGAGCGCGAACTTCGACGCTCAGCGGGTGGCGGCGTCGAGGCGCGTGAGGGTGCAGGCGGCGAAGCGGCCGCCGCACACGGCCTGCAGCGCTGGCAGCAGGGATACGACCTGCGCGAAGTGACGCGTGAGCTGAGCCGCTTGAACGAGTGCGTGGTGAACGAACTCGACTCGCATACGAAAACCAATCCCGATCTGGATGCGGAGGTCATGGCCGCTGCGCGCAGGATCTGGGCGGCTCTGTACGGAACCTGCATTGAAGAAAGCACCGCCCAGTACTTCACTCTGCAACAGCGCGAAGCAGCCGGGCATTTGAAGGATCTGGAGACCGCGCTCGAGGAAATCCGCGAATTGGAATTGCAGCGCGCGGAAATTTGGCAGCAGGCTGCGCATGACCTGCGTGGCAATCTGTCCGTGGTGGCCACGGCCACTGCCGGCCTGGCGCGTGCGCCGGCGCATAGCCCGCCGCGTGACCGGCTGCTCGACATCCTGCAGCGCAATGTCGGATCGCTGCATCACTTGCTGGACGATGTCACGAGTCTCGCGCGTCTGCAGGCGGGACGCGAACATCGTCAACTGGAGCGCATCGACATTGCACGGCTCTTGCACGACCTGTGCGATGGCATGCGCGAGCTCGCCGACCAGCGTCATTTGTTTCTGCGCTGCACCGGCCCCGCATCGTTCCTGGTGGAAACCGACGCCATCAAGACGCGGCGAATCGCTCAGAATCTGATTTTGAATGCCATCAAGTACACACATCGCGGCGGCCTGAACGTCGGTTGGGGCGACAGCACCCCCGACGATGCCAAGCGTTGGGTGTTGACCATCAGTGACACGGGACCGGGATTGCACACCGGGTCCACCGCGTCGTTGACCGCCGCGCTGGAGGACGCAACGCAGGGAGCGCCTGGCGTTGATCCGGAAGCACCGGAGCCGGCGCCCGCGGCACCAGCGGCTCACGCCGAAGCGGGCGAAGGCATCGGCCTGTCCATCGTCAAGCGACTATGCGAATTGCTCGACGCCACCATCGAAATCGAATCGGAGGCAAGCACGGGCACCACGTTCCGCATCCTGATTCCGCGCCAGTACGCAGCGAGCGTGAACTAGGTCGCGCTTACGCGTCAGCGACGCAGCAAGGCATCAAGGGCCAGCGCTGCATCTTTGCCGAATCGGTCGGCCAGTCGGCGCAGAAGTTTCGCATCCAAGGATTTGTGGTCAAGCGCCAAGGCCATTTCGGCATCAGCAATGTCTTGTGGGCCGCCGGCGAACACTTTCATCGCAATGAAGTCCTCGCGGCTCACGATACGCAAGGTCGCGCCTGCGAAATCAACGTCCTGCGCGCGCGCAAATGCGGCCGGGTCCATGCCACGTAAGCCCATCAGTAGATCAACTCGATTTCCAAATTCATCGTTGATTGCGAGCAACGCCGCAATCGGGTCATCGGCATCGCCGATTCGCAACTCGGCCTCGAAACCCGCGTCGACGAACTTCGACGCTATCGCCTTTGCTTCCGAAACTCTCAGATGAACTATGGCATCCGCATCCAGGCTCGCGCGTACCGATCCGTGGACGGCCGCCGCCATCGCCCCGATCACCGCGTACGCGATGTTCTCTGCGCTCAAAACGGCAGCGACATCCAGCATCAGCAACGCAGATTGTCCGGGAGCGTGGGTCCGCATTGCGCAGCGCCCTTAAGGCAATGCGCGGGTGGGCTTTTGTCCCGCTCGATTGAGTGCAACGACCAGTTGGCAATGCACCAGGAATGCATTCAACCGCTGTTGCGCTGTCTTACCGCGCCATTGAGCGGCGAGATCCTTTCTGGCCTGTTCTGCGAGACGCGATTTCATGGCTGCCATTATAGTGCCGCGCGGTCGCTTTTCCCGCTCCTGAGGCACACAAACCTAAGGCTGCTTCACGCTTCGTAATCTGGCGGCCTCGAATTCATCCCCGGGCAGCCAATGGACCGTGCCTTTCGCGTTCAGCGCCTGCCAGCCGAGCGCGAATCCGAACTGAGCCATGGTCACGTTGCTGGTGAAGTCCATCTGCGGCGTGTACTCGTCACTCGGCCGATGATAGTTCTTGGCCGTGTATTCCTCATGTAGCGCCTTGCCCCACTCAGGCGTTTGGCCCGCAAACGTCGAGCCGGTATTGATGGAGAACGCCGGCACACCGGTTCGCGCGAAGCTGAAGTGATCGGAGCGGTAGTAATGTCCCGCGCCGGGTTCAGCGTCGGGCTGAATCTCGAAATGAAAGGCCTGGGCTGTCTTTCTGACAGTCGGATAGAAGGAGGTGCGCTCCGCGCCGGTGACGTTCACCGACTGAGGCACCCCTTGCGGCAGAATCGCATCGAAGTTCAGATCCAGCGCGATCTGCGCGGAAGGTATGGGCAGATGCTTGCCCAGGTAATTTGAGCCGATCAATCCTTTCTCTTCGGCAGTGACGGCGGCAAAGAGCACCGGGTGCGGTGGCTTCACCGCAGCAGTCGCAAACGCATGCGCGAGTTCGAGCAGGATGCCGCAGCCGGTGGCATTGTCGACCGCACCATTGTAAATCTGATCGCCTTTCAGAGTAGGGGCGATGCCCAGATGGTCATAGTGAGCCGAGTACACCACCGCCTGCTTCGCAGCTCCAGCCTGCGTGCCGGGCAATACGGCCAGCACGTTGGGAGAGACGAAGTCGCGCACAGTGCTTTGGATATGCGCCTTGAACCGCAGCGGCAATTCGCGCGCCATGAAGCCGCGCTTGCCGGCTGAGTCGATCATCTCTTCAAGCTTCAGTCCTGACTCGGCGAAGATCTTTCGCGCGATCTCCAATTGCACCCAGGATGCGGCCTGCAGCTTCGGGTCCTTGTCATCGCGCAGGTATACCTGCTCATTGGTCCAGGAATTACGCACTACGTCCCAGCCGTAGCTTGCGAGATCGGTGCGATGAATGATGAGCGCGCCGACCGCGCCCTGCCGTGCCGCCTGCTCGAATTTATATACCCAGCGGCCGTAATAGGTGAGCGCCTCGCCGGTGAAGAACTTGAGATCCTTGGACTGCGGTTCGTTGACGATGACCAGCACCACCTTGCCCTTCACATCGACGCCCTGGTAATCGTTCCAACGATATTCCGGCGCATCGATGCCGTAACCGACGAACACGATGGGCGCGTCGACATCCACGGTGGAAGTCTGCGTCTGATTGCTGGTGACGAAGTCTTCGGCGAGTGACAGAGTCCACGCCGCACCGTTCGCGGGTTGCACACTGGCGGTCGTCGCCGGCAGTGTCTGCACGCCTTTGAAATTCACCGATTGGAAATAGGTGCCGTTCTCGCCCGCGGGGAGCAAACCGAGCAGTTCGAATTGCGCAGCGATGTAGTGTGCCGCCAGATCGCCGCCGCGCACGCCAGGACCGCGGCCCTCCAGCAGATCGTCACTTAAGAATTGCACGTGCGCGCGCATGCGCTCGCCGTTGATGCCGGCCATCGCGCTGCTGACGGCTGGCGGCAAACGCAGCGCTGTCGCCACGTCTTTCGGCACATTGCGACTCGTCGCAGAGAGTGCGCCGCTGGCACCGCCGAGACTCAAGGCAGCGGCGGCAAGGACACCGGCGAAAGGAGATATCGTCATGGACTGGCTCCGAACAGAAGAGGTATTCATGTTGCGCGGTGTCGTCAGTGCTGCACTTCGTCGACTACTGCCTGACCGGATACGCGCGCCTGAATCAGCGCCCAACACAGCCCGACTGTCAGTAGGAAGGCGAGAATCAACAACACCATCCAGGTCAACACGCCGGGATTCGACAAGCTGAACCAGCCCCAACTGGTGAACAACCACACTGCGGCAGCGCCGATCGCTATCCCTAAGCTGACGCCCAGCGTGCCGAGCGAACGCCAGGTCGCGTGGACGAAGAAGATCCACACCGCCAGCAACCCTAAGCCGACCACCACCTGCAGCGGTTGCAGGTGCGGAAAGTCTCGCGCCATCCAGTGAACGAACGAGTGTCCGGTGGGGTTGTAGGTGACCAGCACCAGGATCAAGCAGGCGACGAAGCGCCCGATCACACCGCCAATACTCAATTTTTGCACGAAATCTCCCCTTTATCGAACGCGCATTCTAACGCGAGAGGCGGCGTTAACTAGAACCAGCTGTAGTTGAAACTCACGCTGATGCGCTCCGCGGCTTGGCGGTTGGGCACGACTTCGTGCCGCAACCAGCTTTCGAATAGCAGCAGCCCGCCGGCCTCAGCCGGCATCGTGATCCACGGGCGATTCTCGCGCCGAGCGTCGGCACGCCGCGGCGGCGCGGCCATGAAGCGATCCAGCCGGGGATCTTCAAACTTCAATCCCGGGGACCCCTTGGGCGTCTTCACGTAGTAAGTGCCGCTAATGGTCGCCAGCGGATGCAGGTGCAGGCTGTGCACGACGTGGCGCGGCATGATGTTCACCCAGCAATCGGTCATCTGCAGTTCACGCCCCGTCAGGTCCAGTTCCAACTGTTCCGCAAACGCGCGTACATGCGGGCCCAGTCGACGCTGCAAGGTCTCGAATGTGGGCGACATATGCTGCATCCGATGCGCGGAATTGTAGGAGGTATATCCGCCCGGATAATTCTTTGCCGACCAGCGACGACCGGCATTGTCGTCGTGGCGCAGCTGCAGACATTCTTTTAGCAGCTGTGCGTTGAGATCGGCGGCCGTTTTCGCGCGCAGCGAAGCGCTATAAATGAGCGTCGGAAAGAAGGCCTGCGTGGGCATCGCGTCAGGCCGTGTGAGCAGGCGCTGCGCAGCCATGCTCGCAGGCGTTCTGTTCGATCTGCAGGGTAGCATGGTCGATCTTGAATCGTTTACGCAAGCCCTCCTCGAGGGAATGCAACAACGCACCGCCGGCATCGCCGGCAGGCACGACCAGGTGCGCGGTGAGCGCAACGCTGGTGGTGCTCAATGCCCATACATGCAGATCGTGAACATCAGCAACGCCGCGCTGCGCGGCCAGAAATTCCTTGATCGACACCGAGTCCAGATTGGAAGGCACGCCGTCCAGCGAAAGGTGCAGCGCATTGCGCAGCAGGCCCCAGCTGCCGTACAGAATGACCAGCACCACCAACAGACTGACCGCCGGGTCGATCCAACGCGCGCCGGTGTAGATGATGACGACGCCGGCGAGCACCACCCCTAAGGACACGGCGGCATCGGCAACCATGTGCAAAAACGCCGCCCGCACATTCATGTCCTCGTCATGTCCTGCATGCAGCAGGTAGGCACTGATTCCATTCACGAGAATCCCCGCTCCGGCCACCCACATCACGATGACACCGGCCACTGGCGGTGGCGTAAAGAGGCGGCCGATTGATTCCCACGCGATGGCGCCACAGGCAACCAACAGCAGGACGGCATTGCCCAGCGCCGCCAACACCGACGAACGGCCCAGCCCATAGGTGAAACGTGCGCCGGCCGGGCGTCGCGACAAGGCCATGGCGCCCCAGGCTGCGAGCAAGCCCAGCACGTCGCTGAAATTGTGGCCGGCGTCGGCGATCAATGCGATGGAATTGGCGCGCCAGCCATACAGACCCTCGACACAGACGAACACCAGATTCAAGACGATGGCGATGACGATGGGCGTTTCGAAGCGCCCTTTCGGCACACCGTGATGATGGTGGTGACCGGGCGCGGCCGCGTGCTCAGGCTCTTGATCATCATGATCATGCCCGTGGTCGCCGGCTGCGTGGTGATGTTTGGCCATGTCGCTCAAGTATGCTCGTCGAAGGAGTTCATTCGCCACAACATCGGAAACCACACTTTGGCCCACAGATACGCCACGGCCAGCGTCAGCACACCGCCAACCACCAGGGCCGGCACCAGACCGAGCCATGCCGCCGTGAACCCGGATTCAAATTCACCCAGTTCGTTGGACGCGCCGATGAACACCGAGTTCACCGCGCTGACCCGACCTCGAATCTGATCCGGCGTTTCCATCTGCACCAGAATGTGGCGGATGAACACGCTCACCATATCGCCGGCGCCGAGCAGCACCAAGGCTATCAGGGCCAGCCACACATCCCGTGACAGCGCATACACGATGGTTGAAATGCCGAACACCACGACGCCACCGAACATCCAGACGCCGACCCGGCGCGTGATGGGCCGAAACGCGAGCAGCACAGCGGTGACGCCGGCGCCTACACCCGGTGCGGCGCGCAGCAGGCCGAACACGTCGGGCCCGGCATGCAGAACATCATGCGTAAATGCCGGCAGCAACGCGGTCGCGCCACCGAACAGCACGGCGAACAGGTCGAGCGAAATGGCGCCCAGAACCGGCTTGCGGCGCCACACGAAGCGAAAGCCTTCGAGCAATTCCGACCAGGTGATCTCGGACGCATGGCTCGCCGCTTTGTGGCTGCGGATCAAGGCCATGAGCAGCACGGCTGCCAGCAGCATGACGCTGGCCACGCCATACACCAGCGCGGCACCGGAATCCAGACCGGCACCACCCGCGGGAGCGCCACCGGCAATCGAATACAACAGACCACCGAGACTGGGACCTGCCACTGAGGCGATCTGCCAGGTGGATGAATTCAGCGCCACTGCATTGCTGAATGCGGAAATTGGCACCAGATTGGGCATGATGGCCTGCGCGGCCGGCGCGTGAAATGCGCGCGCGACGCCCAGAAATGCCAGCGCGGAAAAAATCGGCAGCACACTCGTCACCTTGAACATCGTCATGCCCAGCAACGCGAGCCCGCAGAGCAGGTGGGCCACATTGCACAGAACGATGACGAGTTTGCGATCGTAACGATCGGCCGCATGACCGGCGAACAGCGCCAGCGCGACGAAGGGCAGGAACTGCGACAGGCCGATGAAGCCCAGATCGATCAGGCGGCCGGTCATTTGATAGACCTGCCAGCCCACCGCCACCACCAGCATCTGTCCGGCGACCGAGGTGAAAAATTTCGCCGTCAGGAACAGCGTGAAATCACGATGGGCGAGCGCCGCGAAGCCGCCCATGCTTTGGTTCGAGTTCAAAGGGCGCTCAGTCGTTCAGTGCCGACACGGCATCATGCAAACGCACGACGCCCGGCTGCAGTACTTGCGCGGTGATCCCGCCGTGACCGCACAGAGCGGTGATGCCGCCGGCGCCGAGCGCAACCTCCATGCGATGACACGGGTCGCACGGCGCAACGCCCAGAAAAACGGCGGCGCCGACGCGAAACCGGCGCCCCATGAGCGCCAGCAGATTGATGCCCGAGATGCACAGATTGCGGCGCAACGTCGCCGGGTCGATGCGCTCGCACTGCATCAGCGAGGCGATGGCGGGCAGGTGCTCGGCCTGTATCAAGGTGACCTGGCGTTTGGATGCGGTCCTGACTCGATGATGATCACCGACCAGACCACCGATACGGCATTCCACCGCGTCGACGCTGATCACCGGTTGATGGCGAGCGGAACGGACGCCCATCCAATCGACTCGGCCGATTTGCGGCAGCGTCTGCTTCAGTTCGTAGGCGCGGGTCGACATCAAGATTTCGGTGGGTCCTGCTTGGGTTTGGACGCGGTCAGACTCTTCGCTTTCTCGCGCGCCTTCTTCAACCACACGCGCGCCCAGGCAAATTCCAGACCCAGAATGGCGAGGCCCGCCGGGATCATGATGAACGCCGGGCCGGGCAGCACGATCATGGCAATGCCGACCACCAGCACCGCGCCGCCGGCGAGGCCCACCGCGACACGTCGAATCCAGTGCGGGACGCGCGCCCAGGCGCGCAGCACGGCTTCCTTCATCGCCGGCCGCCGCCACTCGGCGGTGTTGCCGGCGGTTCTTCCAAAGCCGGAACGTCGGGGTGATCGGCATCGGTAGCGGACAGCAACCGCGTGCGGCGCCGACGACGCCATACACGCTGCAGCGAAGTCACCAAGCCGAGCCACTCCGGACGTGACAGCAGGGCAGGCTGTTCGCCACTGATGATGGCCAGGGCCAGCGACCGCACCTCCTGCAAGGTGGCGGCGATGGCGGGTGGCGTATCGCGCCAGGCGATGACGCGTTCGATGGCCGCGCTGCTGCCGCGGCTGATGGCTTGCAGCAGCCGTTCCGCGGTCGCACTAAACACCCCCTGCGGTGTGGCTTCGTCCTGCGGGAGGAGTCGTAGAAACAAGTCGACCAGCGCGGGCGCAGCCGCCGCGGGCGACAGCGGTGCAGTCGACCGCAACGATGCATCGGCGGCAAGGCTCGCAAAGCCGGCCTCGATCAGCGCCAGCTTCACTTCGGCAACGAGAATCTGCAGCGCGGCGCTGAGATCCAGGGGTTTGATGCTGGACCAGTCACCGCCGGCCGCCACTTGCGCAGGCGTGCGCGCGCCGCGTTCGGCAAGCCCCGTCGGGACGGCGGGCGATTCGGTGGGCAACAAGCCTGATTTGCGGATTTCCATGGCGAGAGCATCAATGTTCGTGCAGGAATCGCTCGATCAACGGCGCGACGATTTCCGGGCATTCCAGATGCATCATATGTCCCGTGCCCGCGATGCTGATCGTGCGGATGGTGCGGATCATCGACTGAAACGCCTGTTCGGTTCCATCCTCACCGACATGCTGCGCAAATTCGGACTGCTCGCCGAACAACATGAGCATCGGCGCGGTGATCTGCCGCCAGAAGCTTTCAGCTTCCTCACGCCGATATAGCACGGGATTGACCCGCTTGTGGCGAGGGTCGCCCACCAGATGCACTCGCCCATCGGACTCCAGCCGGCCCCAGCTTTGCGCGATGAACAGCACGCGCTCCGACGCCACACGCGGATAGCGCTTGCGAATGACCTGCGACAGGTGCTCATAGGAATCATACGTTTTGAGTTCGGGAACCGAGCGAAGCTGTTCCAACCACTGCGCCATGCGTTGCGGCGCGCGCTCGACCGGAACACGCGGCAACCCGAAACCCTCCAGATTGACCAGGCTCCTGATTCGCTCCGGACGCGCACCCGCATACAGGCCTCCCACATTGCCGCCCATGCTGTGGCCGATGAGCCGCACCGGCGCGTCGGGACACACATGGTCGAGCAACGCATCCAGATCCGCGACGTAATCGGGAAACCAATAGCCTTCCTGCGGCCATTCGCTGCGACCAAAGCCCCGCCAATCCAGTGCGATCAGCGGCCAATCCGCCACGAAGGCATCGACCAGAAACTGAAAGGTGTCGCTGGTATCGAGGAAGCCGTGCAGCAAAACCACCGGCGGCGCCGCAGCGGACGGCGCCGGACCCCAACAGGTCAGAGAGTGCAGCAAACCGCGCAGGCGCACGGATTCGTGGCGCGGTGCGCGCCGTGGCTGATAGGCATTCACAGTCGGGTGCGCGCTATTTCGGCTTCTGCGGCGGTCGGGTCGGGCCGCCACGCGTGGTGCGGGGCGGCGGCTTGGGCGCAGCCTTTTTAGCGCCTTTTGCCGATGATTTTCGCTTTGCCTGTTTCTTCACTGCCACGATCGTTCCTCGTTGTAGGACCTTTAATGCATTCCAGCGCCGATCAGCGCGCCAATCAGACCGCCGACCAGACCACCGACCGCCGCCGCCACCAGCACCGCCTTTTGCGGCGGACGCGTATTGCCGCCCTGGGTGGTGGCGCCGCCGGAGCCGGAAGTGCCTTTCGGATCTTTAGGATCGTTTCCATTCGGCATAGTGATCTCCAGGTTTGTACAATGCTCAACGCCTCCAATTGCACGCCCTATGACCGCACCCGATCTGCCGGACAATGCATCGCAGGACCTGACGAACGTTCCGGCGCAGGACTTGTCCGGCAACCGCATCGGTCCATACCGCATTCTACGCTCGCTTGGGGTAGGCGGCATGGGCGAAGTCTATCTTGCCGAGCGCGCCGACCAGCAATTCGTCCAGCAAGTGGCGATCAAAATCGTGCGCGGCGGCGTACTCGCCCGCGGTGTGCAATCGCGGCTGAAAGCGGAGCGCCAGATTCTGGCGCAATTGGATCATCCCAATATCGCCCGCCTGATCGACGGCGGCGAAACAGCCGACGGCGCCGCTTACATCGTCATGGAATACATCGACGGCGCGCCCATCGATGCCTATTGCGACTCGCGCCAATTGGATGTCAACGCCCGGCTGCGATTGTTTCAAATCGTCTGCAGCGCAGTGCACACAGCGCACCAGAATCTGATCGTGCATCGGGATTTGAAGCCCTCCAATATTCTCGTCAGTGCAGAGGGCGCACCGAAACTGCTCGACTTCGGCATCGCCAAGCTGCTGGACGACCGGCAGGCGTTGCAGCACACGTTGGCGGTCACGCACGCCGACATTCGCGTCATGACCCCGGACCATGCCAGCCCCGAGCAGGTGCGCGGGCAGCCGATCACCACCGCCAGCGACGTCTACGTCCTGGGCGTGGTGCTGTTTGAATTGTTAACCGGCACTCGTCCTTTCATTATCCCGTCGCTGCGGCTGCGCGACATCGAGCGCGTCATCTGTGAACAGGAGCCGGTGCGCCCCAGCGCCGTGTTCGCGGACGAAACCGACGACAAGGTGCGCAGCATCGCCCTGGCGCGCAGCGCGAACCCGCTGCGTTTGCGCCGCGCCCTCGAAGGCGACATCGACAACATCGTGCTCATGGCCATGCGCAAAGAGCCGCAACGTCGCTACGCGTCGGCGCAGCAGATGGCCAGCGACATTCAGCGGCATCTCGATGGCATGCCCGTCATCGCCCGGCACGACACCTTCGTCTACCGCGCACAGAAATTCATCCGCCGCAATTGGCTCGGCGTGGGCGCCGGTGCGACATTGTTTGCGGTTACCGCAGCGTTCGCCGTCATCACCTATGTGCAGTCCCTGCACATCGCCGCCGAGCGCGACCAGGTAAAACTGCAGCGCGCCAATGCCGAACGCGAACGGGCGCGCGCCGAGGAGGTATCCGAGTTCCTGGTGAATCTGTTCAAGCTGTCGGACCCGGAGGAGAACCGTGGCAATCAGGTCACGGCGCGCGAATTGCTCAACACCGGCGCTCAACGGCTGCGCACCGGATTGCAGGACCAGCCGGCGACGCGCGCCGCCCTGCTCGCCACGGTCGGCGCCGTCTACAACAGTCTCGGGCTGTATCGCGACGCGCTGCCGGTGCTGGAGGAGTCGCTGGCGCTGCAGCGCGATACGCACGACCGCGTGCGTCTCAGTACCCTACTGGCACAAGGTCGAGCACGCTTGGGCTCGGGCGATCTGGTTGGTGCGGACGCGTCGCTGCAAAGCGCGCTGCGGCTGGCACAAAGCAATTTCGGCGCCGGGAGCCTGGAGACAGCGCGCAGCCTGTGGGGACTGGGCGAACTGCGTCATGCACAAGGTCGCTTCAACGACGCGGAAGGGTTGTATAAGCGCGGCCTGACACTGTTCGAAACCCAGCACGCCTCGCCCACCGACGTGTCCTGGCTGCTGGACGATCTCGCCAAGATCTACGAGCGCGAACAACAATGGGCATTGGCGAAGCTCACCTACGAGCGAGCGCTGGAAATCGACCGGCATTTGCTCGGCGAGGACCATCCACGCATCGCCGTGCATCTGCACAATCTGGCGTTCGTCACGGAAAATCTGGGTGAGCTGAAACAGGCGGAAGTGTTGTACCGCGATGCCATCAGCCGCCAGGAGCGCATTTACGGCGAACATCATCCGGTCACCGCATCGGCCTGGGGCAATTTCGGTCTGCTATTGCAACGTGAAGGCCGACTGAGCGAGGCGGAGCCGTACTTGAGACGGGCGCTTGCTGTGATGCTGTCACTGTATGGCCCAAATCACTTCGACGTCGCCTACAACCGCGTCAGCCTCGCCATGCTGCTGCACGAAAAAGGCGATCTCAACGCGGCCGAAAGCGAGTACCGCCAGGCACTCGCGGTGTATGACAAAACCCTGCCGCCCGAGCATCAGTGGCGCGCCTCCGCGCTCATGCATCTGGCACGTCTGCTGGCTGAGCGCGGCAAAGCCGCGGAAGCGGCGGAGTTGAGCGCGCAATCCATCCGCATCTGGACGGACACTTCACCGCCCGGCAGTCCGAAGACGGCACAGGCGCACGCGATTCACGGGCTTGCGCAATTGTTGTTGGGTCAGGCGCCGGCGGCCTCCCGCGAGATCGAATCCGCGTATGCCGTCATCGTGCAGGCGCGCGGCGCCAACGACCTGTTCGCCCAACGCGTGTTGCGATGGTTAACGCAGGCGCACGCGGAGTCGATGGAAAACACACGAACACACCCGGTAGCTGATCAGGCGCCCAAAAAAATCTTGTAGACCGGATTCTCGGTCTCTTCCGTGTACGGATAGTGCAGGTCGTTCAGATGGATCATGAAATCCGTCCCGGTGTCGGGCGGGACTTGAATACCCGCCAGCACGCGGCCGCTGTCGGAGCCGTGATTGCGATAGTGGAACAGGCTGATGTTCCACTTCGACCCGATGGCCTTCAGAAATTTCAACAACGCGCCTGGACGCTCCGGGAATTCGAAGCGGAACAAGCGCTCATGCGACAGGCCGCGCGCGCGACCTCCCACCATGTAACGCACGTGCAACTTCGCCATCTCGTTGTCGGTCATGTCGCGCACCGCGAATCCGCCGGCGTTCATGCTCGCGATCAGCGCATCTCGCTCCGGCTTGCCCTTGCTCAAGGCTACGCCGACGAAAATCTGCGCAGCCGTCGCATCGTCGAACCGGTAGTTGAACTCCGTGACACTGCGCGCGCCGAGCAACTCGCAGAATCGCAAAAAAGTGCCCGGAACCTCGGGAATCTGCACGGCGAACAACGCCTCGCGCTGCGCGCCGATGTCGGCACGCTCGGCCACATGGCGCAGCCGGTCAAAATTCATGTTGGCGCCACAGTTGATGGCGATCAGATTCTTGCCGCTGCAATTCTCCCGCGCCGTATATTTCTTGATGCCGGCGACGGCCAGTGCGCCTGCGGCTTCCGCGATGGAGCGGGTGTCCTCGAAAATATCCTGGATCGCTGCGCAAATCTGGTCGGTGGTGACCAGCAACACTTCGTCGACGTAGAGTTGCGCGAGCCGGAACGTTTCCTCTCCCACACGCCGCACGGCGACGCCGTCGGCGAAAATGCCGACGCGATCCAGCGTGATGCGCTTTTTTGCCTTGAGCGACTCGTACATGCTGGCGGCGTCTTCAGGCTCCACGCCGATGATCTTGATGCGCGGATACAGCCACTTCACATATGCGCCGATGCCGGCAATGAGTCCGCCGCCGCCGATGGGCACGAAGATGGCGTCGATCTGCTCGCCGTGGCGTTGGCGCAGGATTTCCATGCCGATCGTGCCCTGGCCGGCGATGACATCCGGATCATCGAAGGGATGCACGAACACCAGCGAGCGCTCCTTGGCGATGCCGAGGGCATGTTCATAGGCCTGATCGTAGTCATCGCCCTCCAGGACGATCTCCGCACCGCCGATGTCGGCGACCGCGCGCACTTTGATCTCCGGCGTGGTGCGCGGCATGACGATGACCGCAGCGATGCCGCGCGTTCGCGCCGCCAATGCCACGCCCTGCGCGTGATTGCCGGCCGAGGCGCAGATCACGCCGCGCTGTGCGGCCATTTCGGACAGGTGCGCAATCTTGTTGTACGCGCCGCGGATCTTGAAGGAAAACACCGGCTGCAGGTCTTCCCGCTTGAAGAAAACCTGATTGTTCAGGCGGCGTGACAGGCGCGGCGCCGCTTCCAGCGGGGTTTCGATGGCAGCGCCGTAAACCTTGGCTTTGAGAATTTTTTCGGCGTAATTGTCGGACATATGACCACCTACATTAGCGCATGAAGCGGTCCGCGGGTATTCTTGTCACCTCAATTATCCGCTCAACGTGGTTTTGCAGTTTGAACAGGTCCCGGCCTTGGCAAGTGATTTTTGGCAGCGCCGCCATCGGCGCCCTGGGCAGCTTCGCCACCCATTCGATACTCCCCGCCTTGAGCACCATTCGCGCCGACCTGCAGTCGGACATCGGTGTCACGCAACTCATCGTCAGTCTTTCTCTGTTGTCCCTGGGTGTGGGGCAGCTGTTCGTCGCGCCCCTGTCGGATCGATACGGCCGCCGGCCGGTGATCCTCACCGGACTGCTCCTGTACGTATTGGCGAGCATTGTCGCAGCCTCGAGCGCCCACATCGGCGGTCTGATCGCCGCCCGTGCGCTGCAGGCCTTCGGCTGCGGAGCCTCGATCTCGGTGGCAAGAGCCACACTCATGGACTATTTCGGTCCGACCCGTGCCGCCACCGGCATCGCTTACACCGCCACCGCCATCCTGCTCGTGCCCATGTTTGCACCGACGCTGGGCGGATACATGGCGGAGTACTTGGGATGGCGGTGGATATTCGTGATCTGCGCCGTCCTCGGCGTAGCCGTGCTGATCTTCAATTGGATTCGCATCGCCGAAACGCATCCGCGCGGCGTCTCAACGGGACCGGCGCCGCGAACGCTGCACAGCTACCGCATTCTGCTGACCTCACCGGACTATCTGGCCTTCGTCGCCTTCGGCGCGTTCATGATGTCCGCGATGTACACGGTGATCACCGGCGCGCCGTACGTTGTCATCGAGGTCATGCATCTGGCGCCCTCCACCTACGGCAAACTGTTTCTGATTCCGGCCATCGGCTCGTTCACCGGGTTTTTTCTGGCTGCGCGGGTTGGCCGGCGCTTTGGCGCGATGCGCTTGCTGGGCACCGGCCTCGGCATCGGATTGCTCTCCACCGCGATCATGGCGGCCTTGATGCTGATGCACTACTGGCACCCGTTGGCCATTTTCCTCCCCGCCATGGGCCTGGGATTTTCCAACGCATTGTCGACACCGGGCAGCACCTCCAGCGCAATCGCCACGCATCCCACCATTGCCGGCGCAGCCTCGGGCCTGCTGGGGTTCACGCAGCTGGCGCTGTCGGCGGCCGGCACACAATTGGTGGCGCATCTCGCTGACCACACGCCGGTGCCTTTCGTGCTGACCGTACTGGCTCAGGTGCTGATCGCCGCGGCGATCTATCTGTTCATCCGCAAACGCAGGCTGCATCCGGCAGCGTCGCCGGAATACGACGGTTCAGAAACGGTCACATTGTGAGGCGCGCCACGGAAAGCACCGATCCCGCCGCGACGGGACCGCCTGCGGCGTAAACTACCCGGATGCGCACGGTTTTTAACGGCATAGCCGCCTCACTCCTGCTTTACACCCTGGCTGCGGCCGGCACCGGCAATACCGTGGCCACCGACAATGTCAAAGCTCGTTTGGTGAGCGAGGTTGCCAATGTTGCACCCGGCTCAACCTTCAGCGTCGCCCTGGAATTCGACATTCGCGAAGGCTGGCATACCTACTGGCGCAACCCGGGCGATTCGGGCCAGGCGACACGTTTGAAATGGACGCTGCCGGCGAATGTCACGGCGTCCGACATTCAGTGGACCACACCGCACCGTTTCGATGTGCCGCCGCTGGTCAACTACGGGTACGCGCACCATGCCGTGCATCTGGTTCAGGTGACGGTGCCCAACGATCTGAAGCCCGGCTCCCCATTGGCGCTCGCCGCCACCGCCAACTGGCTGGTGTGCTCGGACATTTGCATCCCCGAGACCGGCGTCGTGAACTTGAGCCTGCCGGTGGGCAACGGCGCGAAAGACCCAGCGGCAGCGGCGTTGTTTGCTGCTGCGCGCGCCGAGTTGCCGCAGCCGGCCCTGGGCACGGTGAATGCTGAAGTCCATGACAAGGAATTGGTGCTGAGTCTGGGTAAGGACTGGGGCAACGTTCTGGCCCAGACCGAAAACTTGAGCTTTTTCCCGTTCGCCGAGGGCGGCATCGAGTACGCCGCCCCGCAACGCATGACGCGCTCCGACGGCACGCTGCAGTTGAGCATGAAGCTCGGGTATCAGCCCCCCAAGAGTGGACCGGTCGAGGGCGTGCTGGTGCTGAAGCAGGGAAGTGGCGCCACGGAGTTGACGGTGCCGATGAGCATCTCTGCGCCGTTGACCGTCGTCGGCGTTGCAAGCGTTGCGGCACCGCGCTACGCCAAGACCGCCGCGAACACCGAGCACTCGCTGTTGAGCCTGATGCTCGCGGCCATCGGTGGCGGGTTGATCCTCAATTTGATGCCCTGCGTGTTTCCGGTTCTGTCGATAAAGGCGATGAGTCTGGTTGAGCAGGCGAAGAAAAGTCCGGGCGCTGTACGCATGAAGGGCTTGGTATTCACCGCCGGCGTGATCCTCTCGATGTTGGCACTGGCGGCGGTGATGCTCGCATTACGCGCCGGCGGTCAGCAGATCGGCTGGGGTTTTCAGCTGCAGTCACCAGTGTTCGTGACCTTGTTGATTTATCTGCTGCTGGCGGTAGGACTGAATCTGTCAGGGGTGTTCGAGTTCGGCGGATCGCTCGCCGGTGTCGGCGACAGCCTGACACACGGCGACGGATTGCGTGCCTCCTTCTTTACAGGTGTTCTGGCGACGCTGGTCGCAACGCCCTGCACCGCGCCGCTCATGGCGCCTGCGATCGGCGCAGCACTAACGCTACCCGCCCTCTCCGCCCTCGCCATCTTCACGGCACTGGGCATCGGGTTGGCGCTGCCCTTCTTGGTTTTATCGTTTGCACCGGTCTTGCGAAGCATCCTGCCCAAACCCGGCGCGTGGATGGATACGCTGAAACAGGTGTTCGCCTTTCCCATGTACGGCGCCGCTGCCTGGCTGCTGTGGGTTCTGGTTCAGCAAACCTCGCCCGGTGGCCTGGCCGCCGCGTTGCTCGGCATGATCATGATTGCGCTGGCAGCATGGTCGTTCCAAAAATCACGCGCCGCCAGCGGCGGCGCCCGCGTCGCGGCACTGACGACGGCATTGTTGTCTCTGGGGTTGGCGCTATATTTGCCGACGCGGGTCGACGCGGTCACGACCTCACAAGCCGGCAAACCGGGCACTGACGAATGGCGGGCCTATGATGCCGCGACACTCAAGGACCTGGTGTCGAAAGGACAGCCGGTGCTGGTGAATTTCACTGCCTCGTGGTGCCTGACCTGCCTGGTCAACGAAAGAAATGCGTTTGCCGATGCCCGCGTGCAGGACACGTTCAAACGCAAGGGTGTGATCCTGATGAAGGGCGACTGGACCAATCGCGAACCGCAGATCACACAGGCACTGTCCGAATTCGGCCGGGCCGGTGTTCCGTTGTATGTCCTCTACAACGCGCATCCCGGCGCACCAACGCCTGTGGTATTGCCGCAATTGCTGACTGCCGATCTGGTCCGCGACAGTTTTGCGCAACTGCCCGATCTTTAGAACAGCGCATGACTGAGGAACCTCCTCACCTGATTTCCGTATTGGATTTTCGCCGTCGACGCATGTCGGTGCGCTGGAATGTGGCCTTGAGTTCCTGGACCGCACTCGAAGAGACGCCGGCACTGGTCCATGGCATCGCGCTGATCCGGCCCGCGCTACCCTCGGTGTGCCTGTATGGCTACGCTGAGATGCTGTATCTGCAGATCGGGGCAGAGCGTTTCCCGCTGGAGGCGCTCCTACCCCTGCTTCAATGCGAGCCTGAACTAATCACCGGCGGGTTGCGCAGGATATTCAGCGTGCAATCCGCACAGCGTGAGGCGCTGTACAGCGAGAGATACTGGGCGATTTCAGGACCCGATTTTTTCCATGTGCTGGCGCGCAAGGGCATCGACCCGCAATGGCGATCAGACAGCGCCGCTTTGTGGTCCACCGGCATCGACTCGGCGCTGCTTCGCCAAAGCTGGGCGTGACAGCCCCTTGATCTCCGCTTCGGTCAGCAGGCGCCACTTGCCCACGCCCATCTGCCCCAGATGGATGTTCATGATGCGCACCCGCTGCAGCCGTCGCACCTGGTAACCCAGTGCAGAACACATGCGGCGTATCTGGCGATTCAGTCCCTGCGTCAGCGTGATCCGCAGCGTGCGTTGATTGATGCGCGCAACCTTGCACGGCTGGGTCATCACACCCAGGATGCGCACGCCGCTGGCGAGAATGTTCATCGAAATTTCCGTCACCGGCCGATCCAGTTCGACGATGTATTCCTTCTCGTGATAATTCTCGGCGCGCAGGATGCCGTTGACGATGTCGCCATTGTTGGTGAGCAGGATCAGCCCTTCGGAGTCTTTGTCCAAACGTCCCACCGGAAAAATCCGCTCCGGGTACCCGACGAATTCCACCACATTATTGTCGACGCTCGAGTTGGTGGTGCACTCGATTCCAACCGGCTTGTTCAATGCGATGTAGATGGCGCGCTTCTTTGAACCGAGGGGTTCACCGTCGATGCACACTTCGTCGCTCTCGCCCACCTGCGTGCCGAGTACCGCCGCAGCGCCGTTGACGCTGACCCGTCCCTGCTCGATCCACTTGTCGGCTTCACGGCGCGAGCACGCACCGCTTTCGCTGATGAACTTGTTCAGCCTCATCGCTGATTCAAAAAAGGGCCCGTCGCCGTGGCGATCGCGGCCGGATTGGACATCAGCACGTCGGGCGGCTCCAGACGCAACACCAGCGCAGGCTGATTTGCTTGAGAGGCGCGACCCGCCGTAGCGTTCGCCGCGACCAGCACCACACGGCGCACCAGTTCCGGATGTGACAGCGCCAACTCCACAGCGACCTCGCAGCCATCCTCGAGGCCCAGCAGGTCGATTTTCCGCAACCGCAGATCGGCCGCCAGATCGGACATGGCCTGTGCATGGGCAACCGCGCACTCCCCTTCTGCGCTGCCATCGGACTCGCCGCAGCCCGGCCGGTCCGGCGCATACACCGACCGGTCGGCCGCGATCAGCCCCAGCAGAGGCGCAAAAATGCGGCTCGAGGCCGCGCCGGCTGTCGGCCGTAACGCGTGAATACACACCAGAGTCATATGCTCATCGAAGCCGCCGGTGCCGGGAAATGCCGTGCGCACATGCAATTGACCGAAACGGGTATCGAAATAGGCGCGGCGGGCGCGAACCTCTGGAGTCTTGGACACGAAGGACCTTTATGAAAAATCGTGAGTGAAGGATGCGTGAGGATACGCGAGTTGCAGATTTTGCCCATGGCACGCCCGGACGGGTTTGTGACAATAAAACAACAGGACATTGACGGCGTGATTTTAACAGCGTACTTTCCGAATCGCGCACGCAACATCGTGGTTGGTGGCAAAGTTTCTAGGGAAGTAAGGCAGACCAGTAAGTCGCTTAAAAGCACCGTCAAGGTACGGCGACAGGCATGGGGACACAGGAGGCCGGGCACATTGCCCGGCCTTTTTTTTAAGGCCGCAGCCGATAGCCGATGGCGAGCGGGCAATGATCCGAGAGCTTGAAACGAACCACATCGCTCTGTGCATACACGACGCGACGAAAAAGTTCGGGCACCAGATTCGACGCAGCCTTTTCCCCCAGCACGATATGGTCGATATAGGCGCCGTGCGACTCACTGATGTGGCATTTGATGTAGGGGCGGCCCTCGGTGACGTTAAGCAGGTCTGCGCCTGGCAAATCCCGTCGATCCAATTCCGGCCACATTTTCACGAGCTCCCCGGATGAGTCGCGCGCGCGGCCATGTTCCCTGGCCAGCTGCCGGTTGAAATCGCCCATCAATAGGAAGCGGTGGCCGGCGCGCGCCTGCGCATCGATCCATTGCAGCAGCGGTGCGATCTGCTGCCGCAGCAATTGACACGACTCGTCTTCCTGGGTCAGCCGCTGCCGCGCACAGCCGGACTTCAGGTGCACGCTCAGCAGATGTAGTTCATCGGGTCCCCCGGGAAACAAGGTGAGCTGTGCGCCGGCGCGCAGGTGCCGATGGCCGACCGACAACTCGCGCACATCCGCATCGCAACGATAGCGGATGCCGCGGCCGCGGCGGATCGCGAAACCGTTGTTTTGTACGGCGGTGCGGGCCGTGAAGCAGAAATCGTGATCGGCGAACACCTGCCGGGCGGCATCGACGCCGTCCACTTCCTGCACGGCGACGACATCCGCATCCAGACGGTCGGCATACATGCGCAGGCGCGCGAAATCCGGCTCACCTCGAGCTTCCTGCCGTGCCACGTCACAAGGAATGCTGCGTACCGCGGACGGGGGCTGGCCCTCGGCCGTACAGCTACGCCGCAGGCTGACGTGCGCAGCGGGCGTCATCAGCCATTCGAGATTCCAGGTGGCAAGTTGAAGCGTACGCGGCGCGGCTGGCGCGAGGAGCGCCGGCGCGAGAAACCACAACAGGCAGGCGGCGGCGGCGCGATCGAACATCGCGGAAATTCTACGCTAGGCGTTGCGAAGAAGACGGGCGCTCAGCGCCTGAGCTTTGCGCAGATTCAGCGCTGCGAGGCAGTGCGGCGTCCGCGGGCCTGCGCAGCGTGACGCTTGTCATTCGGCCCGCTTACCCAGACGCGCCCGTGGAAGGGTTCGAAACAGATGCACAGCCCTTCTTGACGGCGAACGACCTGGGAGCCACAGTGGATTTTGCTGTCGGCAAAGTCGGCCTGCACCAGGTCGACGATGGATGCGGTGGGTTCCGCGGCGCCCAGCGGTGGCAGCGCATGCGCCAACACGCGGGCCTGGACCTCATCGGAACGGAAACTGTTACCCAATACCGCTTTCTTGAAGCGGTCCAGCACCACCAGCACTGAACTTAATGTGTTATCCGTGACATCGCTGGGACGGCCGTCCCCGCTGGTATAGCGCAAATGCAGCAATCCGCCCACGCCCCGACCCTCGTCGTGCAGGCACAGCGCCAGCGCACCACTGAGGTTGGCGACCAGGATGACAGGTTCCGGCGATACCTCGTAAGTATCCGGCGCGACGACGATTTCCGGCAATGGTTTGGACAAGTGGATCTTCCTGATTTCCGCACTCGCGATCATGCCTAAAACGTCGGTTTGACCGATGCCGACCCAATCACGGATTGACGGCGCGTTCCGTGACCCATTGTCGCTGCACGACGACTCGAACTCTTCAGTTACCATATGCGGCCCGGTTATAAGGTCATGACGCGCCGTTATTGGAGAAGCAGGGGGCGGCGCGCATATTGTGAGCGGCTATGTATCGATATGACACGTTGGATCGCGCCCTGGTGGACGAGCGCGTCGAGCAATTCCGCGATCAGACCCGGCGCTATCTTGCCGGCTCCTTAAGCGAGGACGAATTCCGGCACCTGCGCCTGCGCAATGGGCTGTATATCCAACTCCACGCGCCGATGTTGCGGGTCGCCATTCCTTACGGCCTGCTGTCCTCGACGCAACTGCGCACGCTCGCCGCCATCGCGCGTCGTTACGACCGCAACTACGCGCATTTCACCACGCGCCAGAATCTGCAGTACAACTGGCCCAAGCTGGAAGACGTGCCGGACATCCTGGCCGAGTTGGCCAAGGTGGAGATGCACGCCATTCAGACCAGCGGCAACTGCATCCGCAATGTCACCTCCGATCACCTCGCCGGCATCACGCCCAACGAACTGGACGATCCGCGCATCTGGTGCGAGATCATCCGGCAATGGTCGAGTTTCCATCCCGAGTTCACCTATCTGCCGCGCAAATTCAAGATTGCCGTGACCGGCACGCCGGAAGACCGCGCCGCATCACAGGTGCACGATGTCGGCGTACACATGGTGCGCAATGAGAGGGGCGAGATCGGTTTCGAGATCCTCGCCGGCGGCGGCCTGGGTCGCACGCCCATCATCGGACAGGTGGTGCGCAAGTTTCTGCCGCGCGAGCATCTGCTGTCTTACCTTGAAGCCATCCTGCGCATCTACAACCGCGAAGGCCGGCGCGACAACATTCACAAGGCGCGCATCAAGATTCTGGTGAAGGCCATCGGCATCGAGGAATTCACGCGCCGCGTCGAGGCCGAGTGGCTGCTCATCAAAGACAGCGCGTTGAAAATCGACGCCGCGGAAGTGGCGCGTGTACGCGCGTTTTTCACACCTCCCGCCTACAAAACACTGGTCGATCGGGACGTGAGCGCGGATCAGGACAAGGCCTTCAAGGCCTGGTACCGCTACAACACGCTCGCGCACAAGGTGCCCGGCTATCGCGCCGTGTTCATCTCACTCAAGGCGCCCGAGATTGCGCCCGGCGACGCCACCGACGCACAGATGGATTTCATCGCGGACCTCGCCGATCGCTACAGCTTCGGCGAGGTGCGGGTCACGCACACGCAGAATCTGCTGCTCGGCGATGTAGAACAGGAGCGCGCCTTCGAATTGTGGCAGGAACTGCGCAAATCGAATCTCGCCACACCGAACATCGGCACGCTCACCGACATGATCTGCTGCCCTGGTTTGGATTTTTGCAGCCTTGCCAATGCGGGCTCGATCGAGGTCGCCAAGCAGATCAACCAGCGCTTCGACGACTACGACTACGTCTACGACCTGGGTGAGATCGACGTCAAGATGTCCGGCTGCATGAACGCCTGTGGGCATCATCACGTCGGACAGATCGGCATTCTCGGCGTGGAGAAGCACGGCGAGGAGTGGTACCAGATCACCATTGGTGGCTCGGCCGCGGCGGATGCTACGCTGGGCACGGTGATCGGACCTTCCGTCCCCAAGGCTGAAGTGGCCGAAACCATTGCGAAACTACTGTCCGTGTATATCGAATCCCGTCAGGAAGACGAACGTTTTCTGGACGTCGTGCGCCGTATCGGCGTGAAGCCTTTTAAAGAGAGAGTGTATGCCGCGCCAGTTGCTGCGTAACGGCGCGGTCGTCATCGACGACTGGGAAGAATTGAACGATGCACCGCTGCCGGCTGGTACGCAGGGTTCTGCGCCCTCATTCATTATCGGCTTCGATCGCTGGCAGCGTGAACGCGAGACGCTGACACAGTACGCCGGCAAGCTTGGCGTGAAACTCGAGCCGGCGCACAAGGTGGAGGGTCTGGCGGCAGACCTGCCGCGCCTCGCCCTCGTGGCGGCGAACTTTCCCGGCCCCAGTGATGGTCGCGGGTACACGCAAGGACGACTGCTGCGCGAGCGCTATGGTTTCAAAGGCGAATTGCGCGCTAGCGGCTATGTGCGGCACGATCAGGTGTTCTTTCTGGCGCGATGTGGGTTCGATGCGCTGGAATTGCCGCAAGGCGATTTACAGAACGCGAGCACGGCGTTCAAGACTTTTACAGCGGCGTATCAGCCCAGCAATGATGCGGGTTTGCCGACCCGATTAACCGGCCGCTGAAAGCCAACAGGCGGACGGCGTTTCAGCGGAAACCTCTCGGTAGGCAGGCCGCGCTGAAGAGGTGGCCGAAGCAATCGTCTGGTTGCTCAGCGATGCCGCGTCGTATACAAACGGAGCGATACTAGATGTGGCGGGCGGCCGCTGATCAATGACGACGAAGGTACGATTCGTTTATCGAATCTCTGCGTTTCACGCCGCAGCCGGATAAATCTGCCACTTCCGCAAGCGCAGCTGCACCTTCTGACCGACCTTGATGCTCTCATTCGCCAGCCGCTCGCGGCTGATCTCCGCTTCCAACGGCGCCGCTCCTTGTGCATGGCCCTCGGGCTGCAATTCCAGCCGCACGATGGCGCCGATCTGGCGCACGGAGGTGACAAGTGCCGGCCATCCGGCCCCCTCGCGCAGCACCTCTAGTTCATGCGGCCGCACCAGTGCGACACTCCCCGCCATCAGCCCGGCGCCGGAGGCAATATCCAAAGGACCCACGTGAGCGCGACCACCGTCGATCTGCACCGGCAACTCATTCACCTCGCCGAGGAAGCGATGCACGAAGCCCGACGACGGCGAGTCGTAGACCTCGCCGGGTGCGCCGATCTGCTCGATGCGGCCGCGGTTCAATACGACGATGGTGTCGGCGACGTCGAGCGCCTCCTGCTGATCGTGAGTGACGAACACGCTGGTGAAATGCAGTTCATCGTGCAGGCGGCGCAGCCAGCGCCGCAGTTCATGCCGCACCTGCATGTCGAGCGCACCGAAAGGCTCGTCCAGCAACAGCACTTCCGGATCCACCGCCAACGCACGAGCCAGCGCGATGCGCTGCCGTTGACCACCGGAGAGCTGCGCCGGAAAGCGCGAACCGGCCCACTCCAACTGCACCAGCTCCAGCAGACTCTGCACTTTTTTCTTGATCTGCGCCGAGGACGGACGCTCGCGCCGCGGCTTCACTTTCAAGCCGAAGGCCACGTTTTCCTCAACCGTCATGTGACGAAACAGCGCGTAGTGCTGAAACACGAACCCGACCTTGCGTTCACGCGCCGGCCACAGCGTGGCATCGCGGCCACCGAAATACACATGTCCGCGCTCAGGCGTTTCCAGCCCGGCGATGATCCGCAACAGCGTGGTCTTGCCGCAGCCGGAAGGACCCAGCAGCGCCAGCAGCGCACCGCTCGGCACTTCCAGATCGACATTGTCGACGGCGGCGAACTGTCCGAACTGCTTCGATACGCCGCGCAGGGTAATGCTCATGTGGGTGCTCTCCTCAATCGTTCATCGACATCGCGCGCCGCATGCTTGAGTTCCGGACGGCGCCATTCCAAAAGGCTCTTTCCCGCAAGCGTCAGCAACGCCAGCAGTGCCAGGAGCGAAGCGACGGCGAAGGCCGCCGCGTAGTTGTATTCGTTGTAGAGAATTTCCACGTGCAGCGGCATGGTGTTGGTGACGCCCCGAATGTGGCCCGACACCACCGACACGGCGCCGAACTCACCCATGGCGCGCGCATTGCACAGCAACACACCGTACAGCAGGCCCCAGCGGATATTGGGCAGCGTCACGAACCAGAACGTCTGCCAGCCGGACGCACCCAGCGACAAGGCCGTTTCCTCATCGTCCTTGCCCTGTGACTGCATCACGGGTATCAACTCACGTGCGACGAAGGGGAAGGTGACGAAAATCGTTGCGAGCACGATGCCAGGCACCGCAAAGATGATCTGCACATCGTTTTCCTGCAACCATGCACCGAACCAACCGTGGGCGCCGAACAGCAGTACGTAGATCAATCCCGAGATCACCGGGGATACGGCAAATGGCAGGTCGATTAGCGAAATCAGTGCACTCTTGCCGCGAAATTCGAATTTCGCGATGGCCCAGGCCGCCGCGACGCCGAACACGACATTGAGCGGCACGGATATCGCCGCCACCAGCCCGGTCAGTTTGATGGCGGCCCACGCGGTCGGATTGGTCAATGCGGCAAGGTAGACGTGCAGCCCCTTCGACAGCGCCTGCGTGAACACCACGACCAGCGGCAGTCCGAGAAATACGGCCAGGTACAGCAAGGCGATCGAGATCAGAGCAACGCGCGCCAGACTGAACGGGCTGCGCGGACGTCGCCGCCGCTCGAGCGGGCGCACTGCCGCAGCTTCGAAGTCAGCCGGTATCACGCGCGCATCCATCATTTTTTCCCATGCCGCGTAATCGCCCAGTTCTGCAGGGCATTGATGGCCAGCATGAGTGCGAAGGACAGCAACAACATGATCACCGCGAGCGTGGTCGCGCCGGCGTAGTCGTACTGCTCCAGCTTGGTGATGATGAGCAACGGCGTGATCTCCGACACCATCGGCATATTGCCGGCGATGAAAATCACCGAGCCGTACTCGCCGACACCGCGCGCGAAGGCGAGCGCAAACCCGGTCAACAACGACGGCCACAACGCCGGTGCAATGACGCGCAGGAAGGTCTGCAAGGGTGTTGCGCCGAGCGTAGCCGCCGCCTGCTCAACCTCTTTATCCAATTCTTCGAGCACCGGCTGCAACGTGCGAACCACGAAGGGCAGACCGATGAAGGTGAGCGCAACCACCACACCCAGCGGCGTAAACGCCACCTTGATGCCCATTGGTTCGAGCCATTGCCCCAGCCAGCCATTCGGTGCATACAGCGCGGTCAACGCGATGCCCGCCACGGCAGTCGGCAGCGCAAACGGCAGATCGACCAGCGCATCGATCAGACGCTTGAAGGGAAAGGTGTATCGAACCAGCACCCAGGCGACCAGCAATCCAAACACGGCATTGATGGAAGCGGCCAGGGCGGCCGCGCCGAAACTCAATTTCAGCGAGGCCAATACGCGCGGCGAGGTGGCGATGGCGGCGAACTGATCCCAGCCCAAAGAGGCACTGCGAATGAAGGCCGCCGACAGCGGAATCAACACGATCAGCGACAGGTACAGCATGGTGTACCCGAGCGTCAGCCCGAAGCCGGGCAGTACCCGCCGCGGCTTACGAATGCTGATGTCGAGTGCCGCGACGGTCGCTGCCATGGGATCCCTTCAGTTCAAGTGCTCATTGCCCGTAGATCTTATCGAAGGTTCCACCATCCGCGAAATGTGTGGCCTGAGCCTTGGTCCAACCACCGAAGACCTCGTCCACCGTCACCAGGGGGATCTTGGGAAACTGATTTGCAAATTTTGCAGCGATGGTCGCGTCACGCGGCCGGTAATAATGCTTCGCGGCAATTTCCTGCCCTTCCGCAGAATACAGATAGCCCAGGTAGCCTTCAGCAACCTTCTGTGTGCCGCGCTTCGCGACGACCTTGTCGACGATGCTGACCGGCGGTTCGGCGAGAATGCTCAAGGACGGTACCACGATATCGACCTTGTCGGTTCCAAGCTCTTTCTTGGCGAGAAAGGCCTCGTTTTCCCACGCCAGCAGCACATCGCCGATGCCACGCTCTACAAAGGTGACCGTTGCACCGCGCGCACCGGAATCGAGCACCGGCACGTTCTTGTAGAGTTGTTTGACGAAGGCTTCCGCACTTGCCGCATTGCCGCCCGGCTGCTTCAACGCGTACGCCCATGCCGCCAGGTAGTTCCAGCGAGCGCCGCCGGAGGTCTTCGGATTCGGCGTGATCACGGATACGCCGCTGCGCACCAAATCGTTCCAGTCCTTGATTTTCTTTGGATTGCCTTTGCGAACCAGGAACACGATGGTCGAGGTGTAAGGCGCACTGTTATTCGGCAAACGCGACTGCCAGCTTTCCGGGATCAGCTTGCCCCGCTTAGCCAGCGCGTCGACGTCATAGGCCAGCGCCAGCGTGACCACATCCGCCTGCAGCCCATCGATGACCGAACGGGCCTGTTTGCCGGAACCGCCGTGACTTTGATTCACCGTGACCGTAGCGCCGGTCTTGGCCTTCCAATATTTTGCGAACGCCTGGTTGTAGTCGTCGTACAACTCCCGAGTCGGATCGTAGGAGACATTGAGAAGCGTGATATCCGCGGCTTGAACGGCCGGAGAATGTCCGAACAGCACGAGGAGCGCGGTTGTAGCCAGAGTCGTGGATCCAATTTTTCCTAAACGCATGACTGTCAATGCTCCGATAAATTCGAGATTTGAAACTGGGTGTTGATCGACTGTTGCGGAGTCGGCGCATGCTCCAGCGATCCGACCAGGATCAGCAAAAGGGCCGCGGCAAACCAGAGGTATTCCCGCCTGCCGCCGGATTCGTTTTCCTGAACCATGAGTGCCACCCCCAAACGCCAAGGCGCGATTGCCCCGCTTAGGTGAGAACACTATCGAGGCGTTACCCCCGGCGGAACGAATATTCCAGTATCACCATATACGATTAACGCATGTCTCGGACGGGGATGAGGATGTCCTCCAGCGCCGCATCCACATCGACCTGTGCTTCCAGCTTCTCCGTTTCACGCACCAGTTTGCGAGGCAGGTGCGGCGCCAGCAATTCGATGAACTCGTACATGTAGGCCCGCAGCAGCGCACCGCGGCGAAAGCCGATCCAGGTCGTGTGCCCGTCGAACAGGTGTTTCGCATCCAGCTGCACCAGATCGGCATCGGTGGTGGAATCGACGGCAACGCTGGCGATGATCCCGACGCCCAGCCCGAGGCGAACATAGGTTTTGATCACGTCCGAATCGCGCGCGGTCAGTGCTACATCCAGGGTAAGCCCCGCCTTTTCGAACAGCGATTGCAGCGAGGAGCGCCCTGAAAAGCTGAATACGTAGGTGACAATCGGGTATTCGGCCAGTTTCTTCAGCGTCAGCTTGCCGGCCGCGACCAGCGGGTGCCCCTTGGGCACGACCACGGTCCGGTGCCACCGGTACACCGGCAGTCGCACCAGGTGTGGGAACAGCTCTTCGGACCCGGTCGCGATGGCGAAATCCACCCGGTCCTTGGCGACCATTTCGGCGATCTGCTCCGAAGTACCCTGATGCAGGTGCAGGCGCACCTTCGGGTACTTGAGGCGGAACTCACGGATCACTTCGGGAAGAATGTAGCGCGCCTGCGTATGCGTGGTGGCGATGGACAGGGAGCCGCCGTCCGCTTTGCGCAGCTCCGCCGAGGTGCGTCGGATATTTTGCATCTCGCGCAGGATGCTGGCCGCCCGGGCGATGATCTCCTCGCCCGCCGGGGTGGTCCGCGTCAGGGCGCGGCCCTCGCGTTCAAATAACTGAAAGCCGAGCTCTTCTTCGAGCATTTTCAGCTGCCGGCTGACCCCCGGCTGGGAGGTGTGCAGCTGTCTCGCCGCGGCAGTGATGTTCAGCCCGTTTTCGTGAACGGAGACCAGATAGCGCAATTGTTGGAATTTCATATGAAAAATCGACTCCCTTCAGGCCCTGAAAGTATGCCGCCGGGCGGACCCCCGTCACTATGACGAAAAAGCATATGTTCATAATCGCAAGTTCGTTCCGGGGGGTGGGTCGCGCTCCTATAGTGCTGCCATGTCCGAATTACCCGAAGAACTCCGTATTCGAGCGGCTCAAACGATCGCGCAGCTGAAGGCCGCGGTCGCAGAATACAAAAATGTCACCTACGCGAACAGCTTGGGGTCGGAATCGATGGTTTTGACCGACCTGATCTGGCGCGAAGTGCCGGAAATCGAAGTCTTCAGCATCGACACCGGGCGTCTGTACCCGGAAACATACGAGCTTCTCGAGCGCATACAGCGCAAATACGACCGCAAGCTTCACATCTACTACCCGGAAGGGTCCAAGGTCGAAGGCTGGGTCGACAAGAACGGCATCAACGGCTTCAGGGACAGCGCGGAAGTGCGGCGCGGCTGCTGCAACATCCGCAAAGTGGAGCCCTTCCGCCGCGCGCTCGAGGGAAAGGCGGCCTGGGTCACCGGCATCCGCAAAGGGCAGTCTGCCAGCCGGGCGCTGGCCGCCCCGGTCGAATGGGATGGCGAGTACGGCCTGCACAAGATCAGCCCCCTGCTGGATTGGAGCGAAAAGGACGTCTGGGCCTATATTCGCAAGCTTCGATTACCGTATAACAGCCTGCATGACGTCGGTTTTCCCAGCATTGGATGCGCCCCCTGCACGCGCGCCGTTCAACCCGGCGAGGACGAGCGGTCAGGCCGTTGGTGGTGGGAACGGTCCGAATCGCGCGAATGCGGTTTGCATCCGCGTCGCGTGGCGCCGGCTCTGGCTACGGTGTCCGGCATCCAGGACTGAGTCCGGGCTTGGGCGATGAAGTATTTCCCGGTTTTCTTTGACCTCAGCGATCAGCAGGTTCTGATCGTCGGCGGCGGCGAAGTCGCGCTGCGCAAGCTCTCGCTGCTCGAACGCACCGGCGCGCGCCTGCGGGTCGTCGCGCCCTCCATCGTTCCGGAAATTCTCGAGCGTGCACAGCGCGGCAGCCTGCAGATTGCACAGCGCGAATTCATTCCCGAAGATCTCGACGGCGCGCGACTGGTGATAGTGGCCACATCGCGACGTGCCGTGAATCGCTGGATCGCGAAGCTGGCCGACTCGCGCGGCATTCCCACCAATGTTGTGGATGATCGTGAGGCCTCGCGCTTCATCGTTCCCGCGATCATCGACCGTGATCCTGTCCTGGTGGCGGTGTCCACGTCCGGCACTTCCCCGGTATTGGCCCGCCGCCTGCGGGAACGACTTGAAGCATTCATTCCGCAACGCTTCGGCGATCTGGCGCTATGGCTGCGCGAATTGCGCAAGGGCGCGCTGGATCGACTACGCGACACGGCCGAGCGCCGCCGATTTTTTGAAACCATCGTCGACGGCCCGGCCGCGCGTCGGTTGATCGAAGGCGACCGGCACGGCGCAGAACGGATCGCGCAACAATTGCTGGCCACGACTTCGACCGCCCCGCCCAGCGCCGGCGACGTGGTGCTGGTAGGCGCCGGTCCCGGCGATCCTGAATTGCTGACGCTGAAAGCCCTGCGAGCGCTGCAGGATGCCGATGTGATCCTCTATGATCGTCTGGTCTCGCCGGGCGTCCTGGACATGGCTCGACGCGACGCGACGCGAATCTGTGTCGGCAAAGCCGCCGATGGCCCGAGCACTTCACAGGAACACATCAACACCTTGTTGATCGAACATGCACGCGCCGGACGACGCGTGGTGCGTCTGAAAGGTGGCGATCCCTTCATCTTCGGACGCGGTGGCGAAGAACTCGAAGCGCTGGCGCAGGCCGGCATCGTTTTTTCGGTGGTGCCGGGCATCACCGCAGCGGCCGGCAGCGCAGCGTACGCAGGCATCCCTCTCACTCACCGCGACCATGCGCACACAGTCACCTTCGTCACCGGCCACAACGACCGGGAAGGCAAGGAACCGAACTGGGCGGCGCTGGCACAGTCCGGACAGACCGTGGTGTTTTACATGGGACTGGGCCGCATCGACCACATCACGCAGCGACTGATGGAACACGGCGCGCCTGCGTCGCGCCCGGCGGCGCTCGTGGCCCATGCAACCACACCGCAGCAACGCATCGTCAGCGCCACGCTGGCCACCCTGTCAGGCGAGGCGTCGCGCGCGCAGTTGGAATCACCGGCGTTGCTGGTGGTGGGCGATGTGGTTGCGCTCAGTGCGCAGCTGCAGTGGTTCGCGCCGGCCGTCGAAGCCGCAATTCAACACCAGAGCGCATGAAAAATAAAGCCGGCACTCGTTGCGAAATGCCGGCTTCGAAGCACCGCCAGTCTCAAGGGGGTTATTAGTGCCTGTACAACCTGTTTTCGAGCAACGGCGACCGAACCAAACGGCCATGAGCGGCCGCCAGCGACGCCACACCTGACCCGCCAGGTTTTTGCAAACCCATCGCCATCGCAGGACAGGTGGGATTGTCTCGATACGCCAATGCAGCGGCGATTCTCGCTTCATGATCGTTGCCCAGCGCAAAGGTGAAATCGTCCAGCACGGCACACCCCGGCAATTGCGCACCCGTGGATCCAACCGCGCCGCCCGGCGAAAAGCCATCGGAGTAATCCCCAAAGCCCTTCTCATTCACGCCTTCGAACTGAATACTGAAGTAGGTGGTACCGCAATTGTCCTGCGGATAAAAGCCGTAGGGTTTGCCGCAGGTGGTCTCGCCGATCTGAATGACTTCGATGTCGGCTCCACGTAGGCCATTGATGATCGACTCGCTCGCGGAGCAGGTATCCGGACCGGTGATCACGAACACACGGCTCAAGTTGAGCGTGGGCAGAGCAACGTTTGTCGGTTGCTGCCCAAACCCCTGCGAGGTCGCTATAAACGGCGTCGGCGTGAGCGTCTGACCCGTGACGGGATTTGTGTTCGGATACTTGTCGTTGAACTGCGTTCGCTCGAACGCCTTGCCGGCGGTCGCTGCGTCGCCCGCAATCATGTAGGCCGCCTCACTGGCGATATCCAGGTACCCGCCGCTGTTGTAGCGGATGTCCAGGATGAGGTCGGTGATGTTTTGGGATTTGAGCGTGGTGATGGCGTCGACCAGCGCTTTTTCCGCGCCGCCCAGATGATCGTTGAATTGCATATAGCCGACATTGCCGCTCGCCGTGTTGAAGACGAGCACATTCATCACAGACGAATTCGTGACGTTCTGCGATTGCAGTGTAACGGTTCGACTGGTCGCGGCGCCGAAATCCCGCACCACGAACTGATGGGTCTCGCCAACCGCAGCAGGGGAGATCCCGGCATTGAGCGTGTCGATGCTCGCCTGATCGTTGGCGTTCACCAGGTCGACGCCGTCGATCGCCAAAATCTCGGTGCCACGATCCAAACCGGCTAACGCCGCGGACGCGCCGGGCTCGACGTAGGCAACGACCAATTGGCGCGGCGGCGTATTGGCGATGAACAACCAATGGGCGCCGTAGCCTGACTCGACACCGGACTGTGACAGGGCGAGCCATTGATCGGTTGGGTAGGTGAAATGAAACCGGTCTTTAGGCTGCCCCGACATCGACAGTCCCGTCGTCTTCAGCAGATCGAAATACGCCGTCGTCGTGTATTGAGCGGGATCCTTGTCGGCGATCTCGCCGTACCACAGATACCAATCATGGCTCCAGGAGCGCAGCCAGTTGTTCTGTGTCAGCACCGAGCCTGCTGTATCCGGGAACGGCGTGCCCGTGGAGTCAACGCCGGTGCGGGGCGCTGCGCATTGCGCGGCAAAGCTGGACGCCGGCTTGAACACGCCCTGGACCCAGGCGTTGGGGTCGGTCGCCGGGGGTGGGGTAAAGCTGCCACCGCCACCACCACCGCCACATCCAGCCAACAGACACGACAACAGTACGATTTTTCGCATGGCTCCAGTCCTTGAGAGCGCCGTCGGCACTACGTCTGACAATTGAATGACAGGAATCCCGCACGCTACCGCAGCGGACATCGAGACACAAGAATCGCATTATATAAGTCAAATACCACGCAATGCTCGCTCCTCACGGCAGGAAGTGGGGCGGTCTGGCGTATGATCGGTCGATGACTGCCATAACACCCGAAGAGGCGCGTGCATACACCGCTCGCTGGACCGAACTGGAAGCGTTCCAGATTGAGGAGTTGCGTCGAACGTCGACGGAGACCAAGTTTTTACAGCTCTGCTCTTTGATGGCCTCGCGTGATTTGTTCGCTGAAGACCCGGAGCGCGAAGAAGGGGTACGAGAAGTTCGAGAGCGCTGGGCACAGCTTCGGCTTGTCGTACATGAGTGAGCGGGTGCCGGAATCGCTTCTGGCGGCGCTTGAAGATGTGATGGCGTGGTTCGATGGGTTGCGTATCCCTTCAATGGTCATTGGTGGCGTGGCATCCTCAATGCTAGGCCGCGCCCGAATGACTCAGGATATCGACGCACTTGTGCTCTTGCCGGATGACGAATGGGAAAGCGCGCTAACGACGGCAGGTCATCACGGCATTGTTCCGCGAATCGAAGACCCTCTCGGCTTCGCGCGGCGGTCGCGGATGCTGTTGTTAACCCATGTCACTTCCAAGATCGACATTGACATTTCGTTGGGCGGATTGACCTTTGAAAGGGAGGCGGTTGATCGCAGCCAGGTGCATCAAGTCAAAGGACTCCGATTGCGATTGCCGAGCGTTGAGGATCTGCTGATCATGAAGGCATTCGCGCATCGCCCCAAGGACATGGAGGACATTCAGGGATTATTGGATGCGAATCCCCATGCAGACCTGTCGGCAGCGCGCAGATGGATTCGCGAATTTGCGACGGCTATGACCATGCCTGAACTGCTCGATGACTTCGAGAAAATTGTAGCCCGGCGAAAACGATAACGTAGTCTCCCGCAATGTCAAAAAATTACCGGCTGTGAAGCACGACTACCTCGAAGTCAACGGCGTGCGATTGCACTACGTCAGCGCTGGCGAGGGTCCGCTGATGCTGTTTCTGCATGGATTTCCTGAGTTCTGGTACGCGTGGAAGAACCAGCTGCAGGAATTCGGACAGGATCATCTGGCCGTCGCGCCCGACATGCGGGGCTATAACCTGTCGGCCAAACCCGCCGACCTGGATGCCTACCGAATCGGCGCCCTGGTCGAGGACGTGCGCGCGCTGGCGGACCATTTTTCGCATCAGCGCAAATTCACTCTGGTGGCGCATGACTGGGGCGGCGCGATCGCCTGGGCATTCGCGATCCGTCATCCCGAGTTGCTGGAGCGACTGGTCATCATCAATGCGCCGCACCCGGGCGTGTTCGCAAAGCTGCTGTCTTCCAACGTGGAACAACAGAAGGCCAGTGGCTACATGACTTGGTTTCGACGTCCCGAGGCTGAGGCAAGGCTGTCAGCCGATGGCTACGCGTGGCTGTTGAGCAGCGCCATGGGCGCCGGCCTCAAGAGCGGTGCGTTCAGCGCAGAGGACAAGGCGGAGTATTTACATGCCTGGTCGCAACCAGGCGCGCTGACGGGTGGGCTGAATTACTATCGGGCGAATCAGTTGGGACCACCGGCCGGCGGCGGATTGGGTCTGGACCCCGCCAAATTGACGATCAAAGTACCTACGCTCGTAATCTGGGGCGAAGCGGACACTGCACTGACCGTGAACAATCTCGACGGACTGGACTCATACGTTCCGCAGCTGACCATCCAGCGCATTCCCGGCGCATCGCATTGGGTCATACATGAGAGACCAGATGTTGTGAACGGTTTCATTCGCGAGTTTCTTCATCGCTGATTGACGGCGACTTCCTTCAACCATTGCGGTGCATCAGCGCCGGCATGTTCATGACCGCACGCGGGGCAGCGGCGATCCTGTGGCGACAGCGCATAGAACTCCCGGTAGATCCGCGGCAGATCGTTGACGATGCTCTGCAACTGCACCTCGACCCGGTGCACGCATCCGCCGCAGAGGCTGCAATACCATTCGAAGGCGTCGATCATGCCGGGTGGACGGGTTCGTTCGATTACCAGACAGAGGCTGCCACTTTCCGGACGCTGCGGCGAATGCCGCACATGCGGCGGCAGCAGGAAGATGTCGCCTTCGCGCAAGTTGACCCGCTCGAATTGTTTGCCATTCATCGTCAGCAGGGAGGCGTTCCCCTTGAACTGATAGAAAAACTCTTCCAGCGGATCGTCGTGGAAATCCGTGCGCTCATTCGGGCCGCCGACCACCGTGACGATGAAATCCGCGTCCTGCCAGATCTGTTGATTGCCGACGGGGGGCTTGAGCAGGTGCGCATGCCGCTGCACCCACTCCGCAAAGTTGAAAGGAGAGCCGTATTTGAGCATGGCGTTAGGCGCGCACTGCGTCCAGAAAATTCTTCTCTGCCAGCCACGCCTTGTTGAACAGCCGTGACTGATACTTGGCGCCGCCGTCGCACAGGACG
>JANMXI010000046.1:0-36908 GCA_031394735.1 Pseudomonadota bacterium | reverse complement strand
GGGCTGCCCGAGCCGTTCACGATCTTCAGCGGCGGCGCAATCACCACCGCACCGGTGGGCGGCAGTTGATCCAGATTCATGAGGCTGGCGAGACCGAATTTGTTGCTGCCGTGCATCAGTGTGTGGCAGGGGAACATCGGGTCGAAAGTCGGCGCCTGGCCGGCATCAGTGCCAACCGTCTCGACACCCACGCCGAGCACGTCGCGTTCTTCTGCGAGAAAGGCGACTGCGGACTTGTGGAAGCCCGGCGTGTGCGCGCCGTCCTCTTTCATATTCAAATACGCTTCCGCACTCGGGCGTTTGGACCAGTCGGTGCGCACCAGCACCCACGACTTCGGCGCAATTTTACCGTGGCGCTTTTCCCAGCTTAATATGCCATCGCGATCCAGCAGAAAATCCGGGTTCGCGGCCGCTTCCTTGGCGACGTCGATCACGAATGCCGGACCGATGAATTTTTGCACGGGGATGTTGTGCGTGGCGTTGTTCGGGTAATCCTTGCCGGTCACCCAGTGAATGGGCGCGTCGAAATGCGTACCGGTGTGTTCGCCGCAGCTGATGTTGTTCCAATACCAGGCCGGACCGCGATCATCGTAGCGGGAGATTTCCTGCAGCGAAAACGGCTTGGACGGCGCGAAGATCGGCGGCAGGCTGAGGACGGGTGTCGAGGGTTGCAGCGGCACCGTCAGGTCGACCACTTTGACGGACCCGCTGCCCAGTGCCTGTACCAGGGCTTCCAACGCATTGCTAGCCGACATCCTATTTCTCCGTGTTGAGTGAGTGGCGCGCTCTTGATCGCGCGAGATTTTGAATCCTAATCCCACACAACGCCGCTGTCACGTTGAAGCGCAAACTGGCCGCACCGAGCCTGCCGGCTGCGATACCCTAGAGGCCTGTCCCGAGCAACGCACCACTTGCCGCCCAAAGGTCCTCATCATGTTGAAACGAAACCGATTCATCCCGTTGTGTCTGTTCCTCACGAGCGTCTCGCTGCAAGCTGCGCCCGCAGCCACGCCTGCAGCCGATTCAGACCTGGATAAACGCATCGATCGACTGATGCGACTGACACCGTTGATCGACGGTCACAACGATCTGCCCTGGGCGCTGCGTGAGGGTTACGGTGCGGCCGCGCTGGATGTAAACCTCAACCTGAGCACGGCCTCCTTGAAAGCGCCGCTCAATGCCGAACTATCGCCACTGCAGACGGATATCCCGCGACTGCGCGCCGGCCACGTCGGCGCGCAATTCTGGTCGGTGTGGATTCCGGTGGATGTCAAGGGACCTGAAGCCATTCAGACCACCATCGAGCAGATCGACTTGGTCAAAAGTCTGGCGGCTCGATACTCCGCGGTGTTCGAGTTGGCGCTGAGCAGCGCCGACATCCGTCGCATCCACAAGGCCGGCCGCATCGCCTCGCTCATCGGCATCGAAGGCGGCCACCAGATCAATGAGTCACTGCCGAGCCTGCGCCAGATGTACGCTCTCGGCGCCCGCTACATGACACTGACCCACACCACCAACACGCGTTGGGCCGATTCGGCCACCGACAATCCGCAGCATCACGGACTCACGCCGTTCGGCAAGGTCGTGGTGCATGAAATGAACCGGCTGGGCATGTTGGTGGATATCAGTCACGTCTCCGAAGAAACGATGCTGAGCGTGCTGGACATGACTCGGTCGCCGGTGATTTTTTCGCACTCATCGGCCCGCGCAGTCACCGAACATCCGCGCAACGTTTCCGATGCGGTATTGCGGCGCGCGGCGCAAAACGGCGGCGTGGTGATGGCGAATTTCTATCCTGCCTATATTTCCAATGCACGCAACCGCTGGGTGGCGGATCGCGCAGCCGAACAGACACGCTACAGTGCGCCGCCCTACGCCGGCCTCTACATTGGTCAGCCCGACCGCGCCAAGGCCGCGATGAACGCCTGGGACGAAGCCCATCCCAAACCGCGGGTGACCGTGACGGATATTGCCGATCATATCGAGCACATCCGCACCGTCGCCGGCGTCGAGCATGTCGGCCTGGGCCCCGACTTCGACGGCGTCGAAGATTTGCCCGAAGGCATGACGGGAGTGGAGGGTTTCACCGTGCTGATGCGTGAACTTCTGCGCCGCGGCTGGAGCGATGCGGATATTCGTGCGCTCGCCGGCGAAAACCTGCTGCGCGTATTGGCGGCCAATGAGGCGGTCTCGAAGACTCTGAAGGCCGAACTACCGTCCACCGCGACGATTGCGGCGCTGGATGGAGCGGCGACACAACACTAAAGAAACCACCGGCGGAGCCGGCGGCCGCTAAATCGAGGGTCGAAACGCCGCCGTTATCGCGGCTTGTCTTCCCGCGCCGGCATCGATTCGATGACCTGCTGGTTCGCATCTCGGTTGAGGAGAGGTTTGGACTCCTCGACCGCGGAGCCCACCGCCACGCTGATTGAAAATGCGCGCGTCTGCGCGACGCCTCGCGTGGTCAGCGTCGCCACGACCCCGAGGTGATACACGCCGTCATTGGCAGCGCTCACCGTGACCGTGTGCCGATGACTCGTTCCTTTGATCACGTTCGACACACTCGAAGGTTGGGCCGGCGTGAGCACCTGCAACCCGGCGCTGGGAATCCACTCCAGACGCAGGTCATCGGCGTTCACGTCCGGCGTCACCTGTATTTCCACGGCAATCGCTGCACCGACCACGTTTTTGGTCGGGACGTTCGACGTCAATCTGATCGCAGCACCGGGCTTGCCACCACTGTGCCGCGGCTCAAGCTGCGCAGAAGCCGCCACTGTCGTACCGGCAGAGCATCCCGCGCACAATGCGACAGTGAGCAGTAAAGCGATTGGCAGATGAAAGTTTTTCATGGCATGCGATGCTCGGTGTAAGGCGCGATCAATTGATCGACACGGTGAAGCACGTCCGGCCGAGTGGCGCGCTGGTGAGGTTCGAGTACTCGTAAACGTCGAGCACATAGTCTCCCGCTGCCAGATTCTGCTGGGTCAGCGTTTCCTGATTGGGCGTCGAGGAATCTGCCGTCGCGATCAGGCTGCCACCGTACAATTCAAAATCCGGATTCGAGGTCCCGGTGCCACTGACTGAAATCGTGACCGTTTGTGGTGCCGGCAACGTGAACTTGAGCAGCTTGCTGATGCCGAGTTTGTTGCCGCCGCCAAATGCGTTATCGCTGCAAACATTTGGCATGCTCACGCCGACGGCGAGCGGCGTATAAATAGGCAGCACGCGGGGATCCCCTGCGTCGTTACTTTCGCCGCTGCCGTAGTCGTCGAAATTCGGTGCATTGACCGCGATGCTCTGCGCGCCGAGGATTTGATCGATGCCGGCGGCCGACGCGGCATTGCGGCTCTTGAGCGCGCCTGAGAGAACGTAGATGCTGGTCAGCGCGCGTGTCGTGACCATCTCATGCGTCATCGCATCGTAGATGGGCGCGAACCCGAGGTTCACGCTGTCCACGCCATCGACCGCGGAGTCGAAGAAATCGTACAGCACATGCGCAATCGACAATTCGCTGTACCACCCCGGATTTGACGTGACCTGGCAATTGGCGGGCGAGTTGCTCTCCAACCCGATGCAGCTGCCGCCGGCTTGTCCCGTGCCCATTGCATCCTGATATACGCTGGTGCCGGTGGCCATGCCGGAAAAGGCATCGCCCCAGCCTTCACTGAAGGCCACGCGCAGGTCCAGTTGATCATTCGCGGAATGCTCTCCACCGAAGCTGTCGTCGCGCGAAAACGCCGACTGAAAATAATGGCCCCATTCATGCGCGATGACGCTGGCGTCGAACTCGTCGGTATCGACATTCGCATCGCCGAGGATGTAGATCGCCGCCGTAGTGCCGTTCGCAGGAATCGCCTGGCTGAACTCCGTGGTCCCGATTGCGCCGGTCGCCGGATCGAAACCCCCGCTTGCCGTCAACTCCGGCCGATTGTTCGTGTTCCAAAACAAATCCAGATCGGGAAAGGTCGCCGTCGCATTCGCAGCCAGCACGAGATTGTAGGCCTGATACACGGTATCCAGAATGGCGAAGGGTGCCGCCGCACGAGTACCGGTGTAACTGGATCCACCCCATCCCGAGGGTGCGTTGAGATCACGCTGTAATGCGCTGACACCGCTGTTGAAGTCCGTCCCCACGATCGCATACAACGCGTTGGAGGCGGTGTTGTCGAGCACTCTGAAATGCCAGGCCGACGTCCCGGTTTTGACCATCTCCGCCTTGGCCCGCAGGAACACATTCGTGTTCGACGGAACCGTCAGGCTGAAGTTGCCACTGGCATCGGTGCTGGCGCTGGCGGAGACCGTGGTGCGATCGGACGCCTTGACCGCTTCCACCAGGACATCGCGAGCCGGCGCGTCGGCTTTGGCCGCATAGTCCAATCCGACGCCACTGGCATTGCCGGGAATCTTCTCGAACGTGACCTGTCCACTGATCGTAACGGTCGTCGGCACCGGCACGGAACTGCCGCCCCCGCCTCCGCCACAGGCGCTGACCGTCAGCGCCACCATCCACCACGCATATCTATATCCGCGCATAGTGGGAAACCCTAGCATACCCGTAGCCTCTGACAAGCCGAGTTGTCATTCGCCGACAACTCACTTTGACATTTTCTTGAATACCAGCACGAACCGGTCGGTCTTGCCCAGCATCGGCGGCTTGTAGGAGATCTGGTCGCGCGCGTCCTCCGGACGTCGCAGCAAGTCGCTCCTGGCGATGACTTTGAAGCCGCGATGCTCGAAGTCCTGAATCGCATAGGCTTCTTCGATCCGATGCAGCGTCGACGCATAGGCATTACCGTGCCCTTCCTTCGCCGCATGATCCACGATGAGCACCACGCCCCCACGCTTGAGCGCCTGCGTCAACTGATCCAGCACCGAGGCTGTGTCAACCTTCGGCCAGACCCCTTCATTGTCCACCCAATACAGATCGTGATACACCTTGCTCAGAACGATGACGTCGAGCGAGTGTGGTTTGAGGTTCATCTGATTCAGATCCAGCGTCAGATGCTCCACGTTCGGCAACCGGTTGCCTGCCAATCGCGGCTTGAGCTCCGCGTCGCTCCAATGATCGAAGGCTGCGTTGTTGATGAGCAGCACATGCCCTTTGGGGCCCACGACGTAGCTCAACAATTCACTGTAATAGCCGTCGCCGCCGAGCACGTCCGCAACGCGCATGCCAGGCTTGACGCCACTGAGCCGAACGATGGCGCCGGAATGATCCACGGAGTCTCGCTTCAAATCGGCCGCACTGCGCCCAGCGTGCGCGACCGCGGCATCGAAGCGATCCGGCGATGCCGCCAGTACAGTGCCACCGCACAACAGCGTCGCGAGCAGAACAATTCGCTTGCCCACCAAGGAATGAATCATTTTTTTGCCCCCCCCCAAATTGCGTTGGATAAGACGCTATCTTACGCTCACCCGGCGCGGAGCAACCGATCAGGATCGAGGGCCAGGTCGGATCGCCAACAGCGCCGCCAGCGTCACGCAACCGATGGCGGTCAGGTAGTACCCGACATAGGCAATGCCGTGCTGGGTGGCCAGTGACGTTGCGATGTACGGCGCCAGGGAGGCGCCCAGAATGCCGGCAAGATTGAACGTCAGCGACGTCCCGGTGTAGCGGACTGCGGTCGGAAACAGGCCGGCGAGGAAACTGCCGATGGGTCCATAGGTCAACCCCATGAGGGCAAGTCCCAGGCACAGGAAAGTCAGTACCTTGACGGTCGAACGGTCGGAAAACAGCGGCTCGAAGGCGAAACCAAATGCGATGATGGCCACCGTGGCAATGAGGAGCATGCGGCGTGAGCCGATGCGGTCGGCGGCAAGCGCCGACAGAGGAATGGTGATCCCAAAGAACAACACCCCGATCATCTGCAGCACCAGAAATTCCGAACGCGCGTAATGCAAGGCCGTGGTGGCCCAGCTCAGCGCGAAAACGGTCATCAGATAGAACACGACGAAGGTCGCTGTCGCTGCCAGCGTGCCCAGCAGCAGAGCGCCCGCATGGCGGCCGCAGACCGCGAACAATGGCACCCTTTCACGTTCACCCTGCTCGAGAGTTGCACGAAATGCCGGCGTCTCGACCAATTGCAGTCGCACATACAGGCCGATCAACACCAACACTGCGCTGGCGAGAAACGGGATTCGCCACCCCCAGCTGAAAAATTGCGCCTCGCTCATCGCGCGGGTCAACAGCAAAAATACGCCGGTGGAGCACCAGAATCCCAACGGCGCCCCCAATTGCGGAAAACAGCCATACCAAGCCTGCTTTCCGGGCGGCGCGTTCTCGGTGGCCAGCAACACCGCGCCGCCCCACTCCCCGCCCAACCCCAACCCCTGACCGAAGCGACACAGCGCCAGGAGCACCGCTGCTGCGACTCCGACAGAGGCGTACGTGGGCAAACACCCGATCAGCACCGTCGATGCGCCCATGGTCAGCAACGCTGTCACCAGCGTTGCTTTGCGGCCGATCCGATCGCCGAAATGGCCGAAAAGCGCCGAACCCACCGGGCGGGCGAAAAATGCGAGCGCGAAGGTGGCGAGTGATTGCAGCGTCGCCGAGGCCGGATCGCTGGCCGGAAAGAACAGTTGTGGGAACACCAGCACCGCCGCAGTGGCGTAGATATAGAAGTCGAAAAATTCGATGCTCGTTCCGGCCAGACTTGCCAGCAGAATACGCCGCACGGGCGTTCGATCAGCAACTTTTCGCATTGATTGCAATGATACCTGGCCGCGGCTGATCGCTGCCAAGATTCTGTAGTTCGTATCGCTACACTATCAGCCATCGGCTCATCTTCAGCGAGACTACCTTGCAGCACATCATCGAATTGGTCACGCAGTACGGACTCTGGTTCGTATTTTTCAATGTCCTGATCGAACAGGCCGGCGCTCCGGTGCCCGCGTACCCGGTACTGATCGTCACCGCGGCGCTGGCCGTCGATGCCGGCCTGTCGGTCGCTCCCATCCTGCTGCTGGCGACGCTCGCAGCTCTGCTGGCGGATCTGGCCTGGTACGCGGCCGGCCGGCGCATCGGACCCCGGGTCCTGAAGATCCTGTGTGTGTTGTCCCTGTCGCCGGATTCCTGCGTGACCATGACGCGGCGTCAGTTCGCGAAGTGGGGACCACCGGTGCTGCTGTTCGCCAAATTCATCCCCGGCTTTGCCAGTGTCTCCACCGCCCTGGCCGGTGATACGCGCACGCCGCTGTCGCGATTCCTGCTCTTCGACGCTTTGGGTGCATTGCTGTGGGCCGGCGTGGCAGTCACGTTGGGCGCGATCTTCCACGACGCCGTCAATGACATTCTTCTCACGCTGGAACGACTCGGTCAGATTGGGCTTCTGTTGATCGTGATCGCGCTCGCGTCCTTCATCGCTTTCAAGTGGTGGCAACGGCGGCGCTTCCTCAAGGAAATCCACATGGCGCGCATTTCGGTGAGCGAACTGAGTGAGCTTCTCGACAACGGCACCCCGGTGGTTCTGTTTGATGTTCGCGGACCCGCATCGCGCGCACGCGAAGGATGGATCAGCGGTTCGCAGCACGTCGTGGACGTCGCATTGTTGAGCCCGCCCGACAATGCCGACGTGATCTTGTACTGCAATTGTCCCAACGATGCCTCAGCGGCGTTGGTGGCGCTGCAACTCAAGCGCCGCGGATTCAAACGAGTACGCCCGCTCGCCGGCGGCCTGGATGCGTGGCTCGCGGCGGGCCTGCCCGTCGATCGATAACCCTGCGCCGCAGCACGGCTCATTTGACGCGCCGGTGCTTTTCGGGCAATTTACCCGCCGCGCGACAAGTTCCCCTCACGGGGATTCAAAGGGAACTCGGGTTAAACGCCCGGGCTGCCCCCGCAACTGTAAGCGGTGTGCCCAGCGTCATCAGCCACTGGATCGGTACGATTCGGGAAGGCGACGCGAGATGGGTGTGAGCCGCAAGCCAGGAGACCTGCTTGCCGTCGTCGTCCTTCGATCAGCCGGGGTGTGCTGAAAGAGCGGGAAATCCCGAGTGGCGACAGGTACATGAGTGTCGCTCCACCAGGGCAAATACTCATGCGGTCGCAGTTGCTCTTGATGGGGTTTCACGCTCATGCGCTTTTCTATCGCGTCGTTTTTCGTCGTCTTATCATTGTTCACCCACGCCGTTCGTGCCGACGATGCCGATCCTCTGGATCCGGTCGTTGTCACTGCCACGCGCTTCGCAACGCCGATTTCCAAGATTGGAAATTCGATTACGGTACTCAGCGCAGAGGAAGTGCGCAGCAGCCAAAAGGTTGTTCTGTCGGATTTGCTGTCGACCACTCCCGGAGTAACGGTGACTCGAAACGGCGGACTGGGCGGCACCACCTTTCTACGCATTCGCGGCGCGGAAACCGATCAGACTGTCGTGCTATTCGACGGCGTCAAATTGAACGACCCCTCCTCACCCGGCGGGGGCTACGATTTTGCCAACCTCGTGACCAATGATTTTGCTCACGTCGAAGTGCTGCGCGGACCGCAATCAACTTTGTGGGGCAGTCAGGCAATCGGTGGCGTCATCAACATCGTCACGCCACAACCCGCCGGGCCGCTGTCGGGTTCGGTCAGCGCCGAAGGCGGCCAGCTCGGTACGGGCATGGCGCGCGCAAGGCTGGAAGCCGGCGGCGACCAGTTCAATTGGCGCGTAGGCGGCAACTACCTCACCAGCAGCGGCGTTTCCGCCTTCGACAGGAAATTGGGCGGCGCGGAAACGGATGGCTACAAAAATCTCGGCTTCAACGCGCGCGGGATGTACAAATTCAACGACGCGATCAGTGCCGAAGTGCGTTCGATCTGGTCCAAGAGTCGCTTCGACATCGACGGCTATGCACCACCGGCCTACAACTTCGGCGATACCAGCGAGTACGGTCGTTCAGAAGAATTGGTCACCTACCTCGGCCTCAATCTGGATGCCGGCGACGGACGCTGGAAAAATCGACTCAGCTATTCCTACACCAACACCGATCGAGCTTATTTCAATCCGGAGCTGACTATTGCGGAGACACTCAACTACGTGGGGCGTAACCGCCGCGTGGAGTTTCAGAGCACGCTGCTGATTTCCCACAAGTACCAAGCCGTAGTCGGTCTTGAATCCGAGAAATCAAATTTGCGCACGGCGTCGTCCCCTTCGGATTTCGACCCCAATCCGATTCCGCTGCTTGCGTCCACGCGAATCAACAGCGTGTACGGCGAACTGCAAGCCGAGCCCATCGAGTCGCTAGCTCTGACGCTGGGGTTACGGCACGACGATCACGCCACTTTCGGTGGCCACACCACACCGCGCGCCGCACTCGCCTGGACCTTGCGTCCCTCGACCATTGTGCGCGCAAGCTATGGCGAGGGCTTCAAGGCGCCGACGCTGTATCAATTGTTCAGCCTGTACGGCAACCAAGCGCTGCGGCCCGAAGAGGCCAAGGGCTGGGATATCGGTGTGGAACAGAGGCTTGCCGCGGATCGAGTGAACCTTGCAGTCACCTATTTTCATCGCAACACGACCAACATGATCGATTTCGTGTCCTGTTACCTCAACAACGATCCACGTTGCGCCACGCGTCCTTTCGATGGCTTCTACGACAATCTGCAGAAGACCTCGGCAAAGGGTGTGGAACTAAGCGCCGTTGCCAAGGCCGGCGACCGCGTCCGGTTGTCCCTGAATTACACGCACACCGATGCGAAGAACGAATCACCAGGCAGCGCCAATTTCGGACTGGAGCTGGCGCGGCGCGCGCGCGATACGGCCAATGCCGGCGTCGACTATCGCTGGCCGATTGCCTTGACGACATCGGTGTCGGCGCAGTACGTGGGTCGGACCTTCAACGATGCCGGCAACACCACGGTGCTGCATTCCTACACATTGCTGGATCTGCGCGCTACCTACGCGTGGTCCAAAACGTTGAATCTGTATGCGCGACTCGAAAATGCGCTCGACAAGCAATACGAAGTAACCGGCGGTTACGGCAATATCGGACGGGCATTCTCGGCGGGCATCCGCACCAATTTCTAGGCGACCTTGCGAAAGGTCAGATTGATTCGCTGAGATCCCAACACGGCGTGCCGGCCCTCTTTGAGGGGCAGCACGCCGTGGAATCGCAGCCGTGCCGGGCCGCCCCACACCACCACATCGCCATCTTGAAGCGGGACGCGCACAGGCTTATCCGCGCGCAATTCGCCGCCGAACTGAAAAATTGCCGGCAAGCCCAGCGATACGGACACGATGGGCTGGGCGAAATCACGTTCGTCCCGATCCTGATGCAAGGACATGCGCGCGCCGGGCACGTAAGAATTGATCAGACAGGCATCGGGGTGGAACGCCGCGAATCCGCAACGCGCAGCCGCGGCGCCGGCCAGAGCCGACCATTCCGGTGGCATCGCCGGCCAGGGCCTGCCCGTGTCCGGGTCCGTCGCTTCATAGCGATAGCCACGCCTATCCGTGATCCAGCCATAGTCGCCGCAGCAGCTCATGGCCACCGACATGCGAAACCCGCCCGGCGTGGTCATGTGGCGCAGCGGGGCGGTGGCGAGGATGGCTTCAAGCGCGGACCGGAACTGTTCATCGCGCGGTGCAAAGAAATCACGCAACAGAAATGCGCCGGGTTGAAACTCCTCCAGCGGACGGTGCAGTGGTGCGAACAGATCGCCGGTCACGCGGTGCTCGCGGCGGCATCATGAAAGATGAAGCTGGCCGTACTCACCGCGCTGCCGCCGCCGCCCCGGCTTCCCGCTGCAACAATGCGCGCTTGCGCTCGATGCCCCAGCGGTAGCCTGACAATGCACCGTCGCTGCGAACCACGCGATGACAGGGAATCGCCACCGCCAATGCATTGGCCGCACAGGCGCCGGCCACGGCACGCACTGCCGCGGGTGATCCGATGCGCTTGGCGATCTGCGCGTAGCTGGCGGTCTTGCCGGCAGGAATGCGCTGCAACGCCTGCCATACGCGCTGCTGAAACGCGGTGCCACGCACGTCCAGCGGCAGATCCAATCCGATGCGTGGATCGTCGATAAACCCGATCACCTGGGCCACGATCCTTTCAAAGGATCGGTCCCCGCCAACCAATTTGGCGGTGGCGAAACGATCTTGCAGATCGCGCGTCAATGCGCCGGCGTCCTCGCCCAGCAAGATAGCGCAGACGCCGCGCGCACTCATCGCCACCAGAATGGCACCGAGCGAGCATTCGCCGACGGCGAAGCGAATCTCGACATCGTCGCCACCGCTGCGAAACTGGCGTGGCGTCATCCCTAAAATGCGCTCGGCCTTTTCATAAAATCGACCGTTGGAGTTGTAGCCTGCGTCGAAGATGGCGGCAGTGACCGAGCCTTTGCCACGCAGTCGGCTGCGTACCCGGCCGTCTCGATGTTCAGCGGCATAGGCACGCGGCGTCACGCCCGTCACCTGCTTGAAGAGGCGATGGAAGTGATACGCACTCAAGTTTACGCGCCGCGCCAGCTCGGCAAGCGCCAGCGGTTCCTCGGCGCTTTCGATGATGCGGCAGGCGTCATGGATCAACCGTGCCTGTTGGCGTGGGGCGGATTCCTGGTCCGGCTTGCAACGCTTGCAGGGCCGGAAGCCGGCTTTCACCGCCGCCTCCGGCGTAGCGTGAAAGCGCACGTTTTCCGGCTTTGCCAGGCGCGCCGCGCAAGACGGTCGGCAGAACACGCCCGTGGTCTTGACCGAGTAATAGAACTGCTCATCTGCGCGGCTGTCGCGCGCGACTACGGCGGCCCAGCGAGGGTCTGCAATCGTAGCAGAGGCGCGTTTCGCAGCGACTGTCGAACTTTTCATGGCTAACTCCGTGTGCTCATCATGACGATGAACGCCAAATTATCAACCGCTACGCACCGCCGCACTCCGCGCCTTGCTTTCGAATTCGCCAACTTTAATTCTTGTCGGCAGCGCGGAGATGCTAAGGTTCCACCTGATGATCGCCATCGTCGAAGCCTACAAGGCGCAGCTGCTCAAACGCCGGTTTCTGGCTTCCAATCTCATCGCGGGCCTGATCGTCGGCATCGTCGCCCTGCCATTGGCCATGGCTTTCGCCATTGCCTCCGGCGCAAAGCCCGAGCAGGGCATTTACAGCGCCATCATCGCCGGCCTCAGCGTCTCCTTGTTCGGCGGCAGCCGCATCCAGATTGCAGGCCCGACCGGCGCCTTCATCGTCATCCTCGCCGGCATCACTGCCAAGCATGGGATTGACGGATTGCTGGTCGCGACACTGATGGCCGGCGTGATATTGATCCTGCTGGGCGCGGCCAAATTCGGCGGCGTCATCCGCTTCATCCCCGATCCCGTCATCGTCGGCTTCACGGCCGGCATCGGCGTCATCATCTGGGTGGGACAATGGCGCGATTTCTTCGGCCTGCCAAAACCGGGCGGCGAACAGTTCTACGCCAAACTGTTTGAACTGTTGCTCTCCCTGCCGCATCTACATTCGGCGACCACCGCGCTCGCGGCGCTCAGTCTGGGCATCACCATGCTTGCTCCCAAGGTTGGATTTCTAAAGCGCATTCCCGGACCTCTGCTGGCAATGCTGGTCGCCACCGGCCTGCAATCCGTGTTTCATTTCGAGGCCGTGGCCACCATCGGCAGCGCTTTCGGGGGAATCCCCGTGGGTCTGCCAAACCTGTCGATCCCGAGCATCAGCTTCGATCGCATGATGCTGTTGCTGCCCTCGGCCTTCACCATTGCCATGCTTGGCGCCATCGAATCCCTGCTCTCGGCGGTGGTGGCCGACGGCATGGCTGGAACCCATCATGATTCAAACCAGGAATTGATCGGTCAAGGCATCGCCAACGTACTCGCGCCGCTTTTCGGCGGTATTGCCGCGACCGGCGCAATCGCGCGCACGGCCACCAATTTTCGCAACGGCGCCAACAGCCCCGTCGCCGGAATCGTCCATGTGTTGACGCTGGTGCTCGTGCTGCTGATCGCCGCACCCCTGGCAGCACGCATTCCGCTGTGCTCATTGGCAGCGATTTTGTTTTTCGTCGCCTGGAACATGAGCGATCTGAAGCGCTTTGCGCGCATGGTGCGCACCGCGCCGCGTGCTGACGTGATCATCCTGCTGATTACCTTCACCTTGACGATATTCACCGACCTGGTCGTTGCCGTGAACATCGGCGTCATCCTGTCGATGCTGCATTTCTTGCGCCGCATGTCGACCTCGGTCGAAGTCGTTGCACAGTCCGATCAACAGCTCGGCGCGGAATTGCCCACAGGGGTGCTGGTCTATGCGGTCGAGGGCCCGCTGTTCTTCGGCGCCGTGGAGAATTTCGAGCGCGCGCTGGTGCACACCCATACCGATCCGCGCTGCGTGATAATCCGATTGACTCGCGTTCCCTTCATGGACATCACCGGCATCCAGGCGCTGGAACTCGCCGTTCAAAACCTGGAGCGGCGCGGCGTCAAGGTATTGATCTGCGAGGCCAACGAATTGGTGCTCGGCAAATTGAAGCGCGCGGAGTTGATTGCCGAGTCGGATGCGAAAAACTATTTCGCGGACATTGAGGCCGCAGTTGCGTTCTGCCGGAATACGACGATCGTGAAATAAGCCGGGGCCCAACGCGGTCTCCTGTGACATTCCACCCATCAGGAGACGTCATGAAGCATCTGTTCCCCACCCTTTTGTCATTGTTTTTCGTCGCACTACCCCTCACCGCCGGCGCGGCCGAAGTTCCCTTCGATCAGGCGCAGTTCGATGCAGCGCAGGCGGCAGGCAAACCATTGGCCGTGGTCTTTCATGCCGATTGGTGCCCCACCTGCCGCGCGCAGGCGCCGGTACTGAACTCACTCTCCCGCTCCGAGGGACTCACGTCCCTGACCCTTTTCGTGGCTGATTTCGATACGCAGAAGGCGTTGAAGAAATCTCTGGGTGTGACGAAGCAAAGCACCGTGGTGGTATTCAAGGGCCGCCAAGAAGTGGCTCGATCCACCGGCGACACGCAATCCCCCGCGCTGGAATCGCTGCTGCGCAAAGCCGTGACCGCAGAGTGACCTTCGGTCCCGCCACCTACGGACTGGGTTTATTGGCGGGAACGCTGTCAACGCTCTCGCCCTGCGTACTTCCGCTCATACCCTTGTTGATCGCGGCGGCGGTGAACGCGCATCGCTGGGGTGCCTTTGCATTGGGAGCGGGTCTCGCATTGTCATTCACCTTGATCGGCATATTTCTCGCCACGCTCGGCGCTTCTCTAGGCCTGGACCCGGACACGTTTCGTTTCATTGGCGCGATTATCTTGGCCGGATTCGGTCTGATTCTGGTGGTGCCGGCGTTGCAGGCCGGATTCGCGCGAGCCACCGGTTCGTGGAGCAACTCAGGCACGCAGTTGCTGAATCGTCTCAACGCGGACAGTCTGTCCGGGCAGTTCCTGGTCGGCGCGTTGCTGGGCGTCATCTGGAGCCCTTGCGTCGGACCCACGCTCGGCGCCGCGACCACTCTTGCCAGCCAGGGTCAGGACCTGGTGCAGATCAGCCTGCTGATGCTGCTGTTCGGGCTCGGCGCCGCTGCGCCGTTGGTGGTGTTGGGTTCGATCTCACGCGCCACTATGCTGAAAATGCGAGACCGCTTGATGAGCACCGGCCGGCATGGCAAGCAAGTATTCGGCCTGGTGATGGTGTGCCTGGGCGTGCTAATCGCAACCGGCCTGGATAAATCGGTCGAAGCGTGGATCCTGGATCGCACACCGGATTGGATCACCGCCGCTACGACGCGGTATTGACGGACGGCGCAAAGCTGCCGGCGCGGCCGGTCCGGCGCAGCGCGCGCCGCACCCCGGTTGAAGCCGAGTCGAAACTCGCATCGGCAATTCTCACCAGGTCACGGCCGTTGCTCTTGGCTTCATACAAGGCGACGTCCGCCTGCGCGATGATGTCATCCAATGTCTTGATGCCCGATTCGTTGGTGGCGAGCCCTGCGCTGAAACTCACGCGCATCTCGTCATCGCCTTTCACGGGCAGCTTGATTTCAAGCGCCGCCGCGCGTAAGCGTTCAATGCTGGTCATCGCCATGTCCAATGTCATGTCGGACAGGACCACGATGAATTCCTCGCCACCCCAACGGCCGAGGAAATCCGCGGCACGCAGCGATTCGCGGCCGACGCGTGCGAAATCTTTCAGTACCGTGTCACCGGTCGCATGACCGTGGCGATCGTTGATCATCTTGAAATGATCCAGATCGATGAGGGCAATCGTGACCGGACGCTGCTCCTGCGCAGCGGACTCCAACGCGGCAGTGGCGAACTCCACGCTACGGCGGCGATTCGGCAATCCGGTCAGACCGTCGTGGCTGGCCAGATCCACCAATTGCTTCTTGTGGCGTTGGCCAGTGAACAGAATGTAGGCCATGAGCACGATCACGCAGACACCGGCCAGGATGGCCGTCACCGTCCAGCGCAGTTGATCGGTCTGGCGATGCATTCGTTCCTTGGCCAGATCGAGCTGGTTCTGCAACGAGGTGTTGCGCTCGACCTGCCGGTCGGTTTCGAACCGCGCCCGCAGCACCGCGGACTGTTTGATCCGTTCTCCATCGGCCTCCCGGGCATTGCGCAGGGAGTACTCATCCAGATCGCGGAATGCTTCTTCAAACCGACCCAGCGCCACCAGCGTGCGCGCCCGCTGTTCATACAGCATGGCCACCCGCCGCGGCGGCATATCCGACCCTTGCCGATCCAGCACCTCATTCAAGGTCTGCAGCGCACGGGCAGGCTTGTTCTGCGCCAGATCGATGCGGGCCAGCAGCGCCTGTGCCTCCTTTTGCACGTCCCGGGACTGGGACGCCGTAAACACGCGCAGCGCATTCGTGCAGCGATTACGCGCCGCAACCCACTGGCCGATCTCGATCTGCGCCTGACAGGTGCGCAGGTCGGAAAAGGCCATGCCCTGCTGGTCACCGATGTCCTGACTGATGCGCCGCGCATTGTCGTAAGCCGAGATTGCGGCCGGGTAATGCGTCATGGCGCGCTGGATTTCTCCGCGCAGAAACAACGCCACCGACAGATCCAGGGACAAATTGCGGGCGCTGGTCCAGTCAATGACTTCCTGATTCAGTGACAGCGCCTGCTCGAAGTCGCCTGAGTTTCGAAGCGCGTGCGACAAGCCTTCGGCAGCGAGCACCCGTTGCGCACTCCATCCGGCCTTGTCGCTCACGCGGTAGGCGTTGGTCAGATTGAGCGTGGCGAGGTCGTCGCGGTCCTGTCGATAATGCAAATTTCCGAGCGTGATTTGCAGGCAGACGTCGGTGAGCGAGTTCGCAGGCACCGTCGCGCGCGCGGTCTCGATCATCGACGTTGCCTCCTTCAGGCCCTCCACGTCATAGATGTTGGCCGCCAAAGCTGCCAGCAAATTCATCCGCACCGACTCATCGGCGCGCATCGCGTACTTCAATCCGTTGGCAGCGGCCACACGCGCGTCGCGATCCAATTCCAACGCCTCGTTGGCGTCGGCCAGCACGGCATACAGCGCCGCAACCTTCGGCGCGTCCGACTGTGGCCTGGCAATTTCAGCATCGATGGCCGAGCGGACTCGCTTCATCGCAGTCGCCGGTTCGCGATGGGCGAGGGTCTGCAGGGCCTGAATCTCAGGGTAGGTACTGCTGAGGCAGGCGGCGCGGACGGTCAACGGAGCGCAAATCAGGAGTGACGGCAGCACCAGGCCGGCGAAACCTGCCAAACATCGCGTTGCACGGGGGATAGCCTTGCACATACTTGGCGGCAGGATACCGGTTGAAGGTTCCGGCCCGCGTCAAAGGCATTCACGCTTTTTCGATTGTTTTCGCAGTCTACATCCGAAAAAGCGGGAACCAGTCGCCGGATCGGTCGCGGGTATGGTCGTCTAATCCCTAGGCTGCCGGTCGGCGCGCGAACCAGCCGAATCCGAGAATGCCCGCGTAGCAGACGGCGGGCACGATCAATGCCGCTTTCAGGCCGGCGATATCCGCTGCATGGCCGGTGATCAGCGGCACGATGGCGCCACCGACAATGGCTACGCAAATGATCCCCGAGCCTTCCGCCGACCGCCGACCAAGCCCTTCGCAGGCCAGCGAAAAGATGGTCGGGAACATGATGGAATTGCACAGGCCGATCGCCAACAGCGCCCACCCCGACAGGGCGCCGGCGGTGTTGGCCGACAACACCAGCAACAGGATGGTGGACCCTGCAACACAGGCCAGCACCTTGCCCGGCGAAAACACCCGCAGCAGATAGGCGCCGATAAACCGCCCGACCATGGCACCACCCCAGTAGTACGGCACATGCTTGCCCGCCGCTTCACTGCCCAGGCCCATGACATCGGATTGCATCAAGTAATTCACGATCAGCGAGCCGATGGCAACTTCCGCGCCGACGTACAAAAAGATGCACAGCGCGCCGTAGCCAAATCGCGGCCGTTGCAGCAGGTTGAACATCTGCAGAATCGGCGTGCGCGGCGCAGAGATTTCGACCAACCGCTTGCGATGCCACCAGACCGCGGCTGCAACGACCAGGAGCGCCGCTGCCAGACCCAGGTAGGTGCGCACCACGACGTGGGTTTCCTGTGTCCGGAATTGCGTCAACGCGTCACCTGAGAGCGTGGACGGATCGACGGTGGCCAGAGACCCCAGGATCAGGATGGACCCGACATAGGGGAATACCGTCGTGCCAAGGGAATTGAAGGCCTGCGCAAAGGTCAGGCGGCTGTGGGCGGTGCGCGGGTCCCCCAGCATGGAAATGAGCGGGTTCGCAACCACCTGAACGATGGTGATGCCGGACGCGAGGACAAACAAAGCCAGCAAAAAAGTGATGAACATGCCGGAGGACGAGGCCGGCACGAACAGCAGACATCCCGCCGTCATCGTCAGCAGACCAATGACCGCGGTACGCATATGACCCGCACGTCGCAACAGCTCTGCGGCCGGGATGGAGATGATGAAATACGCGGCGAAAAACGCCGATTGAACCAACATGGCCTCGGCATACGACAGGGTGAACAAACTCTTGAGCTTCGGTATGACCACGTCATTGAGGCTGGTGATGCCGCCGAAGATAAAAAACAGGGCGAAGACGAAAATACGCAGCTCTGCAGCGTTGGTCGAAGCTGCTGCCGTACTGTTTGCCGGCGTGCCGTTGAATCCAGCCATATTCCCGCCTTGAGGTTTATTCCGCGCAGCAATATAGCGTACCTGCCCAAGTCCCATCGGTCGTTCCGGCACTTTTGCGCTGCATCAAATGCGCCATTTGCTGAATCGCCGCAGCGTCAGTGTAAATTTGTAAGGCATGGCGCATGCTGATCCTTTGGTAACCTCAAGGCGCGCGTGGCGCCAGTCAGGTCAGTTCAAGTAAACGATCACAAGGTAGTGACGAGATCAGCAAAGCCAAGTAATCCCAGGCTGCGGTGCAATTGGTTGCCGTGGAAAACCGGTCCATCACCGTAACGGACGACGGTGTGGGTCTACCGGTTTCCTTGTCAGGTAGTTTGGGGTTGGGTCTGCGTAGCATGCGCTACCGCGCCGAGCGCATCGGCGGCTCGATTCAAATCGAAACCTGCGCGCCGCATGGCACGCGAATTCGATTGTTATGCCCTGCCAAAGGCGTCCAACGCAACTGATTGCGTTTAGTCGTCCTTATCGTGGCCGTGGCCATGATCACCGTGGCCCCGACCTTGATGCTTGTCGCCATGATTCTCGTGTCCATGCCGTGCCGGCACATACACATCGTTGTACCAGCGCTCCTCGACGAAGAAAACGCGGCGCCCGCAGGCATCATATTTCCGGCAATGCTTGCTCCAATGTCTGGCATGGCCGGGAGGCACATGCAGATACAACGGCTCTTCGACCACCACGGGCGGCGGCATCACGATCACCGGGCGCGCGTAGATGAGCCGCGGCGGCGGCACATTGCCGATGTCGATGCGGCCATACAAGCCGGGTTGATCGACGCTGATGGATACGCCGACATTTACGTCGCCTGCGAATACTAAACTTGCGGCGGACAGCGCCGCCAGCGCAAACAGTAGTTGTTTCATGCACGGACTCCATTGCGAGGGTGAGACACAAAGTTAACGTAACGTGCCGCCGCTCGACGGGACTTGCGTCACAGCTTGCCTGCGGATGCGCTCCGAGGTCATCCCTTGCCCATCCGCGCGCCAGCCGGGCGGCCCCAGCACCACGCCCGTCGCTTCACGCACCGAACGTGCCGCAAACAGGTCGCGCAGCGTCGCCCACCACTCATGGAATGCGACGCGCAGCAGGTTGTAGGTGCCGATGTTCTTGACGATGCCAAATCGCACGGGCTCCGCGTCGCTCTCCGCTACGAAGGTGCCGAACAGTTTGTCCCAGATGATCAGTACACCGGCATAGTTGCGATCCAGATAGCGCGGATTCGACGCGTGGTGTACGCGGTGATGCGAAGGCGTGTTGAAAACGGCTTCAAACCATGCCGGCAGTCGTCGCACGCTCTGCGTGTGAATCCAGAACTGATAGAACAGATTGAAGGTCTGTTGCAGCAGGATCATCGCCGGCGGGAACCCCAACAAGGCCAGCACGATCCACGGCGTCCAGGTGCCCACCAACAGGCCGCTCCAGTTTTGGCGGACCGCGGTGGACAGATTGTATTCCTGCGACGAATGGTGATTGACGTGCGCGGCCCACCATAGCCGGCATTCATGACTGATGCGATGAAACCAATAATAGATGAAGTCATCCAGGAAGAAGATCGCCACCCAGGCCCAGGGCGATGTTGCCGACAGGGTGAACAGGCGCCAGCGGTAGGCGGCACTCAGTCCGGTCAGAACCACCCCGGCCATCACCACATTCAACGCGAAGTTGCCCAGCGACATCCCGATCGACGCGGCGGAATCGCGCAGACCATATGGCGCCGTGATGACGCCCGCGCGACCCAGCGCAGCCTCCACTGCAATGGCGGAGACATAGATGGCCGGCAAGGACAGCGTCAGGGTTTGTTCCAAATTCATGTCAAGTTCACCTTGGCTTATCTGCATCACCGCAGCGCGCCCCTCGCCTGCTATATTACGCTCACGCAATTCGCAATCATCGTCTCTTAAGGAGAGGCTCATGCGTTTCCCCCTCTTGACCCCGATCATGCTGGCGTTCGTGCTCGCCGCCGGCTGCACAAAGAATAGTGAAGAAGGCGGCACGAACCGCGTCAATGGCTCCATCCATGTGGTGGCAGGTCAGCAAAACGGCAACGTCGACACGGTCAACGGCGCCATCAGCATCGATGAGAAGGCCACTTTCGGCGCTGCGGACACTGTCAACGGCGACATTTTCATCGGTGCGCATGCCACCGGCACCTCCGCCAAGACCGTCAACGGCAATATCACCTTGGATTCCGGTGCGCGCATCAGTGGCGAGATCGCCTCGGTCAACGGTTTGCTGACGCTCCACGACGGCGCCGACGTAATGGGACCGCTGGGCAATATCAACGGTGGCATCTCCCTGACCAACGCGCACGCGGCGCAGGGCGTCGTCACGGTCAACGGCGACATCAGCATCCTGGGCACCTCAAAGGTTGAAGGTGGCCTGCGGGTGAAGACGCTGTCGGTGGGCGTGCTGAGTTACGACAAGAGCGAACCGCGCATCATCATCGGACCCGGCGCAGCAGTTCAGGGTGAGCTGAAGTTCGAGCGCAAGGTAAAGCTCTACGTCAGCGACAAAGCGACCATCGGACTTGTCAGCGGCGCGACCCCCATCGCCTTCAGCGGCGACACGCCGCCCCCTTGATGCGATCGTGAGACTCGCGCAAGCGCTGGTAACCACGCTGCTGGTGGCGTTGTCGACATCGCAGCCTGCATGGTGCGAGGTGCAGGTGTTGGTCGGACCAACACCCATCCTCAACGGCAACGCCACGTCCCCCGGCGACATCACCGTCAGCAACGACAAGCTTGCATTTGCCATTGCGGTGAATTCATCCATGCCGTACGGCGTGCCGCGCGGCGCCATCATCGATGTCGCACCGGCCCTGAACGGCCAGATTGGGCGCGATCGCGTCGTGTTTGCAGACTTCATCCCCAATCACTGGTCCGCATGGCCCAATACGTACCAACACATCGAGATCGTTGAACGGAGTCCGCAGCGCGCCGTGATCCGCGCGGTGCGCGACTGGGGCGCCGTCACGATCGCCACCTCCTACACGCTGCAGGCGGGAGTCGATGCGGTCGAGATCCACACGACCATGACCAACAACGGCGCCACCGCCCTGCCCGATCTGCTCTCCGGCCTGACCCTGTGGCCCAGCGCCGGCTATTATTTTCCGGTGCCAGGCACCGCGGGAATCGACGACGGCAAGGCGGAAGGAGCCTTGTCGGATCGTGCCAGCGCCTATGATTCGGATTGGTCGATCACCTTGCACGCGCCCTATCTCAGCCACATCGGCGCGGCCTCCAAGGATCTGTTTTTGCGGCACACGCTCGCGCCCGGCGCGAGCCGCAGTTTCGAGGGCTGGCTGCAGGTTGGCTCGAGCGGCGATCTGGCGCCTGTGTTGCGAGCGGAAATCGAACACAAGCAGCTCGCGGCGGGCACGATTCGCGGATGGGTACGCGAACAAAACGGCAAGCCCGTCGATCAGCCCGTCGTCGTCGTGGAAGCCCACGGCAAGGCGTACGGCTGGGTGATTGGCCACCAGGGCCGTTATGAATTGCAGGTGCCTGCAGGTCAGTATTCGCTCTACGCCACGGCAAAAAATTTCTCGCAAAGCGCGAGCGCGCAGGTGACCGTCGCCGCCGGGTCGACCACCACGCTCGACATCGGGTCGCTGCAGCAATCCGGTCGCATCGAGTTCACCGTTGCAGATGCAAAAACCGGCAAAGCGCTGGATGCCCGCATCAAGATCACCGAGGGTCAGAAGCCACTGGTGGAGTTCCTCGGCAGGAAGATGTTCTTCACGCAGATCGAGCCCAAAGGCCACACCGACCTTACCATTGCACCAGGACGCTACGTGTTCACCGTGTCTTCCGGTGGCGGATTCACCGCGCAAAGCCACGATGTCGCAGTGTCCGTCGAGAGCGGTAAGACCAGCAAAATTCAGGTCCCGCTGACGGTGCTGTTCAATCCTGCGCAGCGCGGATGGTACGGTGCAGATATGCACCATCATTCAGATCAGGCGGAGGCGGTCACGCCGCCGGCGGATCTCGCCCGCTCACAACTCGCGGCCGGGTTGAATCTGCTGTTCGTTGGCGATCACGATTCCACCGTCAATCATCAGGCCCTGCAACGAATCGCGGACCGGCGCGGCGTGCCTTTTATTCCCGGCATCGAACTGTCTCCCTCGTGGGGACACTTCAATGCGTATCCCTTGGCTCCCGGACAAAAGCTAGCCATCGATACCAGCACCGCGTCGGCGGCGGACATCCTGCGCGAAGCGCGACGGCAAGGTGCGATCGACGTGCAGGTCAATCACCCGTTCATTCCCTACGGCTATTTCACCAGCATTGCCGGCGGCGTCGCCACGGGCGGGTTTGTGCCCGGCTTCGATCTGCTGGAAATCAATGCCGGCGCGCCGGATGACGACAAAGTGCTGCGGCAATTGTGGTCCTACTGGAATGCCGGACATCGCTATTACCTGAGCGCCGGAACCGACACGCATGATGTATGGAACGACGAATCCGGACGCGTGCGCGCGTTCGCCCATGTCGACGGGACGCTCAGCGCGGCCGCCTTCGCGCAGGCGCTCAAAGATGGCCACGCGTACGTGAGCTTCGGCCCGTTGATGTATCCGTCGGTGATGTTCGGCTCGACGCTCAAGGTCGCGCCGCGAGAGGCCGTCGCCTTGAGCGTAGATCTGGCCTCGGTGAGTGGCGTCAAGAACTTCACGTTGATCGGCGATGGAGTCGTTGTTCAACGCCGCGACTTTGCCGACGCGCCCCGCGAGAAGCATCTGGATTTCACGCTGCCGCCCGCGCAGGCGCATTGGTACGCGTTCATCACCGAAGACATTCAGGGAAACAAGGCCTACTCCGACCCGATCTGGATCGACATCGTCCCCTCCCCCGCGAACGTCGCCACCCACTAGACCCTACGCATGCTGCGCGATGTTCCCAGCCCCGTCGACCTGCGCAAGGTGGAGCACGCGCGCGAATGGGAAACGTCGTCGATGACGTGACGGTTCAAGCATTGTCCCAAAAATTCAACTCGACAAAAATGCCGTTGGGTTCTTGCAAAAACAGCTGTCGCAGCTTGTATTCCGGCAGCAGGTTCTGTGTAAATTTCACCTGTGCGTCGACCAGGCGCTGCCGCAATTGATCGAAGCCTGCGCACTTGAGGGCCAGATGATGGACCGGTCCGCTGCCGGCACCGGTGACGGGCGCGAAGTCCGCATCGGTCGGATAGCCGTAGTCGCCATGATTGACGTGGATCAATGCCTGCCCGGTCGGATCCAGCACCCAACCGCCCATCGCCAGATCCGATCTGCCCGGTAGCGGCGAGATGCGCATCCCAAGTAGATCCCGGAAGAACCTCAGAGTACCCTCAACGTTCATGGTTCGAATATTCAGGTGGTCAAACCCTGTGATCGGCATGTCAGTTCTCCGCAACGGAAAATCACTATGAGCAATGAAAAAATCAGGGACCTGTTGACGCAGTTGCGCAAGGAACTCGACTCCGCAGACGTCGACCCGGCAACACTCTCATTGATGCGCGAATTGGACGGGGATATCAAGGGGGTGCTCGAGACTGCCGACGGCCCGTTCGATGCGCTAGTCAATCGCGCCAAAGAATTGGAGGTCAATTTTGCGGCGAAGCATGGCGGGACGGAGCGGGTATTGCGTCAGCTCGTGGATACGCTGGCAACGATGGGGGTTTGAGCGGGAGGCGGAGGCGCGTGCCGCTATTTCTTGAATCCCTTGGCCACCAGATACACTTCGCGAGAACGTGCGCGCGATGCCGCTGGCTTGCGCACCGACACCTTCTCGAATGAGGACCGAACATCTTTCAGATAGGCGTCCGAGCCGTCACCCTGAAACACCTTGACCACGAAATCACCCTTGGGCTTGAGAATCTTTCGCACCAGGTCAAGCGCCAGCTCCACCAGGTACATCGAGGCGGCCTGATCCGCTGAATCGATGCCGCCGATGTTGGGCGCGAGATCGCAGACGATGAGGTCCGGTTTCTTGGCACCCAGTGTTTCCAGTATCTGCTCGATCACGGGACTTTCCGTGAAGTCGCCTTGAATGAATTCGACGTTGTTGAGCGCATCCATGGGCAGGATGTCAGTCGCCACCACCCGGCCTTTGCCGCCGAGCGTTCGACCGAGCACCTGTGACCAGCCGCCGGGCGCGGACCCGAGGTCCACGACGAGCATGCCAGGCCGGATGAGCCGATCTTTCTCATTCAGTTGAATCAGCTTGTAACTGGAGCGCGAGCGATAGCCCTCCTTCTGCGCCTGCTTGACGAAGGGATCGTTGACATGTTCCTGCAGCCATCGGCTGCTGCTCCTGGAACGGGCCATCAGAGTCTCCTGCCGACACAAACAAATTCAGGGGCCGGCCCCCGGTGGCTATATAATTCGCGCGTCATCTAAAGCCTCTAAGAAGTTTCTTCCTCTGCCGGGCAGACCGGCCAGGATACCATTTTGATCCGCATCACCGAACTGAGCTTGCCGCTTGATTACCCCGCCGATGCCCTGCGCAAAGCCATTTTGAACCGGCTGGGCATCGAGGATTCAGCACTGCAGGATTTCACGGTATTCAAGCGTAGTTACGACGCGCGCCGCAAGAACAACACCATCAGCTTCGTGTACATCATCGACCTGAGCGTGCGCGACGAACCCAGAATACTGAAGCGGCTGGCCCACGATCGCAATGTCGGACCGGCGCCGGATACCGGCTATCACCCGGTGGGCCAGGCTCCTGCAGGACTGCAGGAGCGACCGCTGGTCATCGGTTTCGGTCCGTGCGGACTCTTCGCAGCGCTGCTGCTGGCACAGATGGGGTTCAAGCCCATTGTGTTGGAACGTGGGCGCGATGTACGTCAGCGCACGCAGGATACCTGGGGATTGTGGCGCAAGAACACCCTGACGGCGGAGTCCAATGTGCAATTCGGCGAAGGCGGCGCGGGCCTGTTCTCGGATGGCAAACTGTACAGTCAGATCAAGGATCCGAAATTCTACGGGCGCAAAGTCATGCAGGAGTTCGTGCAAGCGGGTGCACCGGCCGACATCCTGTTTGTAAGCAAGCCGCATATCGGCACGTTCCGGCTCACCGGCGTGGTTGCCACCATGCGTGCGCGCATCATTGAACTCGGCGGCGAGGTGCGGTTCGACAGCAAGGTCACCGATCTGCTGCTCGAACAGGGCCAGATCGAAGGCGTGATGCTCGCAAGCGGCGAGACCTTCCGCAGCCGGCACGTGGTGCTCGCACCGGGTCACAGCGCGCGCGATGTATTTCGAATGCTTCATTCCCGCGCTGTTTACCTTGCGGCCAAGCCCTTCTCCATCGGCTTTCGCATCGAGCATCCGCAATCATTGATCGATAAATCACGGCTGGGCAAGTACGCCGGCCATCCCGCCCTCGGTGCTGCCGACTACAAACTGGTCCATCATGCAAAGAATGGCCGTGACGTGTACAGCTTCTGCATGTGTCCCGGCGGCACCGTGGTGGCAGCCACGTCCGAGCCGCACCGCGTCGTCACCAACGGCATGAGTCAGTACTCGCGCAACGAGCGCAATGCCAACGCCGGTATCGTCGTAGGCATCAGCCCCGAACAGGATTTTCCCGGCGGACCACTCGCCGGTATTGAGCTGCAGGAGCGTTTGGAATCCCAGGCCTATGTATTGGGGGGCAGCGACTATAGTGCGCCGTGCCAGCTGGTCGGCGACTTTGTGCGAGGCGTACCATCGCGAGAATTCGGCGCCATCCTGCCCTCCTATACTCCCGGCGTGCGCCTCGGCGACCTGTCGAGCGCGTTGCCCGCCTATGCGATCGAGGCCATTCGCGAAGCACTGCCGGCGTTCGGCCGCGAGATCCGCGGTTTCGATCGCGACGATGCCGTACTCACCGCCGTGGAAACGCGCACCTCCTCGCCGCTGCGCATCACCCGTGACGCACAGACGCTGCAAAGTATCAACGTTCGCGGTCTCTACCCCGCGGGTGAAGGCGCCGGCTATGCGGGCGGCATTCTTTCCGCCGGCGTCGATGGCATCAAGGTCGCCGAGGCAGTCGCAACATCCCTGTTGGAGACAATGCAGTCGCGACGTGCGGTGAGCCCATGAAATTCGACGACGTCAAAAAGCTTCACCAGAAGAAATTCCGCGAAGAATTCGGATTCTTTCTGGTCGAAGGTGAACACCTGGTCCTGGAACTGCAAAAGGTGGCAGCGCGCAGTCCACAGCCGCCCGCCTGCGAGTTATACGTGACCCGCGAGCATGCCGACTGGCCCAGTACCTATCCGACTCATGTGATCAACAAGGTGCAAATGGCGCAGATATCGGACACGCGCTCGCCGCAGGGAATCATTGCGCTGGTGCCGATGCTGCCGGCAACGGCGTCGAGCACAGGCGACCGCGCCATCTATCTGCATGAAATCCAGGACCCCGGCAATCTCGGTACGATTCTGCGCACGCTGGGTTGGTTCGGGAATTTTCGCTGTCTGCTGAGTCCCGACAGCGTCGACCCTTACAATTCAAAAGCCGTGCGTGCCAGTATGGGCGCTATTTTTCACGTGCCGGTGGAAGCGGACGTTCCCTTACGTTCATTGCGCACGCGCTTCGAACGCATCGCGTGTCTGGATATGCGCGGCGACCCACTGCAATCGCCTGCATTCAAAACTTTCGATTGTTACGTGTTCGGCAATGAGGCACGCGGCCTGCCGGGCGAGCACCTGATAGAACTCGATGCACAGCCCTTCAGCATTGCCGGTTGCGGCGCAATCGACTCGTTGAACCTGGCCTCCGCGCTCACCATCTGCGTGTATGAACTGACGCGGTAGCAGCGCGGACTCACACTCGCCTCACACGACTTCGAACAGACCTGCCGCGCCCATCCCGCCGCCGATGCACATGGTGACGACCACATACCTGGCACCGCGGCGCTTGCCGGCCAGCAGCGCATGGCCCACCAGACGCTGTCCGCTCATGCCATACGGATGACCGACGGCGATAGCGCCGCCGTCGACGTTGAGGCGTTCATCGGGAATCCCGAGCGTATCGCGGCAGTACAGCACCTGAACGGCAAACGCTTCATTCAGTTCCCACAGGTCGATATCCGCCACTTTGAGGCCGGCTCGCGCCAGCAGCTTTGGCACCGCATAGACGGGCCCGATGCCCATCACCGACGGCTCACAACCCGCGACGGCAAAGCCGCGGAACAGGCCGAGCGGCGTCAATCCACGCTTCGCTGCAAGTTCGGCGCTCATCACTACACAGGCGCCGGCACCATCGGAAAACTGGCTGGCATTGCCGGCCGAAATCAATCCACCGGGCAATGCCGGTTTAAGTTTGGCGAGTGCCTCGACGGTCGTACCGACCCGCAGCCCCTCATCAACCGACAGCGTGATGTCGCGGGTCGACAAACGACCCGAGTCCTTGTCCATGCCGGCCGATCGGACGGTGATGGGTGCAATCTCGGCGCTGAAGGCGCCTGCCTCCTGCGACGCACAGGCGCGCTGTTGACTGCGCGCGCCATACTCATCCATGCGCTCGCGCGAGATGCCATAGCGCTTTGCCACCTCTTCCGCCGTCTGCAGCATGTTCCAGTAGATGTCCGGCTGGTGCTCGTTGAGCCACGCTTCTTTGGCGAAATGCTGATTCTTTTCGTTCTGCACCACTGAAATGGCTTCCACACCACCGGCAACGTAAATGTCTCCCTCGCCGGCCAGGATGCGCTGCGCAGCCATGGCGATGGTTTGCAATCCCGACGAACAAAAGCGATTGATCGTGACGCCCGATACGGTCACCGGACATCCCGCACGCAATGCACTTTGCCTGGCGATGTTGTTGCCGGTGGCGCCTTCGGACATCGCGCATCCCAGCAGCACATCTTCGACCTCGCCCGGCTCGATGCCGGCGCGTTCAATGGCGGCCTTGATCACATGCCCACCAAGCGTGGCACCGTGGGTTAGATTGAACGCCCCGCGCCAGGATTTGGCCAATGGCGTGCGAGCAGTGGAAACGATGACGGCGTCGCGACTCATGAGCGGGCTCCCACGGCATTGAACGCGCCGTTCGATTCGGCTAGCTGGGTGATCAGGGGTGCCGGCGTCCAGAATCCAGGGTCGCCATAGCGGTTACGCGCCAGTTCACGCATGCGTTGCGCAACGCTGTACACCCCCATCTCATCGGCGTAGCGCATGGGTCCGCCGCGCCAGACAGGAAATCCATAGCCGGTGAGATAAACCACGTCGATGTCGGAGGCGCGGGCGGCGATGCCCTCGGCCAGAAGTTTCGCGCCCTCGTTGACCAGCGCATAGACGAGCCGGTCGACGATCTCGCGCGCGTCCAATCTTCGCGGCGTCACGCCAATCGCTACACGATGCGCCGCGATCATTGCATCGACGACCGGCGACGGATACGCCTGCCGATCGCCGGGTTTGTAGTCATACCAGCCGGCGGCGGTCTTCTGCCCGAAGCGGCCGAGCTCGCACAACTTGTCTGCCACCATCGAATACAGAATGTCCGGCCTCTCGACCGCGCGGCGCTTGCGGATGTGCCAGCCGATGTCGTTGCCGGCCAGATCGCTCATCCGGAAAGGGCCCATGGCAAAACCGAAACGCTCGGCAGCCGCATCGATCTCGGCGGGGCTCGCTCCTTCATCGATCATGAACAGTGCCTGCCGCGAATACTGCTCGATCATGCGATTGCCGATGAAGCCATCGCAAACGCCGGACACCACCGCGGTCTTCTTCAGGGTCTTCGCCAATTTCATGGTGGTGGCGAGCACGTCCTTGGCGGTTGCCTTGCCGCGGACCACTTCCAGCAGCTTCATGACATTGGCCGGGCTGAAGAAATGAGTGCCGATGACATCCGCGGGGCGCTGGGTCACCGCAGCAATCCGATCGACGTCGAGCGTGGAGGTATTGGTTGCGAGTATTGCTCCCGCTTTCATCACCTTGTCCAGAGTCGTGAACACCTTTTCCTTCACCGACATTTCTTCGAATACGGCCTCGATGACGATGTCGGCGTTGCCGATCGACTCATAGGAAAGCGTCGGCGTGAGCAGCGCGACCTTTGCTTCCGCGTCGGCAGGTTTGAGGCGGCCCTTTTTTACCTGGCCCGCATAGACATCGCGAACCCGCGCGACGCCCTTGTCGAGAGCGGCCTGACCGACCTCGAGCAGCATCACCGGAATGCCGGCCTCCAGAAAATTGATGGCGATGCCCGTGCCCATGGTGCCGGCACCGATGATGGCCGCCGACTTTACTGGGCGCAGTGGCGTGGAGTCGGGTACGTCGCCGATTTTCGCGGCGGCGCGTTCTGCAAAGAACGCGTGTCGCAGCGCGCGCGACACCGGCGTGAGCATCAACTCGCCAAACAGACGGCGCTCGGTGGCAATCCCCTGATCGAAGGGCTGCGTGACCGCGGCTTCGATGGCGTCGAGACATTTGGCCGGCGCGGGAAAATTCGGGTACGACGCGGTCACGGTGGTTCGCGCAAACCCCAGCAGCGCCTCGGCCCCCGGATCGAGGATCGTCAGATCGCGCGCACGCGGCAGCGAAGCGCCGGGCTTGCGCGCGGCCACCATGTCGTTCGCGAGTTTGACGGCGGCGGCGATCAGGTCGGAACTCACCACGGCATCGAGCAAGGGGGTGTTCTTGAACAGCTTGGCGGGAACCGGCACGCCGCCGACGATGACGTTGATGGCGGCCTCGACGCCGATCAATCGCGGCAACCGCTGAGTGCCGCCGGCACCGGGCAGCAGCCCGATCTTCACTTCCGGCAATCCGAGTTTCGCACTGTCCAACGCCACCCGGTAATGACAACCTAATGCCACTTCCAGTCCGCCACCCAGGCAGGTGCCCTCGATCGCTGCGATCACGGGTTTGGGACTGGATTCGATGGTGTTGATCAGATTGAGCAGATTCGGTGCCACCATCACGTTGGCAGTGCCGAATTCTTTAATGTCAGCGCCGGCAGAAAACAGGCCATTGCGACCGGCGATCACAATCGCTGTGACGACGCTGTCGTCGATCGCCGCATTGATGGCATCGGTCAAGGCACTTCGGGTGGCGGCGCCAAAACTGTTGACCGGCGGCTCACCGAAACGGATGACGGCGATTGCGCCGTCGCGAGAACTGTCCGCTGCACTCATGGGAAACTTCCTCGCTAGGAATAGCGTTCGCGCAACAGGCGCTTGTTGATTTTACCGACGCTGGTCCGCTCCAGCGCATCGACGAACTCGACCCGCTCTGGGACGGCGTATACCGGCACGGAGCCCGCCGCCGCCGCGGCCGCAACCAATGCAATGATGTCCAGCGCGCTGACTTGATCTTGATTGCCTGGTCGCCGAACAGCAAGCACCATCGGCCGTTCACTCCATTTCGGATCCGGAATGCCGATGACCGCCACATCGGCGATGGCTGGATGTTTGGAGATCATGTCTTCCAGCTCCAGCGAAGACACCCATTCGCCGCCGGTTTTGATCACGTCCTTCATACGGTCGATGATCTGCAGATAGCCGTTGGCGTCGATGCGGCCGACATCCTGCGTATGCAGGTAACCGCCGCGCCACAACTCCTCCGATGCGCAAGGGTTGCCGACATAGCACTGCGTAGCCCACGGCGTCCGCGCAACGACCTCGCCCACCGAGACGCCATCGCGCGGCACATCGGCACCTTGTGCATCCACGATCCGCAAATCTACCAGGGGCAGTGGAATACCGGCGCGGGAGCGGGTCTCGATCTCCTCATCGGTTACCGTGCTCGCCGGCGGCTGATTCAACCGGCTGATCGTCAGCGCAGGTCCGGTTTCCGACATGCCATAGCCGGCATACACGTCAATGCCACGACGGCGCGCTTCGCGCGCAAGACCTGCAGGCAGAGCCGAGCCGCCGATGATGATTTTCCAGCCGCTCATGTCCGCGTTCGGATCCGCGCTCAACAGCATCTGCAGAATGGTCGGCACGCAATGCGAGAAGGTGACGCCTTCCCGAGTTCGCAACGCCAACATATCCAAAGGGATGTACCGCCCCGGATAGACCTGCTTGAGTCCGAGCAACGTGGCCACGAAGGGATTGCCCCAGGCATGCACATGAAACATGGGCGTCATCGGCATGTAGACATCACCCTGACGGATGGATTGCCCAAAGCGCGCGCCGCCCGCACCGGCGGCCACCGCCAGCGTATGCAGAACGAGCTGACGGTGACTGAAACAAACGCCTTTGGGATCACCGGTGGTGCCGGTGGTGTAGAAGGTGGAGGCCAGCGCGTTCTCGTCGAAATCCTGGAATGCGAATGTATCACTCGACGCGGCGACCCAGGATTCATACTCGGCCTTGATCCACGCCGGTGTCTCGCCACCAACGCCATCGTCGATCAGCACCACTGTGCGCAGCGCGGGTAACTGAACGCGGATGCTGTCCAGAACCGCGACGAAGTCCCGATGCACCAGAATCACCTCGGCCTTGGCATGCTGCAAGGTGAAGGCGATCTGTGCAGGAGATAGGCGGATGTTCACCGTCTGCAACACGGCGCCCATCATCGGGATGGCGAAGAAACACTCCAGGTATCGGTGACTGTCCCAATCCATGACCGCAACCGTCGTCCCCGGCTCGACACCCAGTCCGGCCAGCGCAGACGCCAGCTTCGAAATGCGTGAATTCAACGTGACGTAGTTGTAGCGGCTCCGATCGCGATAGACGATTTCCTGCTCAGGCGCCGTCGCCAACGGCGTGTGCAGCAAATGCCGGATGAGCAGCGGGTAGGCGTAGGCGTTGTGAGCACGATCAGCAAGGCGAATGGGCATGGCGGCTCTTTATGGGTTGCTCATGTGGTCCGCAAAACGGTCGAGGTGCGCATCGCTGCCGCCGAAACGCAGTTCGGCCGCGAGCAGGCGCTTGAAGTAATGGCTCACATTCATCTCGTCAGCGACGCCCATGCCGCCATGCAATTGCACGGCCTGCTGCCCCACGAAGCGCGCCGCGTCGCTGATCAGCACCTTGGCCGCCGACAAGGCCGACTCGCGCGCTGCGGCATCCGCACCCTCGCAACGCGACGCGGCCAGAAACACCAGCGAGCGCGCCTGCTCGATGCGCGTGAGCATGTCGACCATGCGATGCTGCAGGGCCTGAAAGCGGCCGATGGGCCCACCGAATTGATGGCGGGTGCGCGTGTATTCCACGGTCAGCGCCAGGCATTTTTCGAGCACACCCAGCGTCTCGGCACACAGCGCCAATAGTCCAAAATCAACGGTGGCCGCCAGCATCTCAGTGGCATCGCCGCCAACGCGGGCGGTAGCGTCGACACTGACCGCGTCGAACTCGATGTCCGCCGCGACCTGCGCATCGACGGTAAGGCAGCCGCTTAAGGTAATCCCCTTTGCCGCGCCCGCGATTGCGAACAGCGCATCGGGTCGATGCGCGTCAGCCGTGGTGGTGGCCGCGACAAGAAGTACATCGGCGAGTGGCGCGTGATACACCACGGGTATCCGGCCGTTGAGCGACCACCCACCCTCACGTTGGGTCGCGCGAACGGCATATCCCACCTCGCACGTCGGCATCAGGTCATGCACGAGCACTGCGATCATGTCGCCGGCGGCGAGCCGTGGCAACCACGATTCTTGTTGCGTCGGCGAGCCGAGCGCAGCAATCGCGCGGGTCGCAAGCACTGCGCTCGACAAATACGGTTCCACCACCAGTCCTTCGCCGAGGGCGCTGGCCATCAGCAAGGTGTTCACGGCGCCGCCACCCATGCCGCCCAACGCGTCGGGCACATTCAAACCCAGCAGTCCGAGTTCGGCAAAATCCTGCCACACGCGCCGCGAATAGCCCTCGCCCGTCGCGAGGAGGGTTTTGCGCTGATCGAAACTGTAATGGTCGCCGACATAACGACGGATGCTGTCAAGCAACAGTTGCTGTTCTTGCGTGAAGGAGAAATCCAAGATCGCGTTCCTACAGTCCGACCAGCGTCTGGGCGATGATATTTTTTTGAATCTCGTTCGAACCGCCGTAGATACTCAGCTTGCGCAGATTCAGATACGCGGCGGCAAGATCGTCCGTGTCGCCAGGGTCCGCAAACGGCACGCCCTGCCCGGACGCATCCCGGCCGGAAAAACGTAGCGCATCGGCGCCCGCCGCTTCGACCAGCAACTCCGAGATGGTCTGGCGGATTTCCGAGCCGCGAATTTTCAATATCGACGCCTGAATGGAAACGGATGCGCTGTCCTGCGAGGCCGACAATACACGCAGATTGGTGTATTCCAGAGCCAGCAGATCTATCTCGACCCGTGCCAGGCGCTTTCGAAACGACGGATCGTCACACAGACGCCCAGTTCCGCGTGGTCTCGACGCCGCGATGCGCTTCAATTTCTGCAGTTCAACTTTCGAGGTTCCCACGCCGGCGATATTTGCGCGTTCGTGACCGAGCAGGAATTTGGCGTAGGTCCATCCCAGATTCTCATCGCCGACGCGATTCGCCACCGGCACGCGCACATTGTCGAACCAGATCTCGTTGACCTCGCGCGAGCCGTCCAGAAGTACCGTCGGCCGCAAGGTGATACCAGCCGATTTCATGTCGATCAGCAGCATCGAAATACCGCGCTGTGGCTTCGCTGCCGCATCGGTGCGAGCGAGGCAAAAGATCCAGTCGGCATGCTGACCCAGTGTGTTCCAGCATTTCTGGCCATTCACGACATAATGATCGCCATCGCGCACCGCATGCGTTTTGAGCGAGGCCAGATCCGAACCGGCGCCGGGCTCCGAATAGCCCTGACACCACCAATCCTCGCCACTGAGAATGCGCGGCAGGAATCGCAGCTGTTGCGCCGGACTGCCGTATCGAATCAACACGGGGCCGAGCATGCGCAATCCGAAGGGAAGCTGCGCCGGTGCACCGGCCATCGCGCATTCGAGCTCGAACAAGTATTGCTCGATGGGCGGCGCGTCCAGTCCGCCGAATTGAGCCGGCCAGTGGATTGCCCCCCAGCCGTGGGCAAACAGGATCTGCTGCCAACGCCGCAGATCCGGGGCCGCGGAGCGAACATGCTGGGTTCGGGTGCGAATGTCATCGGGGAGTTCGGCCGCCAGAAAGGCGCGGACCTGATCTCTGAACGACAGTTCCCCGGCTGTCAGATTCAAATCCATGACGACTCCTGCGACGCTTACTCATCTGCGGATAAGGGCGTCAATCTTAACGTGACCGGGCCCCTTCTGGTGAAGTCCCTGGGCTACAATTATTTGCAATCGGTGCCGCCGATGCGCATAGGAACAGTCGATGCACACGAATCTGAGTGACTTTCCCCTCTTGGCCCCAGCGCGAACCGTCCAACCGCCGGAAGGATTCGAAGTCTGCCCAATCATCGATCCGTTCGAAGCCTACATCGGACCGTATTTCCGACGGCGTGGGCGGGAAGGGTACGAATTTTGCCTGCCCTTGGATGATCGACATATGAATGCCATGGGTAACGCGCACGGCGGCCTGCTGATGACTTTCGCCGACGCCTCGATGGGATTGACCGCGTGGGAAGCCGTGTCCGAAGCTCCCGTGGTGACGCTGGGCATGAATTTAACATTTCAATCCGCAGCGCCGGCCGGTTCGCTGCTGCGGATCACGCCGCGAGTCTCGCGCCAGACACGCAGTGTGTTGTTCCTCGAGGGCGATCTGCGAATGGACGATCAGATTGTCGCCGGCGTCACCTCGATCTGGAAGATACTCAAAGCCCGGCGGGAATGACCCGCCAGCATTGTCTCAATGGCGATGATCGAAAAACATCGCAAACGCCTCTATCACCCGACGCACATCGTCGCTCGAGACGTCCATGTGAGTCACCAGGCGCATCCGCGGAGCGATGGACGCGCGAACGCCGGCCGCCGTCAGATGCGCGTGCAAAGGTGACATCCGCTCATTCGGAATGTTGACATACACCATGTTGGTTTCGGGCTTCTCCACCGTCAGTCCGAGTGAAGTCAAACCATCGGCCAAGACTTGGGCATTGGCATGATCCTCCGCCAATCGCTCGACATGATGCTCCAGCGCATGGATACAGGCCGCCGCCAAAATGCCCGCCTGACGCATGCCGCCGCCCAGCGCCTTGCGCCAACGATGCGCCTCGCTGATCAAGTCACGCCGTCCCAATAGCAGACTGCCCGCCGGCGCGCCCAGTCCTTTGGACAAACACACGGACACGGAATCGAATCCCTCCGCCGCCGTACGTTCATCAATACCCGAGCGGACGATCGCGTTGTAAAGTCTGGCTCCGTCCAGATGCGCCGCAAGTCCGCGCCCATGAACGAATGCGGTGACTTCGCTCAGGTAGGACCGCCGCAGCACCTTACCGCCCATTGTGTTCTCAAGCGCCAGAAGACGTGTTCGCGCAAAGTGAACATCGTCAGGCTTGATCGCCGCGGCGATGCGTTCGATCGCGATGCTGCCGTCTGGTTCATTCTCCAGGGGCTGCGGCTGAATGCTGCCCAGAACGGCGGCGCCGCCTTGTTCATATTTGTAAGTATGGGCGATCTGGCCAACCATATATTCATCGCCGCGCGCGCAATGCGCCATCAGCGCCGCCAGATTGCTTTGAGTGCCGGTGGGGAAAAATAGCGCTCGCTCGACGCCGAACGCTTCCGCCGTCATCGCCTCCAGGCGGTTGACGGTCGGATCGTCACCGTAGACATCATCGCCCACTTCCGCAGCCGCCATGGCGGCCCGCATCGCGGGCGTGGGACGGGTAACGGTATCGCTGCGTAGATCGATGATCAAAGACAGATCCTGCAAAAGTGTTACCCATGTGTCCGGAATCGCTCGAAAGCCTACGCGTTTTGAGGTTTGAATGCGATCAGCGTGCCGTTCGAGGCCATCCGACCCCGGTACGACATAATACGGTCAAAGGCCCGCGAAGCGCACCCGGGATCGACCGCACAGTTCTGCAGACCGACCAAACTGCCGTTTCTTTCACGGTGCAGTATGTCCGGTGATGTTTGGACTCACGCGCATCCTGGCGATGTACCGTACGGCCCGTGCGCGCGTTGTTCTGTGGTTCCCATTGGGCATCACCGCTCGATTGAGCATCTCCTTTACAGCAGTTGCGATCCTGGCAGCCGCTGCAAACCTCATCGTCGAACAAGGGGTATCCATTGTTCGCACTACCCATACGTCGCCTGCCAGCCAAACCGCACCTCCGATTCGGTCGCCCGCCCAACGACTCCGACCCGCCGCAATTCCCAGCCACATCAATGCCGATCGACTCGCGCTGTCGATCGATCGGTACGAACGCACGACACGGAATCGAGCGGTGACCGCCTCGAGCGAGGCGACTGAACAGCTTCGCAACGCCAGCAAGGACTTGGATGTTGTCTCTGCGGATTTTTTCGCGCACACCACAACCGATATCAATGGAACCGGTTCGAACCTGGCGATTCGACTCAAGTCCTACAAGACGGTTGGCGCTGAATATCTACAACTGTCTGATGAACGCCGCATGGTCCTCACCGACCACGCAACACAATTTGAAGCCTTGACTGTGCAGATCACTGCGTCGCTGGAAGGCGCATGGAGGATATTCGGCCACGTATTTGCCCGCCAATCGCTGATGCGATTGCGCGCTGATCTGGATGCCATGCGACGCGATTTCGCGGGCATCAGTTCCACCTCCAGCTACAGCGCAGATTCCATCCAAAATCTGGTCTCAAGCGAAGCAGCCTTCGGCCGAACCCTGCACCGCTACGAAAACGCGCTGCAGCGCTCCGAAGGGGTTGCGTGGGTGGAGCGATTGCGCGCGTCTTACGCGACCGTCGTGGAGATGCGCAAGCGATTGGTTGAGATCGACGCACGGCGACAG
>JANMXI010000045.1:0-109069 GCA_031394735.1 Pseudomonadota bacterium | reverse complement strand
CGTCGCCAGTAGTCCAGCAGCGGCGTCAACGCCGGGCCACCCAGGCGCTGACGCTCGGTTGCGGCATAGGCGCCATAGTACGTCGTCAGCGGCGACATCTCGGGCAGCTTGTCAGCCTGGCGCGCCGCGTATGCAACGCTGAGATCGGCAAGTAAAACGCCCAGAGACCAACCGTCACACACAATATGGTGCACCGTATACAAAAATTTGTGGGCCTCCTGGCCGAGCGTCACCAAAGCAGCACGAACGAGCGGGCCTTTTGCAAGATCGAAGGGTTTCTTGGCTTCCTGTAAAGTCAGTTGCGCCGTCGCTTCGTGCTGCTCGTCCTCGGGCAACGCGCTCAAGTCATACAGCGTAAGGAGTTGTGGGCTGAAGCTCTGCACCACTTGCACGGGTTCACCGTCGATCTCGACAAACACGGTACGCAGTGCCGGCTGGCGACGGATAACATCGTTAAACGCGGCTTCCAATGCTGTTGCATCGACTGCGGCGCCGATGAAATGTTGCGCCCCCAGGTTGTAGACGATGCTGTCCGGCTCCAGCCGGTCGAGAAACCAAAGACGCCGCTGGGCGAAGGAAACCGGGAAGCGGCCTTCCGGCGCCTGCGCGTGCGCCCCCGAGCCTGATTCTCGTTTCGCGAGCAGGCGGATCAATTCGAGCTTCTGGCGGGCGATTTGTCGCCGCAACTCCGCATCCAGCCGACCCACGGTGGCACTGACGAGCAATCGTCGACCGTCGGCCCGCAGAATCACGCCCAGTGCTTCTAGTCGCATCAGTAATTCATGGGCGCCGCTCAAAATTCCAATTCCTCCCTGTCTTCAGCGGCAGCGTCCACCGAGCGCAGCCTGGTTGCCAGCCCCGCGATGGTGGGAGCATCAAAGATATCGCGTAAGTTCAGTCGCGCGCCGAACGTTTCGGCGATGCGCGACAATACCCGTGTGGCCATCAGCGAATGGCCGCCCAGCTCAAAGAAATCGTCGTGAATACCAATGCCCTGGACGCCCAGCAACTCATGCCAGATGGCGGCCAGGCGTTGCTGCTGCGGCGTGGTGGGCGCCGCGTAGGAGGTGGACAACGCGGGGCGGTCGGTGGCGCCAGGAGCCGTCGAATGGGTGACCTCGATAGGTTGTGCGGCCGACGCCGGGGCGGGCCGGCGCAACAATTGCAGTCTGTGCACGACATCGTAGGTCTCCACCACCACGCGCCGGCGGCCCGACGCGAGCACACGGGCAAACGCCTGCGCGCCGTCCGCCGGTGCAATGGCGCCGGCCAAATGAGTTTGCCATGCGCCCCGCAACGCACTCGTCACCTGCAGCTTCGCGGCCATGCCGACGTCGCGCCAGGCGCCCCAGTCCACTGCCACGACCTGGCGCCAGCCGCGCGGTCGTTCAGCACTGTCCACAAAAGCATCGAACACCGCATTGGCGGCAGCATAGTCGCAGGCACCCGGTGCGCCGGCCACGGCATTGATCGAACTCATAAGAGCCACGAAATCCAGTGGTCGCGCGCCTAACAGACGCGTCAGCACCTCCAGTCCCCTGCGCTTCGGCGCGATCACGGCACGCGCCTCGGCTGCTGTTGTACGAATCGCCAGTTTGCCATGGCCGGCTATTCCCGCCGCATGGATCACCCCATGAAGCGCTCCGAAGCGCGCGCTTGCGTGCGCCAGCGCACCGGCCATTGACGCTTCGTCGGCAGCATCCGCGACAGCGACGCAGACTTCGCCGCCGCTGGCTTCGATGTAGCGGATGGCCGCGATGGCCTGACTGCCGCGCTCGTCTGCCGCATGGCTGGTCAGCCAATCGTCCCAGTCCTCGCGCGGCGGCAATCCTTGCCGACTGGTGAGGAGGAGGCGCGCCGCATAGTCGCGGCCCAGCCAACGCGCCAGTGTCAAACCCATTCCGCCCAAACCGCCCGTGATCAGATAGGCACCGCGCGGGCGCAGGGGCATGGCGCTGCCGTCAGCGGCCGGCAGTTCGATGCGTTCGTAGCGCCGCACCCAGCGGCACCCTGAGCGCCAGGCCACTTGCGGCTCGATGGCGCCAAGTCGCACTTCTCGCAGCAGCGCTGCAACGGCAGCGTCGGCATTCAGCAGGCCATTGTCGCAAGGCAGGTCAACGCTGCGCATGCGTAGTCCGGGAACTTCTGTGGGTAGCACCAGGACCGGGCCCATGGCGAGCGCCTGCGCCGCCTCGCGCACGGGTTCGCCCGACACCGATTCGCCGCCGGCAGTGGCGTGCAGCAGCATCAGGGTCGAATCGCCTTGCGCCGGCAAGTTCGTGGCCAGGGCTACGAGCAGGTCGTAGCTGGCCTGGGCATCCAAGGCGGTACCCGTTGCGGTGGGCAGCGACCACAGGTTGATGATGCCGACCACTGGCAGGGCGGCAGGCTCGTTTAGGCATCTGATGAGGTCTTCAGGCGGGTCTGCAGGCCGCTGCGCGATGTGCGCACACGGCACGCCAGCATCGCGCAGGGCGTCGCAAACCCCGACTGCAACTTTGTCACCGCTGCCCAACACCAACCAGCGCCCGGCCGTGTTTGCCGACGCCAGCGTACTATCGTCGCGACTCCAGGTGGGTGCGTAGATCCAATCCTCGATACGCGCCGAACGTGATACGACGCCATTTGCAGTGGCGGCAGTGGCCGCGCTAGTGTCCACTGCAGGTTCAACGCTGTGGCGTTGCCGTTCAAAGGGGTAGGTGGGAAGCGGCACGCGCCAGGTGGCTTCCGTGTGCAGTCCTCGCCATTGCACCGGCACGCCGGCCAGCCACAGTCGCGCCACTGCTTCCAACCACGCTTCCGCGTCCTTGCGCTCGTCTCTGAGGTGGCGCATCGATGCAACCACCCGCCGCGTAGCGGCGGCGCCCAGGTTGGCACGCGCCAGCATTGTCAGCGCGTTTCCCGGCCCGATTTCCAGGATTTGCAAGGCAGAGTTCGCGGTCAACTGGCGCAAGCCAGCCTCGAACTGTACAGCGTGGCGCAGATGCTCAGCGTAGTACGCCGGCGAAGTGGCCTGTTGCGGCGTAACCCAGTTGCCGGTGAGGTTGGAGATATAGGGGAGAGTCGGTGAATTGAGCTGCACCTTTGAAAGCACGGCGTTGAACGGCGTCAGAACCGCATCCATCATCGCGCTGTGAAAGGCATGCGAGGTGTGGAGCGCGCGCGCATCTATACCGGCAGACTGCATACGAGCCAACAATTCATCCAGCACCGCTACCGGGCCCGCCAGCGTGCAAAGTTGCGGCGCATTGATCGCTGCAATTTCAACACCTGGCGAGGTGCCCAGCCATGCAGATAGTTCTGCCGGGGCCAGCAGCACGGCGGCCATGCGGCCCGGTGGCATTTGCTGCATCAGCCGGCCACGTTCGGCTACCACGAAGAGCGCATCCTCTAGCGACAACACACCGGCCAGATGTGCCGCGACGTATTCGCCGATACTGTGCCCCAGCATCGCCTGCGGTAACACGCCGATGTTGCGCCACAGTTGAGTCAATGCGTAACTGGTGACGAACAGTGCCGGTTGTGTATGACGCGTTTCGTTCAATGCTTGTGACTGGTCAAGCTCGAACATCAATGCGCGAATGTCGCAGCCCAAATGCGGTTCGAGCAATTTGGCGCAGCTGTCTACGGCTTCGCGGTAGACGGCAAATGCGCCGTACAACCCGTGACCCATGGCGGTGTGCTGGCTGCCCTGTCCACTGAAAAGGAACGCCACGCCACGTGTACCGCCTTCGTGCCGGCCGGTGAGCTGCCCGGGGTGCTGTGGATCGCGCAGCGCGGCCATGGCGACGGCGCTGTCGGCCACCACCAGGGCACGGCGTTCGGCAAACGCGTGACGCCCGGTTTGGAGGGTAAAGGCAACGTCGGCCAGAGCCTGGTGCGTGGAGGTTTGCAGATGTTCGGCCAGGCGCTGCGTCGCCGATTCGAGTGCGGTCGCGCTCCGTGCAGACCAAACCAATAGTTGTGGTGCGTGGCGCACCGGCCGGGGTGTAAGCGCTGGCGCCTCTTCCAACACTGCATGGGCGTTGGTGCCGCCAATGCCGAAGCTGCTGACACCGGCACGTCGCGGCTGCCCGGCCTCGGACTCCCAGGGTGAGCGCACGGCGCTTGCATAAAACGGACTATTGGGCAGCTGCAGAGCCGGGTTTGGCGACTTGAAGTTGACCAAGGGCGGCAGTTCGCGCCGCTGCAGCACCAGCGCCGTTTTAATGAGCCCCGCCACACCAGCGGCGGCGTCCAGGTGGCCGAGATTGGCTTTCAGCGAACCCAGTCGGCAAAAGGCGCGCTCATCCGTATCGGCGCCGAAGGCCTGCGTGAGCGCGGCGATTTCGATTGGGTCGCCGAGCGGCGTGGCGGTCCCGTGAGCCTCCATGTAGCCGATGCTGCGCGCATTGATGCCGGCGAGTGCCTGCGCGGTGGCGATGACTTCAACCTGCCCGTCAACGCTGGGTGCGGTAAACCCCGCCTTGCCGGCGCCGTCGTTGTTGACGGCGATGCCACGGATCACTGCATGCACGGTGTCGCCATCGGCCAGTGCGCGTGCCAGCGGCTTCAGCACCACGATGCCGGCGCCGGCGCCGGCACGAGTGCCTTGTGCGGCTGCATCGAAGGGTCGGCAATGCGCGTCGGGCGATAGAATCATGCCCTCCTGGTAGAGGTAGCCGGCGCGCAGCGGAAAACTAATCGAGACACCACCCGCAAGCGCCATATCACATTCACCGTGCTGCAACGCGCGGCAGGCCACCTGCACCGCCACGAGCGAAGTGGAGCAGGCAGTCTGGATGGTCATGCTCGGTCCGCGCAGGGCGAGCTTGTAGCTGACACGCGTGGCGAGGAAATCTTTGTCATTACCCAACATCATCTGGTAGGCGCCGACTGCCTCGGCTAGTGCCGGGTTGCGCAGCAACTGGTGGTATAGGTAGGTATTCATGCTGGTGCCGGCGTACACGCCGACGGAATCGGGCAGTGCGGCGGGCGCATAACCGGCATGTTCAATGGCCTCCCAAGCGCATTCAAGGAAGACGCGCTGCTGTGGGTCCAGCACCTGAGCCTCGCGCGGAGACAATCCGAAGAAGCCGGCGTCGAACCACTCCGCACGTTCGATAAAGGTGCCGCGCTTCACATAGAGCGGGTGTTCAAGCAGCGCCGGCGGAATGCCGGCGGCCAGCAGGTCCGCATCGCTCAGTTCTTCCAGGCACTCCACTCCTTCAGACACCAGGCGCCAAAACGCGCTCAAGTCATCGGCGTGTGGAAAGCGTCCTGCCATGCCGATGATGGCAATCGCGTGCGACGGCATCGAAGTCTGTGCATCCATGGCTTCAGGTTGGCAGCGGGCGCGCGCCACGCATGCGGGTCAGCGCATCGATGTTCTGCACGTCGCCGGGTAACCGCACCGCTGGCAGGTCGTGCCAGTCGGCGCTTGTGCGCACATCAGCGGATTTGATAAATGCAACCTGGTCGGTAAATACGCGCCCGGATCCCGAGCCGTCGGTCACACTTTGGGGGAAGCGATTTCCGATGCTCATCGTGCCGACAGGCTCGGAGTCGGAACTGACACTGACCCGGTTCATGCGAAGGCGCGCTCGAAGTCCAGCGCTGCTGCGACTGTGGCGATCAGTGCGTCACGTGCCTGAGGTTCATTGAAGTAGAAATGCCCGCCCGCGAACATGCGTAACGTCAGAGGATGCGCAGTGTGTTGCTGCCACGCCAGCAATTGATCGCGTCGTGCACGCGCATCGTCCATGCCGCCGAAAACGCTGATGGGGCCGGAAAAGCCCGGGCCACCGTCATGGCGATAGGTTTCGATGACTGTCATGTCGGCGCGCAGGCCAGGTAGCAACAGTGCCAGCAAGTCGCGGTGCTGCAGCACCGCGACTGGAATGCCGCCGTGCCGATTGTTGATTTCGGCGAGGAATTCATCGTTCTGCAGCTGATGCAGGGGCGGCTCTTGCTCGGGCAGATGGGGAGCGCGGCGACCCGACAGCAGCAGCCGTATCGGCAACGAAGCGCCGTGACGCTGCAAGGCTCGCGCGGTCTCGAACGCCACCAGCGCGCCCATGCTGTGGCCAAAAAAGGCGAAGGGGCGATCCAGGTGAGGCAAGAGGGCCGGGATCAATTCCTCCAGCAGCATGCTCATCGCGGGCAGCGGCGTCTCGTGCACACGGCCCTCGCGTCCGGGCAATACGATGGCCATCACCTCTACAGCGGCGGGCATCGACAGTGCCCAGGGCCGATACACGGCTGCGCCGCCACCCGCATGTGAAAAACAGATGAGACGCATGGTCGCGGTCGGGCGCGGCGCGAACCGAGTCAGCCAGGTAGAGTGCTTGTCCACAGTCCTGAGCGTAGCATGTGCGTCCGATGAACTGATCGGCACTGGTTCCGCGGAATTGCTACGAATCACTGTCAATGCATAGCTTGGCTGTCTCGGGGGCACAGCACAAATTGGTCGTGGCTGAGAAGAATGATTGGCCGCAATCGGGTTGGTATTATGTGCAATTCGGCGGCATCCTGCAGATTGTGCGATCAAACTCGGTGGATAGGCGAGCCTGCCAAAGTCAGGCTCGGCGGTCACGTGCGCCGGTTTTGGATCTGGATTCATCGTGGGCAAAATTGAAAAATGAAAGCACCGATACGCGCTCGGCCGAGGAGAGGATGATGCCCAGCCGCCCACCCGCTCAACCGCCGACGCTCGAGGATTGGCACCGCGCGGCCGCGAAGTCGGCGCCCAACGGCGATGTTGTCGCGCTGAATTGGGTGACCTCAGAAGGACTGACGATTAAGCCGTTATACACCGCAGCGGACCTGGCCGGCCTGCCGCACACCGACACGCTGCCCGGCTTCGAGCCATACCTGCGCGGCCCACAGGCTACGATGTATGCAGTACGGCCGTGGACGATCCGCCAGTACGCAGGTTTTTCCACCGCAGCAGCCAGCAACGCCTTCTACCGCCGGGCACTGGCCGATGGCGTCCAAGGTGTCAGTGTGGCCTTCGATTTGCCCACGCACCGCGGATACGACAGCGATCAGCCGCCAGTCGCCGGTGATGTCGGCAAGGCCGGCGTGGCAATCGACTCGGTTGAAGACATGAAGACCCTTTTCGACGGCATCCCGCTCGACAAGGTGTCGGTGTCGATGACAATGAGCGGTGCGGTGCTTCCCGTGCTGGCCGGCTACATCGTCGCTGCGCAGGAGCAAGGGGTGGCGCTGAATCAGCTCAGTGGCACGATCCAGAACGACATCCTCAAGGAGTTCATGGTACGCAATACCTACATCTACCCGCCTGAGCCGAGCATGCGGGTGGTCGCGGATATCATTGCCTACACGGCTGCGAACATGCCAAAGTTCAATTCAATTTCGATCTCGGGCTACCACATGCAGGAAGCCGGCGCGAACCAGGCGCTGGAACTCGCCTTTACACTCGCAGACGGCAAGGAGTATGTGAAGGCCGCGATGGCCAGGGGCCTGGATGTCGACGCCTTTGCAGGCCGCCTGAGTTTCTTCTGGGCAATTGGGATGAACTTCTACCTCGAGATAGCCAAACTGCGCGCTGCGCGAATGTTGTGGTGCCGGGTCATGAAGGGCTTCGCAGCAAAGAATCCGCAAAGCCTGATGCTGCGGACTCATTGTCAGACCTCTGGTTGGAGCCTGACCGAGCAGGACCCGTACAACAACATTGTGCGGACGACCGTCGAGGCGATGGCCGCGGTGTTTGGCGGTACGCAGAGCCTGCACACTAACGGCTTCGACGAAGCCATCGCGCTGCCGACCGAGTTCAGCGCCCGCATCGCGCGCAACACACAGCTGATCCTTCAGGAGGAGACGCACATCGCAAATGTGATCGACCCCTGGGCCGGAAGCTACCTGATGGAAAAATTGACTCAGGACATGGCGGACGCAGCCTGGAAGATCATCGAAGAGGTTGATGCGCTCGGCGGCATGGCGAAGGTGGTTGCCAGCGGCTGGGCCAAGTTGAAGATTGAGGCCAGCGCGGCCGAGAAGCAGGCCCGCATCGACACCGGCCGCGATGTTATCGTGGGTGTCAACAAGTACCGTCGCAGTGAACAGGATCGGATCGAGAGCCTCGACATCGACAATCACGCCGTGCGCGACGCCCAGGTGAAACGCCTGGCGGCGCTGCGAGCGGAGCGGAACTGCGCCGAAGTCAAGATCGCGTTGACATCTCTCACGCAGTGCGCCGAAACAGGCGAAGGTAATCTGCTCGATCTGAGCATCCAGGCGGTGCGCCTGCGCGCAACCGTGGGTGAAGTCAGCGATGCATTGGAAAAGGTTTGGGGGCGTCATCGAGCCGCTACCGTCAAGGTGACGGGAGCGTACGCGGCCGCCTACGACGGTGTCGGATGCCTCGATGAACTCAAGGCGGCGACAGCCGCATTCGCCGCGCGGTACGGTCGCAGACCGCGTCTGATGATGGCCAAGTTGGGGCAGGATGGCCATGACCGTGGCGCCCGGGTTGTCGCGTCGGCCTTCGCCGACTTCGGCTTCGACGTCGACATTGGACCGCTGTTTCAGTCTGCGGAAGAATGCGCCCGCCAGGCGATCGAGAATGACGTGCACGCAGTCGGTGTTTCAACGCTAGCCGCCGCGCACAAAACACTGGTTCCAGCCTTCATTGAAGCGCTGCGTGCGCACGGCGCCGAGGACATCATTGTCTTTGTCGGAGGCGTAATACCGCGGCAGGACTACGAGTATCTGTATGAGGCCGGCGTGAAGGGCATCTATGGTCCCGGCACGCCGATTCCGGACAGCGCCAAGGACGTACTGAAGCAGATTGGGAAGGTACTGCAGGCGTGAGTTTGTCGGCCACGATTGCGGCGATTCAGCGTGGCGACCGCCGCGCGCTGGCCAAGGCCATCACGCTGATCGAATCGACGCGCGTCGAGGATCGCGCGCAGGCCGACGCGCTTCACAATGCGCTTCCGACCGCGAACGGTAGTTCATTGCGACTCGGTGTTTCCGGGGTGCCCGGCGTGGGCAAAAGCACCTTCATCGAAGCGCTGGGTTTGTTGTTGATTAGCGTGGGTCACCGTGTCGCGGTGCTTGCTGTCGACCCCTCGTCGCGCGTTTCAGGAGGTTCGATTCTGGGCGATAAGACGCGCATGGAGCGCCTTTCGGTGAGCGACTCAGCCTTCATCCGCCCCAGCCCGACTTGCGGGGTGCTAGGAGGCGTCGCGAAGCACACGCGTGAGGCGGTGCTGTTGTGTGAGTGTGCAGGATTCGACATCGTCATTGTCGAAACCGTCGGCGTCGGTCAAAGCGAGACCGCCGTAACCGGCATGACCGATCTGTTGGTCCTGCTGCAACAAGCCCATGCCGGTGATGACCTACAGGCCATCAAGCGAGGCGCGATCGAACTGGCCGACTTGGTTGTAATCAACAAGGCCGACCTTGACGATGCGGCAGCGACGCTGGCGCAAACGCAGATCAGCAGCGCGTTACGGGTCGTCGGCCAGCGCCGCAATCCGGCGTACGATGGGGCTGTCGTGCTCAAGCTCAGTGCGCTCACCGGCGATGGAATGGACGCATTCTGGCAGGCGGCGCACGAGTTGACCTCGAGACGCCGTGAGTGCGGTGCGTTCCAGGCGCGGCGCCAGTCACAACGCCGGGCCTGGATGTGGGACATTGTGTACGCGCAATTGCGCAGCGATTTTGAGCAACATGCCGCCGTGCGAGCGGCATTACCGCGCGTGCTCGAAGAAGTGAATGCGGCACGCACCGCGCCTGCCGTGGCGGCGCGTGCGTTGCTGGCTTTATTCGGGAGCAGCTAAGGCCGATGAACGACAGGCCGTTCCGGATTCTGGGCATCCAGCAGATCGCCATCGGCGGACTCGACCGGCAGCCGCTGAGAGCGTTGTGGGTCGATATGTTTGGCCTGGCGGTTACGAACAATTTCGTTTCGGAACCTGAGAACGTCGATGAGGACATCTGCACATTGGGTAAGGGCCCCCACGCGGTGGAGGTAGACCTGATGCAACCGCTCGACCCGGCCCGGAAGTCTGCCGTGCACGGCACGCCGCTCAATCACGTTGGCCTGTGGGTCGACGACCTGGGACAGGCCGTGACGTGGATGATGGCCAACGGCGTGCGCTTCGCGCGCGGCGGCATTCGCAGGGGCGCTGCAGGTCACGACATCTGCTTCATCCATCCCAGGGGCAATGAGGAGTTTCCGCTGTGTGGAGAAGGCGTTCTGATCGAACTGGTGCAGGCGCCAGCCGATGTGATCGCGGCGTTGGGCTAAAGTTGCCTCTTCGCTCGCAAATCAGGCATGCGATTGTCTTGCGGCCCGTGCCCGCGCCCGCTGTAGCGCGCTGTCATCGACGGTGTTGGACGCAAGCCGGCAGGCCTGCGCGTGCACGGTGGTGCGCTGGAACAGCTCGACCAGCGGCAGCTCGATGCCGAAGTCACGCTGCAATCGCACCTGGAGTTTCACCAGCAGCAGGGAATGGCCTCCCAAATCGAAAAAGTTGTCGTGCAATCCGACGCGGTCGATGCTGAGCAGTTCGCGCCACGAGGCGGCCACCCGCTGTTCGCTCGGGCTCATCAATGCGTCAGGCGCTGCCTCGGGAGCGGCCGGTGCGGGCGGCGCGGGTAGCGCCTTGCGGTCGAGCTTACCGTTCGGCGTGAGCGGCAGCGCGTCCAGCACGACGAAGAGGTTGGGGATCATGTACTCGGGCAAGCGCGTACGCAGCATTGTGCGGGCCGCCTCGGCCTCGAACCTCGAGCCTTCCGCCGGTACGAGGTAGGCGATCAGGCGCTGGTCGCCCGGTGTGTCCTCCCGAATCCCGACGACGCACTGGCGCAGCCCGGGATGCGTGGCGAGCACGGCTTCGATCTCTTGCAGCTCGATGCGGAAGCCGCGCAGCTTGACTTGCTGGTCGTGCCGGCCGACGAACTCGAGCAGGCCGTCGCCGCGCAGTCGCACCAGGTCGCCGGTGCGGTAGACACGCTCGGACACGCCGTCGAGCGTGAGCGTAAGGAACTTCTCCGCGGTCAGCTCGGGGCGGCGGAGGTAGCCGCGTGCGACCCCGGCACCGCCAATGTAAAGCTCGCCGGCCACGCCCATCGGAGCCGGCATGCCGGACGGTTCGAGCACGTGTACCGAAGTATTTGCAATCGGTCGGCCGATAGAAATTGGACTCATCGTGTCGCGCACACGTGTAAGCGTTGACCAGATTGTCGTCTCGGTCGGGCCGTACAGGTTCCACAGCTCGCCGGGCAGCGCGAGCAGCCGCTCGGCCAGCTCGCGCGGCAGCGCCTCGCCGCCGCAGAGCATCTTCAGGCCGGACGCCGCGCGCACGCCGGCCCAGCCCGAATCCAGCAGCAGCCGCCACGTAGCGGGTGTGGCCTGCAGGATGGTCGCGTGCGCATCGTCGAGCAGAGCGGCGAGCGCCTTGCCGTCAATCGCGGTGGCGCGGCTTGCGAGTACGACGCTGCCACCGACAGTCAGCGGGCCGAAAACTTCGAGGCCGCAGATATCGAAGGACAGCGTGGTGACCGAGACGAGCCGGTCGGTGGCGCCGATACCGGGCTCGCGGCGCATCGATTGCAGGAAGTTGACCACCGCGCCATGTTCGATCTGCACGCCCTTGGGCAGGCCGGTAGAGCCCGAGGTGTAGATCACATAAGCAAGTGATGCAGCGCCTGCGCCTACGGACGGTGCTTCGGCAGGCCACTGCGCGATGCGCGCGGCCTCTGCATCCAGCACCACCACTCGCGGCATGGCGGAAGGTAGCGCATCGCGCAGGCTCGAGTGCGTCACCACCACCGCGATCGCGGCATCCTCGATCATAAACCCGATGCGATCGCGCGGGAATGCAGGGTCGAGCGGCACGTACGCGCCGCCGGCCTTGAGCACCGCGAGCAGTGCCACCACCATGTCGGGTGAGCGTTCCAGCCACACGCCTACCAACGACTCGGCGCTGACGCCGAGTGCAACGAGGTGCCGAGCGAGGCGATTCGCGCGCGCGTCAAGTTCGCCGTAGCTGAGCGCGCGGCCGTCCATGCGCAGCGCTTCGGACTGCGGCGTGCGGCGCGCCTGATCTTCGAATAGCCCGTGCAGCGTCGCCGCGGGCGCTGCTGGCAGCGTGATGCCGCGGTGCCGGCTCTGCAGCGACGCGCGTTCAGCCGCGCCGAGAATCGCCAGCGAACCCACACGCGCCTCGGGATTGGCGACGAGGCTGCCGAGCAGCGCCAGGTAGTGGCGCATCATCCGTTCGATGGTTACAGCGTCGAACAGGTCGGCGTTGTATTCGAAGTAGACCCGCATGGCCTCGTCGGGGATGTCGAAGACGTCCACCGACAGGTCGAAGCGCGCGGTCGTCAGTTCGAGTTCCAGCACCTCGGCGGTGGTCCGGTCCATGTCGCTGCGCCGCGCGGTGATGCTGTGCAGCACGAACAGCACCTGAAACAGCGGCGAGTGGTCCAGATCGCGTCGCGGTGCGAGTGCTTCGACCAGCAGGTCGAAGGGCATCTCCTGGTGGGCGTAGGCCTTCAGCGCCGTCTCGCGCACACGTGCCAGCAGTTCGCGCAGCGTCGGGTTGCCCGACAGGTCGGCACGCTGCACGATGTTGTTGGCGAAGAAGCCGACCACACGCTCGACCTCCGGCCGGTCGCGCGCGCCGACCACGGTGCCGACCGCGAAGTCCTCCTCGCCGCTGTAGCGGTGCAGCAGTATTTGGAGGGCCGCCAGCATCAGCATGTAGAGCGTTACGCCTTCGCGCCGTGCCGTCGCCTTCAGACGCGCCAGCAGCGCATCCGGCAGCAGCACCAGGCGGCGCCCGCCACGGTGCGTCTGCATGCGCGGGCGGGGCCGGTCGGACGGCAAGGCCAGCACCGGCGGTAAGCCGCGCAGCTGCTGCTTCCAGTAGGCGAGATGTTCGGCGAGCGCGCCGCCGGCGAACACAGCCTGTTGCCAGTATACATAGTCGAGGTATTGCAGTGGCAGCAGCGGCAGCCCGGCCGGCGTGCTGTCGACCTGCTCGCGATACAACGCCTTCATCTCTGCGAAGAGGATTCCCACCGAGATGCCGTCGGCCACGATGTGGTCGACGACGAAGCAGAACAGGTGCTGCTGAGGCGCCAGGCGCACCAGCGCCAGGCGCACCAGCGGGCAACGAGTCAGGTCGAAGGGTTCGCGCGCGAACTCCAGGACCTCCCGCACCGCCGCGTCGTCGCGCGTCGACTCGTTCATATCGGATAGGTCGACGAGCTTCATGTGTACATGTGCCTCAGTCTCGACGCTGCAGCGCGGCGCCCCGTCGAGGGCGAAGAAACGTGTGCGCAGGCTCTCGTGCCGCGCCACGAGGGCGTCGAAGGCGCGCTCCAATGCAACGACGTCGAGTTGCCCGTCCAACCGCACCGCGCTGACGATGTTGTAGGCGCTGCTGTCGGGATTCATACGACGCAGAAACCACAAGCGCTGCTGGGTGTGCGAGACCAGCATGCTCGCAGTGCGCGGCACGCGCATGAGTTCCGGCATGACTGGCACGGCCGGCAGCTGCCGCAAGTGCGTCTTGATTGCCTCCTTGTGCCTGGCGAGTTCTGCACGAAGCTCGGTACCGAGTGCGCCCTTCGGAGCGTTCACGTTAAGCCGCTCGCCGTCCAGCACCAGCCGCACATCGAGCACGGCGAGACGAGCGAGCAGGTCTTCGACATCGGTCACAGCGTGACTTCCTCGCGAGCCGATGCGTCGGCCGATCTGAGGAACAGGCCGCTCAGATGCCCGGTGAGCTGCGCGACACTCGGCCATTCGAACATCGCTGAAGCGGCGACGGGTCGGCCGAGTGCGCGTTGCAGCCGGTTGCGCAGCTCGACCGAGGACAGCGAATCGAGGCCGAAGCTGCTGAAGGGCTCGTCGTCGACGATGCTGGCGTGTCCATTGGGTAGCGCGAGCACGAGCGCGAGTTCGCGCCGTACCAAGGTGGCGATGCGGGCAAGGCGCTGCTCCGCCGGCAGCGTGGTGTAGTCGATGGTTTCGGTCGTTATCGCCAACGGTCCGGCAGCGTGACGCTGCGTCTGGGTGAGCAGCTCCTGCAGCAGCGCCGGCGGCAATGCGTCGCCGAGATGCTGTGCAACCCGTGGCCAGTCGATCGGCGCGACCGCTGCGCCCACCGCGCCGTCGCGCAACAGCAGGCCCATTGCGTGCATGCCCCGCGTCGGGGCCAGCGCCTCGAAGCCTTGCCCCGTCAGCCGCGTGGTCGTGCCACCTCGCGCCGCCATGCCCACGTCCTTCCAAGCGCCCCAGGCGATGCTGGTGGCGGGCAGGCCTTGCACACGACGGTGCCGCGCGAGCACGTCGAGGAAGGCATTCGCAGCGACGTAGTTGCCCTGACCAGGCGAACCGAACACGGCCGACATCGACGAGTGCATCACGAAAAAGTCCGGCGTCAGGCCGCGCCGCTGCAACGCGCGGTGCAGCAGCCAGGCGCCATCGGCCTTGGCTGCCATAACCGTGGCAAAACGCTCCGGGCTCTGGCGCAGCAGCACGCCGTCGTCAAGCACCGCGGCGCCATGCAACACACCGCCGAGCGGAACGGAGCCGGCGGCAAACACGTCCATCAGCGACTCGACACCGGCTTCGCTGCCGACATCGGCGGCGACGGTGCGCACCGACACGCCGGCCTGCACGAGTGTCGCGATGGTCTCGCGCGCATCGGCATCGGGTTCGGAGCGCGCAGCCAGCAGCAGGTGCTTCGCGCCTTCGTCGGCGAGCCAGCGCGCCGCGACGAGTCCGAGCCCGCGAGTGCCGCCGGTGACGATGTAGGTCGCGTCACCGCGCACCGGCGTTTCAAGCCGCGGCGCGTCCCCTGAATGGCGGAACACGACGCGCCCCGTGTGGCGCGCCTGCGCCATGTAGCGGAACGCCTCGGGCGCCCGTTCGAGAGCGAAGGTCGTGCAGGGCAGCAGCGGCAGAACACCCGCAGCGATCTCGGCGAGCACACGGCGGAAGGTCTCGCCAACGAGTGCCGGCGTATCGCGCGCATAGTCGTTGCAATCGACGATGTGGTAGCGGATTCCGCGGCCGAGCTGCTCGGCCTGGGCGTGCGTCCACAGGTCGCGCTTGCCGATCTCGAGGAAGATGCCGCCGTTGGCAAGCACCTCGAAGCTGCGGTCCAGCATCGCCCCAGTCAGCGAGTTCAGCACGATGTCCACGCCGCGGCCGGCGGTGATGCGCAGCAACTCGTCTGCGAACGCCGGCGAACGAGAGTCGAGCACGTGCTGGACGCCGAGCCGCGTGAGCACGGCGCGTTTGTCGGAGCTGCCGGCGGTGGCGAAGATCTCGGCGCCGGCTCGGCGCGCCAACGCGATCGCCGCCATGCCTACGCCGCCTGCACCGGCGTGGATCAGCACCCGGTCGCGCGCCTTCATGCGGGCGATCTGGTTCAGCGTGATTTCCGCGGTGAGGTAGGCAGTGACGATCGAGGCACCGAGCTCGAAGCCGAGCCCCGCAGGCAGCGGCGCGACGAAGGCGGCACGCGTCGTCGCGTGGCTCGCGAAGGCGCCCTCGGTCATCGCCACGACACGGTCGCCTAGCACGAAGTCGTGCACGCCGGCGCCGAGCGTGACCACCTCGCCGGCACAGTCGCTGCCGAGTTGGCGGATCTCGCCCGGGTACAGGCCGAGCGCGGCGAGTACGTCGCGGAAGTTCAGGCCGCTCGCGCGCACTCGCAGTTCGATCTCGCCCGGGCCCGGCGCACGCCGTTGGGCGGGCACGATGGCGAGATTCTCGAGAGTGCCGCGCTCGGTGATCGCCAGGCGCGTCGGCGCGTCGTCGACCCGCCGCGCCGAAGGCCGGGCCATGCGTTCGAGCCGCGCGACATGCCGAATACCCTTGCGCAGCGCGACGCGCGATTCGCCCGGACCGGCGGCGAGCAGGTCGGCGAGTGTGCGCATGTCGGCGACCGGCGCGGGCGCGTCGAGGTCGACGTGGGTGACTTGCAGTTCCGGGTGTTCGAGCGCCGCGACGCGGGCCAGGCCGGCCACCGGCGCCTGCTCGGGGCAGGGCGTCTCGCCGCCGTCGACCGACTCGACGCCCGAGGTCACGAGCCACAACGGCGCCGGTGCGGCGGCGAGCACCTGCACGAGCTGCAAGGCGGCCTCGGTGCCGAAGTGCTGCACGGTGCTGGGCAGCAGGTCGCCGGCCAGCGCCGGCACACGCAGCGGCCACAGCGAGACGACGCCGGTGAGCGGTTCGGCTGTGAACAGCGCCGGATCGAGCGCGGCATCGGGCGCCACGCGCAGCACGCGGCCGCCGCGCTGAACGATCTCCTCGGCGAGTCGTTCGCCGCGGCCGCAGCCGTCGTCGAGCACGAGCCAGCGGCCGGTCATCGGCGCATCGACCGCAGCGGGTGCCTGCAGCCAGGCGATGCCGTAGAGCCATTCGGCCGCGAGCGCGTCGCTGCGTTGGCGGAACAGGTCGCCGCTGACACGCTGGCAGCGCAGGCCGGTGAGTTCCGCGACGGCACGGCCGTCGGGTGTCTCGATGCGGATGTCGACAAACAGCGCCTCGCCGTGCACGTGCGGGGCGCGCACGCGGGCATGACTGACCAGCGTCGCGCCGGGCGTGCCAAACCAGCGGTAGCGTTCCACGCCAACCGGCAGGTAGATGCGGCCGTCGTCGGCGCCGCGCAGGCTCTCAATCGCAACCGCGGCGACGTGGAAGCTGGCGTCGAGCAACGCCGGGTGAAGCAGGTGATGCTCGGCATCGGCACCGAGCGACGCAGGCGCTTCGATCTTGCCAACAGCCTCGCCGTCACCGCAACGCACCGAGCGCAGGATGCGGAACGAGGGCCCGAACTCAAATCCCAGCCCGCGCATGCGCTCGTACAGCTCGGCCACGTCGACGCTGCGCGTGCAGGCCGTCGCGTCGCCGAGGTGCAACGCGTCGCTCGTGCGCAGCGGTATTTCGGCGCTCGCATGCAGCGTCCACGCCTCGTCCTCGCGCGCCGAGTCGCGGCTGAAGATGCGCACCCGCGTGCGCGTACCGGCCCCCGGCTCGTCGACGACGACCTGCATCCGGAGTTCTTCGCGGTTGCGTAGGATCATCGGCGCGCCGGCCTCGATGGCCTCGATCGAGCTGGCCGACCCGCCGCGCACCTGGCGCGCGGCGGCAAGCGCGGCCTCGAGGTACGCGGTCATCGGCATCAAGGTCTCGCCGGCGATGTGGTGGTCGGCGAGCCAGGCCGGATCGTCGGCGCGGACGCTACACTCGAACTGTGCGATGACGCCGGCGACACTGATGCGCGCGCCGAGCAGCGGGTGCACCGCCGGGCCGGTGGCGCGGCGCGTGTTCTGGCGCGGCTCGACCAGGAAACGCTGGCGCTGGAATGGGTAGGTCGGCAGACGCAGGCTGTGCGGCGCGCCGCCGCCGATGACCTCCCAGGCCAGCCGCGCACCGCGCACATACAGGCTCGCCAGGCCGTCGAGCAATTGCTCCGCGACGGGCTTGCTGCGCCGCAGCGAGGCGATCCAGGCGATGCGCTCGTCCTCATCGATTGTCTGTCGGGCCAGGCCGATCAGCGTGCTGCCGGGACCGATCTCGACGCAGGCGTCGATGCCCTGAGCCGTGAGCGTGAGCATGCTTGCCTCGAAAGCAACAGCGTCGCGCACGTGGCGCGTCCAGTAGTCGGCCATGCGCGGCCCCCAGGTTGGCCAGTCCATCGCGGTGCCGCCAAGGTTGGAGATCCAGCCGATGCGTGGCGCCTCGTGCGGCACCGCCGCCGCGATGCGGTGGAAACCAGCGAGCATCGGCGCCATCAGCGGCGAATGGAAGGCATGCGACACGGTCAGCGCCTGGGTGCGCAGGCCCTGCGCGGCGAGCTGCGCGGCGATCGCGTCGACGCTCGCACGGACTCCGGCGATGACGACCTGTCCCGGCGCATTGCGCGCAGCGATCGCCACCTGCGCCACCTGCGCGGCGACGGCGCGTTCGACCACGTCGATATCACCCTGCACCGCGACCATTGCGCCGCCCGCTGGCAGCGCCTGCATCAGCCGGCCACGCGCGGCGATCAGGCGCGCGCCGTCCTCGAGCGACAGCACGCCGGCGACCACCGCCGCGGCGTACTCGCCGACGCTGTGGCCGATCACCACCGAGGGCTCGACGCCCCAGCTGCGCCACAGCGCCGCGAGCGAGACCTCGAGCGCGAAGAGGGCCGGCTGGGTATTGCCAGTCTGGTCGAGTTGCCCACCGGTATCCATGAACAGCAGGTCGCGCAGTGGGCGTGCAAGCAGCGGGTCGAGCACCGCTGCGCAGCGGTCCAGCGTCTGGCGGAAGACCGGTTCGGTCTGGTCGAGCTCGCGGCCCATGCCGACCTGCTGCGAGCCCTGGCCGGTGAACAGGAAGGCGATGCGCAGCCGCGTTCCGGCGGCCGACTGGCCGCGCTGAACCGGCGCGCCCTTGGCACGGGCGGCGCGCAGCCGCGCGGCCATCGCCCGGCTGTCGGGGGCCAGCACGGCGAGGCGGTGGTTGAAGTGGGCGCGGCCGACGGCGAGCGTCGCGCACACCTGCTCCAGCGGCAGTGACGGGATCTGTTCAAGGTGCGCGGCGTGGCGTTCGGCGAGTGCCGCGAGCGCCGCCTCGCTCCGGGCCGACAGCACGAGCAGGTGCAGCGGCCGGGTGGACTGCGCCGGTGGTGCAGCCGGCAGCGCCGGCGCCTGCTCGACTATCACGTGGGCGTTCATGCCGGAGAAGCCGAATGCGCTGACACCGGCGCGGCGCACGCCGCCCGGCGGCGCCCAGTCGTGCAGCGTGGTGCAGACGCGCACCGGTAGCCGCTCCCAAGGGATCGCCGGGGTCGGCTGCTGCACGTGCAGGCTGGCCGGCAGGCAGCCGTGCTGCATCGCGAGCACCACCTTGATCAGGCCGGTCACGCCGGCGGCGGCCTCGAGGTGGCCGAGATTGCTCTTCACCGAGCCGATCTCGAAGGGCTGCGCCATGTCGCGGCCCTGGCCATAGACCGCCGCGAGCGCCTCGACCTCGATCGGATCGCCGAGCGAGGTACCGGTGCCGTGCGCCTCGACGTAGCTCACGTCGGTGGGTTGCAGCTTCGCCGCCGCAAGCGCCTGCCGCAGCACAGCCTGTTGGGCGATGCCGTTGGGCACCGTTAGGCCGCTCGATCGGCCGTCCTGGTTGATGGCCGAACCGCGAATCACCGCGATCACCTGTCGGCCGTTGGCGATCGCGTCCGACAGGCGCTCGAGCACGATCAGACCGCAGCCCTCGCTGCGCACGAAACCGTTCGCCGACGCATCGAAAGCCTTGCAGCGGCCGTCCGGAGACAGCATGCCCCACTTGGAGATCAGCACGTAGGGCTCGGGCGTCAGGATCGCGTTGACGCCGCCGGCCAGCGCGAGGTTGCTCTCGCGGTTGCGCAGGCTCTGGCAGGCCGTGTGGATCGCCACCAGCGACGACGAGCAGGCGGTGTCGATCGCCATGCACGGGCCCTGCAGGCCGAGCGTGAACGAGACGCGGCCGGCCGCGGCGTTCAGCGCCGTGCCGGTGGCGAGGTAGATGTCGCTGCGCGCCGGGTCGGCCACGTCGATGCGCTGCGCGTAGTCGGTCGAGGTGATGCCGATGAACACGCCGGTGCGGCTGCCGTCGAGCCGGTCGGCCGGGATCGCGGCGTTCTCGAGGGCCTCCCAGGCCACTTCGAGCAGCAGGCGCTGCTGCGGATCCAGGCCGGTCGCTTCGCGCGGCGACATGCCGAAAAAGCCTGGCTCAAACCCGAATATGTCGTCGAGGAAGCCGCCGGCTTTGGTGCGCGCCTTGCCCAGCGCCGCGGGGTCGGGATCATAGAAGGCGTCGACGTTCCAGCGTTCCGGCGGAATCTCGCCGACCACGTCGCGGCCTTCGCAGAGCAGCTCCCAGTAACTGCGCGCGTCGACCACACCGCCGGGGATGCGACAACCCAGGCCGACGATGGCGATCGGCTCGTGCGGTGTCGATTCGGCCGCGTCTAGGCGCGACTGCAGGCGCTCGATGGCTTCGAGCGCGCTCTGCAGCAGGGTGCGGCGATCTGCATTGGGCGCACCCGTGCTGGCGCTGCCATCCGAATGTTCTGCAGGTCTCTTCATGGCTGTCGTCTTGCTCCTGTTTGCGCGCAGAGTCTGGCGGACGATCTATTCATCGTACTTCATCCAGTCGGGCGAGCAGACGGCGTTCGAGCTCCTCGTCACTAAGCTCATCGAGGGCGCGGCCATCGCTGAGCGTGGCGGCAGATGGTCGTAGGACGGGCGACGGTGGCTTGTCCGGAACTCCAGCGCCGATCTCGCTCTCGAGGAACGCCGCGAGCGCGGCCACGTTCGGGTAGTTGAATGTCAGGGTCGACGGTAGCGCATGGCCGATAGCACGTTCAAGACGCCGCTTGAGTTCGACGGCCATCAACGAATCCATGCCAAGGTCGAACAGGCCGGTGGCCGGCGCCACCGGCGTGCCGGTGGGTAGCGCGAGCACGGCCACGACTTCGCGCGATACTTCGTCGACGAGAAGGCTGCGGCGTAGGTCAGCCGGTGCGGCGGCAAAGCGACGGGCGAGGTCCGAGGCCATCGATTCCGCGTCGCTTGGGTTGACCGGTATGTTTCGGCCGAGGCGGCGCAGGAACGGGCGCGGCCGACGCGCCTCATGCACGGCACGCAGCTGGTCGGCGTCGATGCGCGCGATCACCGCCTGCGCCGCGCCGGACGTCATCACGCGGCCGAGCGCATCGAGCGCCGCGGTATTGTCCATGGGCTCCAGGCCGGCGAGACGGAACAATTCGCGCTCCTGACTCGATGCGAGGCGCATCGAGTCCCAGGTGCCCCAGGCAACCGAGAGCACCGGCAGACCCTGGGCGCGCGAACGCGCGGCGGTCGCGTCGAGGAATAGGTTCGCGGCGGCATAGTGGGCGAGGCCGGAGGCGCCGAGCAGTGCGGTGGTCGATGAGAACAACACCAGGAAGTCCATGCCCTCGCTTCGCGCAAGGCGCTCGAGCACGCGTGTGCCCTCGACCTTCGGGCGCAGCATGGAGACCACCTGCACGTCGCTCAATTCGGTGAGCGGCGCTGCGCTCATGTCGGCAGCCAGATGCAGCATGCCGCGCACCGGCGGCGCTCGGGCCGCCACCTGGGAGAGCAGCGTACGCATTGCGGCCTCGTCGGCGACGTCGCCGGCGAAGCCGATGACCTGCGCGCCGAGCGCCTCGATTTCGCGCACGCCAGCGGCATTCATGTCTGGGTGGCGCCCGACCAGCACGACGTGGCGCGCGCCGCGTTCGACCAGCCAGCGCGCGGTCATTAGGCCGAGACCGCCGAAGCCGCCGGTGACGAGGTAGCTGGCGTCGGGACGTAAGGTTGGCGGGGGCGTGTCGGGCAGCGCTTTGTCAATCAAGCGGCAGGCCAGGCGCTGGCCGTTGCGCCAGGCGGTCTGGTCCTCGCCGTCGTCGGCGCATAGGCCGGCGATCAGGATCTCGCCAAGCATCGGCGCTGCAATGTCCGGCGGCAGATCGATCGCACCTCCCCAGCGCGCCGGCTGTTCCAGCGCGAAGACGCGGCCGATACCCCATAGTGGCAACTGTTCACTGCTGTCCGGCGCGGAGCGGTTCATCACGTGCTGCGCACCCTGCGTCACGATCCAGGCACGGCCGGCATCGGTAGCCGCGACGAGGCGGGCTAGCGCCTTCAGCGGATCGACCACGGCTCGGGTGATGCCGACACCTTCCAAGGCCCCGAGCCAGACCCAGTCATCGCCTACCGGCCATGCGTCTGCAGCGTCGACATTTCGGCTGTTCACGAGGTCGCCGCGCGCTTCGAGGCGGCCACGCAGGTCGGCGACCAACGCCTCCGGTCCGCCGACGAGTGTCCAGCGGCGCGGCCGCAGCGGCGCGCGCGCGACGATCAGCGCTTGCTGCGCGGTGGCGGGAACCGCGGCAATCTCGGTGAAGCCGAGTTCGCTGAGCAAAGTGTGCCAGGCGGCGAAGTTGATCAGCGGATAGTCCTTGCGCAGCCCAGTGTCGGTGAAGCGCCACCAGCCTTCGGTGAGGCCGAAGCTCAGATCAACCCAGCGCTCCGGCCGCCCGCCCTCGAGCAGCAGCAACTGGCCGCCCGGGGCGAGCAGATCGCGCGCATGCGTCACTGCCGCGCGCAAATCGGAGCAGGCATGCAGCACGTTGGCGGCGATCACAATGTCGTGGCGCCCCGGCTCGAAGCCCTGCGCCGCCGGTTCGCACTCGATGTCGAGCAGTCGGCGCTCGACGCACGGATACGCGGCGAACTCGGTCGCGGCACGTTCGAGGAAAAGGGGTGAGATATCGGTGAAGGTGTATTCGGTGCGCTCGACCGGTAGGACCGACAGTACGTAGCCGGCGGTGCCTCCCGTGCCCGCGCCGATCTCGAGCACGCGCAGGCGGGCCGGCGCCGGTAGCTCGGCGATCGCGCACTGTACGGCGGTCGCTAGTGCGCCGTTGAAGGTTCGTGCGAACGGCGATTCGACGTAGAGCCTGCGTGCCTCGGCGAACGAGCCACCGGGGAAGAGCAGTTGCAGCGCGTCCTGCTCGCCTTGCAGCACGCGGGCCAGCTCGCTGCCGCAGCGGCGTAGCACCGACAGCTCGGCGTCGGCCGCGGCGAAACGCTCCATCAGCGCGGCATAACGCGGCATCGGGTCGGTACTATCGAAGCCACGCAGGCATTCGTGGCTGCTGTCGCGCTCGGCCAGTACACCGTCCTCGACCAGCATCTGCAGCATGCGGGCGAAAAGGCGCCGGTGTCGCGGCAGGATGCGCAAGCGCCGGGCTTCGGTATCGGCCTCGAAGGATCGGCCAGGCGTTGCGTCGAAACCAAGCGCCTCGAGCGCACGCGCCACGTGCAGAGCGGCGAGCGTATCGAGCGCAGGCTGAAGCGCGGCGTAGACCTCAACCCCGTGTTGCCGGGCGAGCGTATTGAAGTGATTCTCGACCGCGGCGATGAACCGCTCCGGCGGCACCAGCCACGGCGTGGCTGGTGCCGTCACCGGCACGGCTTCCCAATCGACGCCGTAGCCGATACCCGCCTCGACCGGTCGGCCGACGGCTCGCAGCAGCGCCTTGCGCGCGGCGCGGCGCAGCCGTACGCCGGTGACGCGGCCGATCGGCGACCCATCGCGGGCGAACAGGTCGATGTCGGCCTGCCACTCGGCGGGCATGGGCTCCGATGCCGGCCGCAGGCGGACGCGGCCCTGCAGCGTCAGCGGCAGGGCCGCGTCGAGCTGCACGGCGTCAATCCCCGACAGCAGGTATAGAGCGTCGCCGTTCTCCGTGTCGCTACTCTGGGGCAGCGCAAGGCCGACCGCCTGCAGCGCGCCGTCGAGCAGCGCCGGGTGCGCCCAGGTGATCAGATCGGTGCTGCGTGCAGTATCCAGCGCGAGCTGGACAAGCAACTCGCCGTCTTTGCGCGCCACGGATTTCAGGCTCTGCCAGGCCACGCCGAGGCCGATGCCAAGGCCGGCGAGGCGCTGATAGTGGGTGTCGCAGTCCGTCACCGGACCGAAGCCGGTCCACTCGATCGGATCGAGTGCCGTGGCTTCCACAGCGCGCAGCCGGCCGCTCGCATGATGTACCCAATCACCGTCCGCATCGACAGCTCGGCTATAGACCTCGAAGGTCGTGCCCGACGCGTTGATCGCCGCGAAGTGCAATTGCACGACGCGGCCGGCATCGGCCAACACCAACGGTGCGTGCACCAGGAAGCCTTCCACACGGCGCGGCGCGCGCCCGTTCACCAGCGCCGCACAGGCCTGGGCCATTTCCAGGAACACCGGACCGGCGACTAGTGCCTGGCCGTAGACGCGGTGCTCGCCGAGCCAAGCGGGCCGATCTGGCGTAAGCACGGTCTCAAAGGTCGGCACCGCGGTCGCGAGCCGCGTGCCGACGAACGGATGCGTGCCCTGCGGTGTCGACCGAGTGTGCTGCATCGGGGCGTCGCTTATCCAGAACGACCGTCGCTCAAACGGATAGGTTGGCAGCGTCACGCGGCGTGGCGCGGGTGCGCCGGTCACACCCGCCCAATCGACGTTTGCACCGCGCACGTACAGTCCTGCGAGGCTGTGCATCAGCTCGTGCCAGTCGTCCTTGCCGCGGCGTAGCGAAGCGCTCAGTCGGGTGCCGCGCTCGGGCAGTGTACGTTGCGCCAGCGCGGCAAGCGTTGGGTGCGGACCGAGCTCAAGGAACTCCCGCCAGCCTTGGTTGTGCAGCCAGGCGATGCCGTCGCCAAAGCGCACTGGTTCGCGCAGGTGCCGGCGCCAGTAGCCCGGGTCAGGAATGCCGGTCGATAACGGCCCACCGGTCACGTTCCAGGCTACCGGGATTTGGGGGGCGTGCATGGCGACTCGCGCCGCGCAAGCCTGCATGGCCTCGAGTACCGGATCGACACGGGGCGAATGCGCCGCCAGCGAGACGAACAGTCGCTGTCCCTGAACGTGGCGCGTTGCGAAGTCGGCGAGCAACTCATCAACTGCGTCGGCATCGCCGGAGACGACCACACTGTCCGGCGCGTTGAACGCGGCCACCGCCAGCCGCGAGCCATAGGGTGCGACTGCGCGGCTTACCTCGTCGGCCGCTGTGTACAGCGCAGCCATCGAGCCGCCCGGCGGCAGCGCCTGCATCAGCCGGCCGCGCTCGGCGATCAGACGCAGGCCGTCATGCAGCGAGAACACGCCGGCGACGCAGGCGGCGATGTACTCTCCGACTGAATGGCCGATCACTGCGGCCGGCTGGATGCCCCAGGATCGCCACAGCTTGGTCAGCGCGTATTCGAGCGCGAACAGCGCCGGCTGCGTCCACGCCGTCTCGTGGATTGCGGCGCCCTCGACCGCCGCGTCGCGCAGCACCGACTTCAGCGTGCGGCCTTGCGCATCTGTGCCAAGGATGGTGTCGCATTCGTCGATCACCGCACGATACAGCGGCGACAGCGTGGACAGCCGCTCCCCCATGCCCGGGTACTGCGAGCCCTGACCTGTGAACATGAAGACCAGTTCCGGCGCCTGCCCTGGGTAAGCCGTGCCCGTGATGAGATCCGCATGAGCCTCACCGCGCGTGAATCCGAGCAACACTTCGCGCGCGGCCGCCGCCGTGTCGGCGACCACCGCCAGTCGTTCGGCGAAGTGTGATCGACCGGTGCCGGCGCTGAATGCGATCTCAGCCAGCGATGCATCGGGCCGCGCAAGTGTTTCGGCCATGCGCTCGGCGAGTTCGCGCAGCGCCTGCGGCGTGCGCGCCGACAGCGGCAACACATGCAGCGGCCGACCGGCTGGCGCCGCTGCCGCGTCGGCTGACGGCGCTTCCTCGAGGATGACGTGCGCATTCGTTCCGGAGAAGCCGAACGAGCTGACGCCGGCGCGCCGTGGCACCGCAGCGCGCGGCCAGGGGCAGCCGTCGGCGACTACGCGTACCGGGTAGTCGGCCCATGCGATGTGCGAGCTCGGCTGCGTGAAGTGAAGGTGCTTCGGGATATGGCCGTGACGCAGCGCAAGCACGGTCTTGATGACGCCGGCGATGCCTGCCGCTGATTCGAGGTGGCCGATGTTGGTCTTGACCGAGCCGATCAGCAGCGGCGACTGCGCGCTGCGTCCCGCGCCGAGCGCACCGGCCAGCGCGCGCACCTCGATCGGGTCGCCGAGCGTCGTGCCGGTGCCGTGCGCCTCGACGTAGCTGATATCCGAGGGCGTGAGATTTGCGTCGGCCAGTGCGGCGCGGATCACCGCCTCCTGCGCCGGGCCGTTGGGTACGGTGAGGCCGCCGCTGCGGCCGTCCTGGTTCGCCGCCGTGCCGCGGATCAGCGCGAGCACCCGGTCACCGTCGGTCCGCGCATCGGAGAGGCGCTTGAGCACCAGCATGCCGCAGCCCTCGCCGCGCGAAAAGCCATCGGCCGACGCGTCGAAGGTTTTGCAGCGGCCGTCGGGCGCGAGCATGTGCGCCTTGGTCAGCGCCACCGTCACTTGCGGCGCGCACATCAGGTTCACGCCGCCGGCCAGCGCCAGGCGCGACTCGCCTCTGCGCAGGCTCATGCAGGCCAAGTGCAGCGCCACCAGCGACGACGAGCAGGCTGTGTCGATTGACAACGCCGGCCCCTGCAGACCAAGGAAGTAGGCGATGCGTCCCGAGATCACGCTGTGTGCGTTGCCGGAGGCGAGGTAGGCGTCGATCGCCGCGTCGCCGCGCGCTAGCAGACGCTGGCTGTGGTCACTGTTGCAGATGCCGAGGAACACGCCGGTAGCGGATCCGGCAAGCCGCTCGGCGGCAATGCCGGCGTTTTCGAGTGCCTCCCAGGCGACCTCGAGCGCAAGGCGTTGCTGCGGATCCATGCTGATCGCCTCGCGCGGGGCGATACCGAAGAACGCGGCGTCGAATCCGTCGATGCGGTCTAGGAAGCCGCCATGGCGCACCGACATTCGCCCCGGCGCGTCGGGGTCGGGGTCGAACCAGTCGTCGATCTTCCAGCGGTCGGCGGGCACCTCGCAGATCGCGTCGCGGCCATTCTTCAGCAGTTGCCAGAACGCAGCCGGATCGTCGGCACCGCCGGGGAGACGGCAGCCGATTCCGATCACCGCGATTGGCTCGCGGCGCTGCGCAGCCTCGAGCTGCTCGTGCAATTCGAGCGCGAGCAGTGCCAGCCGCTTGGGCGACAGCTTGTCGATCCGGTTGAGGAATTCGTCGCTCACCTCAGGGCTTCGATCGACTGCGGATGGCGAGCCGGCGCTCGACCTCGTCGTCCGACAACTCTTCGATGGACGCGGCGATCCTGGCCGCTGAAGCGGCTGGCGGCTCCGCGGCGAGACGTGACTCCCGCGGGCTTGACGTGAACAACTCGCCCAGCAAGTGGTCGGTAAGCGAATCGAGCGTCGGGTGGTCGAACAGCAGTGTCGCGGGCAGGTTCAGGCACAGCGCCGTGGCGAGTGTGTTGCGCAGCTCGACCGCGAGCAGCGAGTCGAGGCCCAGTTCGCCGAGCGGTGTGCGCGGGTCGACCGCGTGTGTGTGATCGAGTCCGAGCGAGCGCAGCGCGCGTTCACGCACGAAGGCCGCGAGCAGGCTGCGACGGCGTGTCGGCGCAGCCGCTGCAAGTTGCCTCGGCAGGTCGCTGCCGCTGGACTCGGCGGCGCACGTCGTAGTTGCAGGCGGCCGCGACAATTCGTCGAGCAAGGCTGCATTCCCGTCGTGCCGCGCGCGGCTGCGGTAGGTTGGCCAGTCGATCGCGAGCACCGCCGCGTGCGTCGTGCCGCGCTCGATCAGCCGCTCCATCGCCGCGATGCCCTGCGCCGGCGCAAGTGATGTGAGGCCTTGCTGTGCGAGGCGTTCAACGATGCCGCGATCCGCCGCCGCGCCGACCTCGCGCCACGCGCCCCAGTCGATGGCCAGTGCCGGCAACGCGCGCGCGGCTCGCTGTTGCGCCAGCGCATCGAGGAAAGCCGCGGCCGCAGCATGGTTCGCCTGACCAGCCGAGCCGAGCACGCCGGCCACCGACGAGAAAAGCACGAAGGTGTCGAGCGCATCGGCTCGAGTGAGGCGGTCGAGTAACACTGCGCCGGTCAGCTTCGGCGCGAAGACCTGTGCGAAGCGCGCTTCGTCCTGCTGTAGTAGGGCCGCGTCGTCGAGCACACCGGCACTATGCCAGACTCCGCGCAGCGGCGGACCGTCGGCGCGAATCCGGCTGAGTAGGGCACGCAGCGCTGCCTCGTCGGCCACGTCGAGCGCTTCGACGAGGACCGCGACGCCGCGCGCGCGCAGTGCAGCGATCACCGGTGCGGCTTGCGGTGTGATGCCGCGCCGGCCGACCAGCACCAGCCTGCCTGCGCCGCGCTCGCCGAGCCAGCGCGCCACCTCTAGACCAAGGCCGGACAGGCCGCCGGTGACCAAGTAGCTGCCGCGGCGCGACGGTTGCCAAGCCGTTGCGCCGGCGTGGCGCAGCACGATACGACCAGCGTGGCGCGCCTGCGCCATGAAGCGGAACGACCGTGCTGCATCGGTCAGCGCGAAGGCGTGGCGCGGTAGTGGTGCGAGGGAACCGTCGGCCAGGCTTGCGACCAGGCGGCCAAGCATCGCGCCGATCAACGCCGGCTCGCGCTGCGCGGTCTCGCCCCAATCGACGATGTGGTAGCGCAGCTCGCGGCCGAGCGCCTCGACCCACAGGGGGCTCTTGATGTCGCGCTTGCCGATCTCGACGAAGCAGCCGCCGCGTGCGAGCACCGTGAAGCTCGGCTCGATCAGCTCGCCGGCGAGCGAGTTCAGCACCACATCGACGCCGCGTCCGCCGGTGGCGATGAGCAGGGGGGCGGCGAAGGAGGCGCTGCGCGAGTCGAACACCTGTTCGACGCCGAGGCTCTTCAGGAGCTCGTGTTTCCACGTTGCACCGGCGGTTGCGAACACGCGTGCGCCGGCGCGCCGCGCGATGCGTACCGCGGCCATGCCCACACCGCCGGCCGCGGCGTGGATCAGCACCGACTGCCCGGGGCGCAAGGACGCCAGATGATTGAGGCAGAATTCGGCGGTGAGGTGGGCGACGGCAAAACACGCCGCCTCCTCCGCTCCGATGCTCGCCGGCCTCCGCTGCACGAAGCTGGCCGGTGCGACTACATGCGATGCCAGGCAGCCGCCAGCGATCGCAAGTACCGGGTCGTCGACCGCAAAGCCGGTGACGCCGGCTCCCAGCGCGCTGATGCGTCCGGCGCATTCGGCGCCGAGCGGCCCTGCCGCCCCGGGGTACAGGCCGAGCACGTTGAGTACGTCCTTGAAGTTCAGCCCACTCGCTTCGACCTTGATCTCGACCTCGCCGGCACCGGGTGCGCGGCGGGCCATCGGTGCACACACAAAGTGCTCAAGCGATCCGTGCTGCGCCGGAACGAGGCGCCATGCGTCCGATTTCGCCGCGCCGGTTGCCGTTGACCGTGCGCTATGAACCAGGCGCGGCACTTTGCGCAGCGAACCGCGGATGGCGCGCTCGGGCTCGGCGCCGCTGTCGTCGAGTTCGGCGATCAGCTCCTCGAGGGGCGTCTGCGAATCGATGTCGATGCAGGTGGTGCCGAGTTCCGGATGTTCGAGCCGCAGCGTGCGGGCCAACCCCCAGAGGGTGGCGGCGCGCGCGGCGACCGGCTCTTCGCTGCGCGAGGTGGCCTGTGCGCCACGCGTCAGCAGCCACAGGCGTGTCGGCGCTGCGATCGAGACGAGGGTCTGCGCCAGGCGCAGCACGCTGAGCGCCGGTGCGGTGGCGTCGGCTGGGTCCGGCGCGTCGAGTGAGGCCGCATATATCACGCCGTGCCAACGGCGGCCCTGCGTCTGGAACTCGAGCAGGCCCGGCGCGACCGCTGCTGTGGCCGTTTCGGCGGGCACCAGATCACAGCGGTCGCCACGTTCATGCAGATGGGCTGCAAGTGACGCAGCAAACCCATGCTTATCGGCGAACACCAGCCATTCGCGCTGTGCGGCTCGGCGTTGCGCGAGCAGCAACGTGTTCAGCCCCAGCGCGCCGCGGCGCGAGGCCTCGCCGGCGACGGCCTCGACCGGCCCGAAGCCGCACTCACCCAGCAGGCGCAGCCAAGCGTCGCGCGCGAGCGTTGGGTAGTCGGGGCGCAGCGCGTGGTCGACGAAGCACCACCACCCTTCGGTGAGGCCGACGGTCAGGTCGAACCAGGGCTGTGGTGCGCAGGCTTCGAGCATCGTCAGCACGCCGCCCGGCGTGAGCAGGCGGTGGATGCGAGCCAGGGAGGCGCGCAGGTCGCGCGTCGCGTGGACCACGTTGGATGCCAGGATCAGGTCGAAGCCCTGCTCGGCCAGGCCCTGCGATACAGGGTCTTGCTCGAGGTCGAAGACTTGGAAACGTGTGAAGGGGTAGTCGGCGCCGAAACGATTCCGGGCGCGCGCCACGAACGATGCGCCGACATCGGTGATGGTGTATGTCGCGCTGCCTGCAGGCAGCCGTGGCAGCACATGCGCCGTTGTGCCGCCGGTGCCTGCGCCGATCTCAAGGATGCGCAGCGGGCGTGATGACTCGCTGGCGCGCGCCGCAAAGGCCACGACTTCGGCGACGAGGCCGTTGAAAAGCCGCGCCGGCGGTGAGTCGCGGTAGAGACGCTCGGTGGTGTCGGTCGAACCGTCCGGGAACAGCAGTTGCAACGGGTCGCATTCGCCGCGCAGCGCGGCGGCAAGTGCGCTCCCAGTGCGCATGGTGAGTTCTTGTTCGGCGCCGATCGCTGCGGGCGCCGGTGAAGCTTGCGTCGCCCGTGCCTCGCCGAATGCCCGTCGCACGCGCCATCCCGTGCGCTCGCGCGCAAGCCAGCCTTGCTCGGCGAGGATCGCCACGAGTCGCCGGAACAGCCGGCGATGCCGCTGCACCACGCCCAGCCTTGTGGCCAACATGTCGGCGTCGAGCTGTTCGCCGACAGTCGGTGAAGCACCCATGTGCAGCAGCGCCAGCGCCACCATCTCGGCGCATAGCGCGTCGAACGCCGGCAGGGCCGCATCGTAGGCATCGAGCGCATTTGCGGCCCGCAAGGGTTCGACGGCGGCGTGCGCCGCCGCGGCGAGCGGGCCAAGCACCAGTGCTGCAGCAGGCATGCGTGCCGGCGCGTCACGCCAGACGATTTCGTGGATCAGCGCGTCGATCGCCGCTTCGCCGCTTACAGAATTGCCGTCAGCACGCTGACCCAGCCGCGCCAGCGTCGCTGCATCGACACGCTTGAACCGCAGGTCGAGCAGCTGCGCGACGGGCGAGCCATCGGCATCGAAGACTTGCAGGTCGGCGCGGCGCGTGGCCCCCTGCTGCGTCGGGTCGGCGACCAGATGCGCCCAGCACACGCCGCTTGGTCGCGCCGTGAGCCGGTAGCGACCGATGGACAGTGGCAGGTAGAGCGCATCGTCGTCCTCGCCGGCGAGCGCGACGGCGAGCAACTGCAGGCAGCCATCGAGCTGTACGGGGTGGAAGTGGTAGCGGTCGCGTTCGGCTTCGAAGTTGGGGTGTAGCACCACCTCGCCGAGCGCCTGGCCCGGGCCCTGCCACACGCGCCGTAGCGACTGGAACGCCGGCCCAAAGGCGAGCCCGCGCCGGGCAAGCCCGGCATACAGAGCCCCGCGCTCGACGCTGTCGGTGCAGGCCGTGAGTGCAGCGGCGAGAGTCGGCTGCACGAGGGCTGCGCGGTCGGCCTGAGGCAGGCTCGCCGTGACGTGACAGGTCCAGGGTTGCGCATCGCCGGCATCGCCGGCGAGGCTGGCGATGCGCACCAGCGAGGCGCCGTCGTGCGGCGGTTCGACCAGCGTCTGCAGACTGCGGCCCAATGCGGGTGCGGCTTCGGCGTCGAGCAACAGCGCCTCCTGCAGCGTCACGTCTTCAAGCGTGCAGGCGGCCGACCCGTGGCGGTCGGCGGCAGCGGCGAGCAGCATGTCGAGGTACGCAGTGGCGGGCAGAATGACGCGGCCATGCACCTGGTGCTGGGAGATCCAGCGCGGTGTGTCGGTGGCAATGTGAACGGTGTGGATGCGCTGCTCAGCGGCCGAGCGCAGGCGCGTACCGAGCAGCGGGTGTGAACCCCGCGCGGCGTCCGTTGCTCTCGGGACTTGGCGCGCGCTGAACCAGTAGCGTTCACGTTGGAACGGGTAAGTCGGTAGCTCGATCGGTGTGCGCACCTCATGGTCGTGAACCGCGCGCCAGTTGATCTCGGCACCTTCGAGGTAGAGGCGGGCAAGCGTGTCGAGCAACTGTTCGCGGTCCGGCCTGCCGCGCCGCAGCGAGGCGAGCAGCGGCAGGCCAGGGGCGGCCGGCGCGATGAAGGCGAGCAGTGCAGGCTGCGGTCCCATCTCGATGCAGACATCGGGCCGCTGCGCGAGCAAAGTAGACACGCCGTCGGCAAATCGCACCGGCTCGCGCACATGTCGGCGCCAATAGTGCGGCTGAGTGATCTCTTCCGGCACGGCGAGCCCGCCGCCGAGGTTGGAGATGAGCCTCAGCCGCGGTGGCGCGAGCGAGATACCGCGTATGACCGCTTCGAACTCATCGAGCATCGGCTCGACCAGCGGCGAGTGGAAGGCGTGCGACACCTCGAGCCGCCTGCAGCGCCGGCCGCGCGCCTCGAATACGCTGCACAGGGCGTCGACCGATGCCGCGGCGCCGGAGATCACCGTCTGCGTCGGTGCGTTGATCGCCGCCACCGAGACCTGTGGATGGTCGGCGAGCAGCGGCACCACTGTGTCGGCGGGCGCCTGCACCGCCGCCATCGCACCGCCCGCAGGTAGCGCGCCCATCAGTCGGCCACGTGCGCAGATCAGCCGCGCTGCGTCGGCCAGCGACATCACGCCTGCGACGCAGGCGGCCGCGACTTCACCGACCGAATGGCCGATCAGGACCGCCGGCGGAACACCCCAGGCGCGCCAGGTCTCGGCGAGAGCGACCTCGATCGCAAAAAGCGCCGGCTGTGCGTACTCGGTGCGGTCCAGCGATCTGTTGTCGGTGCCGAACAGCACTCCGAGCAGCGGTCGGTCGCTGAGTGCATCGTTCGCCGTGTCGATCGCCACAGCGCAGCGTTCGAGTTCGGCGCGAAAGGTCGGCACGCTGTCGTACAGGCCGCGTGCCATGCCCCCGTACTGTGCGCCCTGGCCGGTGAAGACGAAGGCAACGCGCGGTGGGTCGCGCCGTTGCACGTGAGCGACCCGCAGCCCGGGTGCTTCGGCGCCGCTCGCCAGTGCGGCGAGGCGCCCGGTAAGGTCGGCGAGGCTTTTCGCGCTGATCGCGGCGCGGTGCGCAAATTGTGCGCGGCCGGCATTGGCCGTGAAGCAGGCGTCGGCCAGCGTGACGCCCGAGGTCGCCGCGAATGTGTCCAAATGCCGTTGCGCGAGCGCGCGCAGCGCCGCCGGGTTGCGTGCCGACAGCGTGTACAGCTGCGGCAATGCGTCATCGTCCAGCGGCGCCGTGATCTTGGGGGGCGCCTCTTCCAGCACCACGTGCGCGTTCGTGCCCGAGAAGCCGAACGAACTGACGCCCGCCAGTCGCCGCCCGGCAATCGGCTCCCACGGTTGAAGCACCGTCGGCACGCGCAGCGGCAGATCCGCCCAGGCGATGTGCGGACTCGGCGTGCGGAAATGCAGATGTGCCGGAACCGCGCGCTGCTGCAGTGCGAGCACAAGCTTGATCAACCCGGTCACGCCGGCGGCGGACTCAAGGTGGCCGAGGTTGGTTTTGACCGAGCTGAGCCAGAGCGGCCTTGCCGCGTCGCGCCCCGGACCGAAGACGTTGCCGAGCGCCTGCACTTCGAGCGGATCGCCGAGCTGCGTGCCGGTGCCGTGTGCCTCGATCACGCCGATGTCGCCTGGCGCAACGCCGGCGCGTGCAAGTGCCGTGCGGATCACGGCTTCCTGCGCCGGCCCATTCGGCGCGGTCAAGCCGCTGCTCGGTCCGTCCTGGTTCACCGCGCTGCCGCGGATCAGCGCGAGGATGCGGTCGCCTTCGCTCTGTGCATCGGACAGGCGCTTGAGCACGACGATGCCGCAGCCTTCGCTGCGACCGAAGCCGTCGGCCGCCGCGTCGAAGGACTTGCAGCGGCCGTCAGGCGCAAGCATGCGCGAATGAGAAAACGCGATGAACAAGTCTTCCGACAGCATCAGATTCACGCCGCCGGCCAGCGCCATCCGGCACTCCCCGATACGCAGTGCCTGGCACGCCAGATGCACCGCGACCAGCGACGATGAACACGCTGTGTCCACCGTCAGGCTCGGACCTTGCAGCCCAAGCAGATACGACACCCGTCCGGAGGTCACACTGTGCGCGACACCCGAGGTGAAGTGGGCATCGAGGAGCGCCGGGTCGCCGCTCTTGTGCAGCAACGCCATGTAGTCGGAGCTGGCCTGGCCGACATAGACGCCGGTGGCCGAGGTCGAGAGGCGGTCGGGTGCCTGGCCCGCGTGCTCGAGCGCTTCCCATGCCACCTCAAGCAGCAGTCGCTGTTGCGGGTCCATGCCACGCGCCTCACGTGGCGAGATGCCAAAGAAACCCGCATCGAAGCCGTCGATTGGCCCGATGAAGGCGGCCTCACGCACGGCGATGCGGCCGGATGTTGTCGTGTCGACATCGTAGAACGCATCGATGTCGAAGCGCTCACGCGGGATCGGGCCGACCATGTCGCGCCCGTCCCGGAGCAGCTTCCAGAACTCGGCGGGGCTGTCGGCACCCGGCACCCGGCAGCCAATGCCGATTACCGCGATCGGTTCGCTCGCTGCAGCCTCGACGGCGGCTAACCGCGCCTGCGCCTGCTCTAGCGCCAGGAAGGCACGCTGCAGCGGCGATAGCACGGGGACGGCTGGCAATTTGGTCGTCATCGCAGGTTCAACCGTTGCATCAGCAGCGCCTCGATCTGGGCATCGCTCATCGTCGCGACCGTGTCGATGCCAACCGATGCGACCGGCGGCGCGGCGGGCGGAGCGACTGCGCGGTGCGGCTCGGGGGTCCCTTCGCCTAGCAGTGCTTGCAGGTACAACGCCAGCGCTTCGATAGTCGGCTGGTCGAACATCAGGGTGACGGGCAGCGGTTTGGCCAAGCCGAGCCCGCGGCCGATGCGGTTTCGCAACTGCACCGCCATCAGCGAATCCATGCCGAGGTCCATCAGTCGGTCGTGCCGACCCGGAAGATCAACAGGGCCGAGGCGCAACACCGTGGAGACGGCTTCGCGCAGCGTGTCGCGCAGCAGCTCGCGCTGTTCGTCGGGGCCAGCCTGTTGCAAACGCCGGCGCAGGGCCGCGGTGACTTCGGCGCCGTCATCGGCGACCGCCGCGACGGATGCTGGGGTCTCGTCCTTCGCAAGCCCGGCCGCCGGTGCAGCTGAGCCGGCACGCCCGCAGACGCGCGCTGCAATCACCTGCTGGCCGATCGCGGCGGGTTCGCTGCCCGCGGGCGGCCAGGCGCCGGCGGCGTCGAAACCTGCTTCGCGCAACGCGGCGAGCCACTGCGGCGCATTCAGCAGCGGGTTGTCGCCGCGCAAGTCGTCGTCAAACTGCTGCCAACCTTCGATGAGGCCGGTGCTCATGTCGAACCATGCCAGGTGCTCGGTCGATTCCACCAGCACCAGCACGCCGCCCGGCGCGAGCAGCGTACGGATCGACGCCAGCGCGGCGCGCAGGTCGCGCACTGCGTGCACCGAGTTGGCCGCCACGACGATGTCGAACGAGCCGGCTGCGAAGCCCTGAGCCGCGGCATCGGAATCGAGGTCGAAACTCGAGAAGCGCACGAACGGGAATTCGCTGAAGCGGATGGCGGCGCGGTCGAAGAAGGCCGCCGTCACGTCGGTGTAGTTATAGTGCGTGCGTGCGGAGGGCAATACGGGCAGCAACGCCGCAGTCGTGCTGCCGGTGCCGGCGCCGATCTCGAGGATGCGCAGCTGGGAACCGGGCCGATGCGCGGCGACCAGTGCCTCGAGCGCACTCGCCGCCAGTGTGTTTATGTAGCGCATCGGCGTCGAGTGCTGGTAGATGCTTTCGGCGAGCTCGAATGAACCGCCAGGGAAAAGCGTTTCGAGCGGGCTTTCGCGGCCGGCGATCACGTCGGCGAGCAGCTTCCCGCAGTGCTCGAGGTAAGCGAGCTGCGCCGGGTCGCCGGCGAGCGCCGCGCGCGCCGCGGCGTGATGGGTTTCAAGATCTGGGTCGGCGAGCGGCCGCTCGGCGATGAAGCGCTCACCGTCGGCGCGCAGCAAACCGCGCGCTGCGAGCCGCGCCAGCCAGCGTCCGAGCCGGTGGGTGTACGAAACGCTCGCTCCGAGGCGTTCATGCACCTGCGCGAGCGTCGCGGCATCGCCCGCGAACGCGAACAGGCCTGCGCCGCGCAGCACGTCTGCGGTATGCGCGACGGTCAGCTCTTCCAGCACGGCCCAGCGGCGCGCGTAGTCGGTCACATCGACGCCTATGGGCGCCTGCATAGACTGTCGCGTCAGCGCCGTGACCAGACGTTCCCAGACATGCGCGCCAGCGGAGTTACCCTCCATGCCGCGGTTCGAGCCCGAGTTGATCCAGTGGCTGCGGCGGCGGAACGGCATCACCGGCACAGCGACCTGCCGTCGTGTGCGACCGCGCTCGAAGCCGTGCCAGTCGATCTTGGCGCCGTCGACGAACAGGCGTTGCAGCCCATCGAGCATCTCGGACCAGTCGGGCGCATCGCGCCGCAGCGACGGTAGCCACCGTAAAGTTGACCCGGCCGGAAGGTCGGCGGCGACGATGCCCAGCAGCACTGGCTGCGGGCCGATTTCGATCACGTGTGTCACGCCCTGCGTTAGCAGGGCGTGCAGGCCATCGGCAAAGCGTACCGGCGCGCGCATCTGCCGGAGCCAGTAGTCGGGTTTGGACATCTCGCCGGTCGCGGCGACGGCGCCGCGAAGGTTGGTGATCATCGTGCAGCGGGCCGTCCCGAAACGTACCGTCGTCAGTTCCTCGCCCAGTGGCGCCAGCGCCGGTTCGATGAGTGCCGAATGGAATGCATACGAGACGCGCAGCGGCCGGCACTGCAGGCCCTTCGCATCAAGCTGGCGGGTGAGTCGGTCCAGGTCGGTGCGTGCGCCGCTGACGACGACCTGCTGCGCCGCGTTGAACGCCGCGAAGTCGAGCCGCAGGCCGAGTTCGGCCATTGCCGATCGAACCTGTTCCTCGCTGCCGGCTACCGAGGTCATCGCGCCGTCACCGCTCAACGCCTGCGTGAGCCGGCCGCGGTGTGCAACCACGCGTAGCGCGTCATCGAGCGGGAAGATTCCGGCAACGCAAGCGGCCGCGTATTCGCCTAGGCTGTGGCCCATCACCACTGCCGGCTCAATGCCCCACGAGCGCCATAACGCCGCGAGCGCAACCTCGACGGCAAACAGCGTCGGTTGCGCATACGCCGTTTGATCGAGCCGCGCGGCGTGTGCGTGGTCGTACAGGAGCTGGATCAACGGGACGTTGAGCAAGCCGTCGAGCACGCTGGCGCAGCGGTCCAGGGTTTCGCGGAACACTGGCGCGTCGCGGTACAGTTCGCGCGCCATGCCGGAGTACTGCGCGCCCTGGCCAGTGAAGAGGAATGCAACCTTCGGCGCAGTGGCCCCTGCGCGTGCACTCACCAGCGTGGGATGCGCTGTGCCCGAACCAAACGCCCCAAGCGCTGCGCCGAATTCCGCCGCCGAAGCGCCGCGCAACGCCAGTCGCTGCGGCAACAGCGCACGGCCAGTGTTCGCGCTGAAGCAGAGATCGGCCAGCTCGCCGGGTTCGTCAAGACGGCTGCGCCAGGCCTGGGCGAGTGAGGCCAGGGCTTCGTCGTCGCGCGCCGCGAGAGCCAGCAGGTGCAGGGGCCGCTCGTTGGGCTGTGCGGCACTGTCCGCGGCGCTCGCCGCTTCGAGGATCATGTGCGCGTTCGTTCCCGAAAAGCCGAAAGAGCTGACGCCGGCGCGCGCCGGTGCGTTGCGTTGCGGCCAGTCTTGCAGCCGTGTCGGCACGCGCAGCGGCTGGCCCACCCAGTCAAATAGCGGGTTCGGATTTTCGAAGTGCAGGTGCGGCGGTACCTGCCTACGGCGCAGCGCCGCGATTACCTTGAGCACGCTGGCGATGCCGGCAGCCGCTTCGAGGTGACCGAAGTTGGTCTTGCACGAGCCGACCAACAGCGCGCAGTCCGTCTCGCGCCCGGCGCCGAGCGCGGCGGCGAGCGCCTGCAACTCGATCGGGTCACCAAGCGAGGTGCCGGTGCCGTGCGCCTCAACCAAGTCGATGTCGGCCGGCGCAAGCTTCGCCTGCGCAAGCGCGGCCCGGATCACGGCTTCTTGCGCCGGACCGTTCGGTGCGGTGAGACCGCCGCTGCGTCCGTCCTGGTTCACCGCCGAGCCACGGATCAAGGCGAGGATCCGCGCGCCGGTGGAACTTGCATCGCGCTGGCGTTGCAGCACCAGCACGGCGGCACCTTCGCCGCGGCCGTAACCGTCGGCCGCCGTGTCGAAAGTCTTGCAGCGGCCGTCAAGCGCCATCATGCGCGCCTTGGTGAATGCGATGTGCGCGTCGGGGGTGAGGATCAGATTGACGCCGCCGACCAGTGCCAGATCGCATTCACCGCTGCGCAGGCTTCGGCAGGCAAGGTGCGCCGCGACCAGCGAGGAGGAGCAGGCCGTGTCGACCGAGAGCGCCGGACCCTGCAGCCCGAACACATAGCTGATCCGCCCGGCGATCACCGCAAGGCTGCCGCCTGAGCCGGCATAGGCATTGATGTTCGCCGTGTCGTTCCACAGAAGGCGCGCGTAGTCGCTGTTGCCGACACCGACGAACACACCGGTGCGGCTGCCGGTGAGCGAGTCGGGTGCGATGCCGGCGTCTTCCAGCGCGTGCCAGGCAAGTTCGAGCAGCAGGCGCTGTTGCGGGTCCATGCTCGCCGCCTCGAGCGGCGCGATGCCGAAGAAAGCTGCGTCGAAGCCCGCTACGTCGTCGAGAAAGCCGCCTTCCTGCGTGCACATTGTGCCGGGGTGGTCGGGGTCCGGGTCGAGGTGGGCGGCGACGTCCCAGCGATCCTGCGGAATCGGGCCGATCGTGTCGATGCCGTTGGCGAGCACGTGCCACAGTGATGCCTCATCGTGCACGCCGCCGGGCAACCGGCAGGCTGTGCCGATGATGGCGACCGGCTCGCCCGCGATACACGCCGCAGCCTCGGCCCGGGCGAGGTGCTCACGCAGTTCGCGGATTTGAAGCAGCGCCTGCTTGACCGGAGACAAGGCCGCATGCGGTTCGCTCATCGGGCTACTCCCCGCGCCAGCTCGGCGAGCAATTCGGCCTCTGCCTGTTGTTCCGACAGCGTCCGTATCGCATCGACCGCGTCGGCCGCAGCGGTGGCCGGCGTCGCAGTGTCGCTTGGTTCCTGCAGGCCAGGCCAGGTCACCATCAGGTGATTCGCAAGCGCGTCGAGTGTTGGGTGGTCGAACAGCAGCGTCGCCGACAGCGGTCTGTCGAAGGCCGTGCCGATCGCGTTGCGAAGCTCCACCATCATCAGCGAATCCATCCCCAGCTCGCGCAGCGGCCAGCGCGGTTCTATGCTGCGGTCGGCGGGCATTGCGACGACTTGTCTAACCAGCGCGTCGAGCCGCGCTATCAGAGCCTCGCGCCGCTCGTGGGCCGGCAGGGCTTGGAGGCGGGCGAGTCCATCTGGCACGTCGGTGGCGCCGGGACTCGCGCTCGGCAGCAGGGTGTCGAAGCACGCCGGCGCCCGCGTGCCGTGCAGCTTCGCCAGGTACACAGACCAGTCGATCGGCAACACCGCCACCGAGGCGGCGTTGCGCTCGATGAGTTCGAACATCGCCGCCACGCCCTGGGCCGTATCGATCTCACCGATTCCCTGGCTGCTCCAGTCAGCGCCGCCGCGCGTGGCGGCCATGCCGGTGCCGGCCCAGCGACCCCAGCCGATCGCCGTTGCTTGCCTGCCCTGCGCGCGTAGCGACCGCGCCAGTGCATCGAGCGCGGCATTCGCAGCGGCGTAGTTGGACTGCCCAGGGGCGCCGAGCCAGGCGGCGCCCGCGGAAAACAGTACGAGCAAGTCGAGCGCTGCGCCGGCGGTCGCCGCGACGAGATTCAGCGCACCGATTAGCTTGGGCCGCAGCACTGTCTCGAGGCGAGACCAGTTCTGCTGTTCGACCACGCCGTCGTCGAGCACACCGGCCGCATGCACGACGCCGCGAAGCGGCGGCATCTTGGCGGCGGTGTCGGCGAGCAGGGAGCGAAGCGCGTCGGCGTCGGCGATGTCAAGCTGGGCGCGGCGCACGTTGACACCGGCCGTTGCGAGAAGCTCGAGCACTTCCTCGGCAGCGGCCGACGGGGCACCGCGGCCGAGTAGGATCAGGTGGCGTGCGCCGCGTTCCGCGAGCGCTTGTGCGAGCACCAGGCCGAGGGCGCCGAAGCCGCCAGTGACGAGGTAGCTTGCGTCGGCCCTGATCTGGCAGGCGGCGGCCGGCGCTGCTGCATCGCGTTGCAGTACCAGCTTGCCGATATGGCGCGTGTGCGCCATGGTCTGGAACGCTGCCTGCGCGTCGCGCATCGGGAAGCTCGCCACTGGCAACGCGGTCAGCTCACCCGACTCGAGCCGCGCCAGGAGCCGTGCGAAGAGCCTGGGCGCCAGTGCGGCGTCATGCAGGGCCGCCTCGCCGAGATCGAAGACGTGGTAGCGGATGCCTGGATAGCGCGCGGCCACCGTCTCGACGCTCCAAACGCCGCGTTTGCCCATCTCCAGGAAGCAGCCGCCGGGCGCGACCAGCGACAGGCCGGCCGCGATGAAGTCACCCGTGAGAGCACCGAGAACCACCTGCATGCCTTGGCCGCCGGTGTGCGTGAGAACCTCGTCGCGGAAGGCGAGGCTGCGCGAGTCGAACACATGCTGCACACCTAGCAAGCGCAGATGCTCGCGCTTGGTGCGACTGCCCGCGGTGGCGTAGACCTCGGCGCCGAGCAGACGGGCGAGTTGCACTGCAGCCAGGCCGACGCCCCCGGTTGCGGCGTGGATCAACACCCGGTCGCCGCGGCGCAGACCGGCGAGTTCCTCGAGCCCATAGCTCGCGGTTAGGCAGGCGACGGGCAGGGCGGCGGCGCTGATATCGCCCAGGCCTGCCGGCCGAAACGCCACAAACGTCTGCGCCACGCACACGCTCGAGGCAAGGCTCCCCGGAGCGAGGGCGAACACCGCATCACCGGGCGCGAAGCGGGTCACGCCAGGACCCACCGCGGTTACGCGGCCTGAACATTCGCCGCCGAGCGAGTCGGCCGCGCCCGCAACCATACCGAGCGCGCACAGGACGTCGCGAAAGTTCAGGCCCGCGGCCTGTACCTCGATGCGGACCTCGCCGGCGCCCGGCGCCCGCAGAGCATGCGGTGACAGCACCACGTCCTCGATGCGCCCGGAGTGCGGTGCGGTGATGCGGAAATCACGCGGCGGCGGCAGCGGCGCAAGGCGGGCGTGCCAGGTTTCGCTGCCCCGTACGGCGAGCTGCGATTCGCGTGCGCCGCCGGACAGCAGCACCTGCGCGAGTGCGGCGCCGGTGCAGTCGGCATCGATGTCGATCACGGTGCACTGCAGGTGTGGGTGTTCTGCGCGCAGGACGCGGGCCAGGCCCCACAGTGTGGCCGCGAGGGGCGCTGCCGACTCATTGCCGCGCACCGCCTGGGCGCCACGAGTGATGAGCCACAGACGAGTCGGCAGCGCAGCGCTTGCGCAAGACTGCGCGAGGCGCAGCGCCGATTCGAATACTGGTCGCAGCGCCGGCAACACGGCGTCTGCGTCGGGGTTGTCGGGCAGGTTGAGTGCCGCCAGATGCACCACATTCAACGCTGCGGTAAACAAGGGTGTATCAACCGATCCGGCGTCGGCTCTGCGCGCCCTCAAGGCCCGTACCAGCAGGTCGCCAAACGTGCCACCACCTATGATTTGCCAGCGCGTAGCGTCGGCCGACGCGACCGACGTCACAGTCGCGCGTTGCCAAGTAAGCTCGATGCCGCAACGATCGACCAGACTGGCGTTCGCGCCGGTGATTGCTGCGGCGTGCGCGCGCCGGAACTGCACGCCCAACACGCTCGCTACTGACGATCCGTCCGCGTTCCACAGCCGCAGATCGGCGCCGAGCCGCGTTCCATCCCCGTCTGGCGGGTGCAGCCGCGCGTGTCCCCACAGTGAACCATTTGCTCGCCCGTGAACCGAGAGGTGTTTGATCGTCGTCGGCAGCCAGAGCGCATGGTCTGCGTCGTCGCGGTGACCGTCCGCAATCGACACCAGTTGCAGGCAGGCGTCTAGTTGGCCCGGGTGGATCAGCCACCGATCGTCGTCGCCGGACGCAGCGGGCGGATCCAGCTGTGCAAAGGCCTCGCCGGTTGCACGGCCGATGTGACGCAAGCGGCGGAAAGCTGCGCCGAACGGCGCACCGGCGCGGGCGAGTGCAGCGTGGAACGCCGCCGCGTCAACCAGCTCGGCGCAGCGGGTCTTCAAAGTGGCCAGATCGGGCATCGATTCCGGCTCGGCCCGTGCCTGCAGGCGCGCCGAGGCGAAAACCAACCACTGCCCTCCGGCCTGCGCCGGTTCGCGGCAAATCTCTGCTGCCCACGCACCGGCAACCTGCGGCCGCAACACCGTCTGAACGGTGACGCTGGCGTCCTCGGGCAGCACGAGCGGCACGCGAAACTCGATGTCGCGCAGTTCAAGCGCAGCGCCGGTTTCACGGGCCGCGGCAAGTAGCATCTCGACGCTCGCCGCAGCGGGCCAGAGGCTTGCGGTGTGGATCCGGTGCTCGCGCACCCAGGTGTGGCGGCTATCGCCGGCCTCGGCCTGGAAAACGCGGTCGCCGGTGGCCAATGGCAGTGCAGCGCCGAGCAGTGGATGGCACCAGGCGGTGCCAGCGATGGCAGCACCGCTGCGCCGCGGTGCGTCGACCCAATGACGGGTGTTCCGGAAAGGATAGACCGGCAGATCGACGTGCGCGCGTGCGGCGGCACCGGCGCGGCCGCTCCAGTCATCCACCGCGCCCTGTACGTAGAGCGCGCCGAGCGTGTTCATGATCGTCGAGCCGTCGTCGTGGTCGCGGCGCAGCGAGGGCAGCCAGGTGATCGCGGCTTCGGGCAGGGCACGTCGCCCGAGGCCGGCGAGCACCGGTTGCGGACCGATTTCCACTGCTGCGCCGATGCCCCCGGCGGCAGCGCTGCATATTGCGTCGAACCAGCGCACCGGTGCCTGCAATTGCTTCACCCAATAGATCGTACTGCCCCAATCGGCAGCGGCGCTCAGGCCTGTCATCGACGAGATAACCGGGATGCGCGGCGGTGCGACCAAGGCGCGGCGTGCCGCCTCCTCAAAGCGCGCGAGCATCGGCAACATGCGCGGCGAATGGAAGGCGTGCGAGACCGCCAGTGGCTCAACCCCGACGCCGGCGGCAGCGAACGCCGCCGTGAGTGCCTGCACCGCCGCAGCATCACCGGAAACGACCGTTTCGCGTGGGCTGTTGATGCCCGCCACCGCGAGCACGCCGGTGATGCCCTGCATCCGTTCGCGTACCGATTGTTCCGCCGCGAACACCGCGGCCATTGCGCCGCCGGCAGGCAGCGCTTGCATCAAGGCGCCGCGCAGGGTCACCAGCGTCGCTGCATCCTCCAGCGTCAGCACGCCGGCGAAGCAGGCTGCGGCGAACTCGCCGACCGAATGGCCGAGTACGATCGAAGGTTGTACGCCGACGCTTCGCCACCATTCTGCTAGCGCGAACTGGATCGCAAACAGGGCCGGTTGGGTGTAGCCGGTCTGGTCCAAGGTCGCAACATCGGGTGTGCCGACCAGCTCGATAAGCGGCCGGTCGATCAAGGGATCGATGATCGCGGCGCAGCGCTCGAAAGCGGCCCGGAACACGCGACTCGATTGGAGCAAGCGCTGCCCCATGCCGGCATGCTGTGCTCCTTGGCCGGTGAACAGGAAGGCGACGCCGGGCCGGTCGATGCCGACACGGCCCTGCAAGATACCGGCGCCGCTGTCGCCGCGCGCAGCGCCGCGCAGCCGCAGCGCGAGTTCGGCAGGGTCCAGCGCACTCAACGCGAGACGGTACGGCAGATGCGAACGCGCGGCACCGGCCGCCAGGCACATCGTATCGGGCGAGACAGTGCCGTTCAGACGTTCGGCGTAAGCCAGCGCGAGTTGGCGCAGCGCGTCCGGGCTGCGCGCCGAAACCGTCAGCAGCAAGGCGGGGAGCGCCTCATCGGGTACTGCTGCCGTGGCGGGCGGTGCTTCTTCGAGTATGACGTGTGCGTTGGTGCCGCTGAAGCCGAATGCGCTGACCGCGGCGAGGCGGCGTCCGGCGATCGCCGGGAACTCCTCAAGCCGGGTCGGCACGCGCACCGCGATTGAGTCCCACGGGATGTGTGGCGATGGCTCGCGGAAGTGCACATTGGGTGGGATCTGCCGGTGTCGCAGCGCCAGCACGGTCTTGATCAAACCGGTTACGCCGGCGGCGCATTCGAGGTGGCCGACGTTGGATTTCACCGCACCCACCCATAGCGGCGCATCATTCTTGCGCTGCGCGCAATACACCTCGGTGATTGATTCCATCTCGATCGGGTCACCGAGCGCGGTACCGGTACCATGCGCCTCGACGTAGGCCACACTGGTCGGTTCGACGCGCGCGGCTGCCAGTGCGTCGCGAAGTACATCGCTCTGGGCCAATCCGCTCGGCACACCGAAGGCGCTGCTGCGACCGGCCTGGTTGACGGCCCAGCCGCGTAGCAGCGCCCAGATTTGGTCGCCGTCGGCGCGGGCGTCGGCGAGGCGCTTGATGAGCACAACGCCGCAGCCTTCGGCGCGCACGAAACCGTTCGCCGACGCGTCGAAGGCCTTGCAGTGGCCGTCCGGCGACAGCATGCCCCAGCGCGCCAGCGACAGCAGCAGTTCGGGTGTCAACACCATGTTGACGCCGCCGGCGATGGCGAGGCGCGATTCACCGTCGCGCAGGCTGCGGCAGGCGCGGTCGATCGCCACCAGCGACGACGAGCAGGCGGTGTCGATCGCCATCGCCGGGCCGTGCAGGCCGAGCGTGTACGAGACCCTCGCCGCGATCGCGTTGATGGTGTTGCCCGAGACGACGTAGGCGTCGTGCTGCGTACCCGCGAGGCGCTGGTTGAGCAGTTGCAGATAGTCGGAGGTGGTGGTTCCGACGAACACGCCGCAGCGCGAACCCTTCAGGCCGAGCGGCGGTATGTTGGCCCGTTCCAGAGCTTCCCACGCGACTTCGAGGAACAGACGCTGCTGCGGGTCCATCAACTGCGCCTCGCGGGCTGTGATGCCGAAAAACTCGGCATCAAAACAGTCCACCCGAGGCAGCAAACCGGCCCTGCGCGGGATGCCGACACCGGCGCCGGCGCGTTCGAGCGCCTTCTCGTCCCAGCGATCCGGCGGGATGTCGGTGATCGCATCGCCGCCGCGACATAGTAGGTCCCAGAACGCGTCGATGTCGGGCGCGCCCGGCAACCGGCAGGCCGCCCCGACAATTGCCAGCGGTTCGTAGCGCGCCAACTCCAACGCTGCGACGCGCTCGCGCATCTTACGCAGAGCGGCAAGCGCCTGCCGCTCCACCTCGCCGACAACGGACCTCGCAGCGGTCGTCATTGTCGACCTCCCCCAGCCGTGTCGGGTCTGTCACCGAGGTCCCTAAACTCGGCCAACTCGGTGATCAGCGCGCTCCGCACCTCCGCATCGGTCAGATCAGCGATGTCGTTGCACGCTGCCTCTGACGCCCCGGCGGCGGCGATCGGTTGGGCGGTGTCCGGCGTCAGCGCGAGCAGGCCGAGCAGATGCCTGGCAAGCGGCGCCGCGCTCGGGTGGTTAAAGGTTACGCTGGCCGGCAGTGTCAGGTTCAGCCGGGCGGCCAGGCGCCGCCGCAACTGCATCGCCATCAGCGAGTCGAGGCCAAGCTCGAAGAAGCCCTTGGCCGGATCGACGTCCCGCGACCCGGCCAGCCCGAGCACGCCGGCGAGTTCGGCGCGCACCACCGTGCCGATCCGTTCATGCCGTGCGCTCTCCGGCAGGCCGATGAGTTCGGCGCGCAGGTCCGCCGCAGATGCCAGCGGCGCCGCTTCGTCGCGGCGTTCCGGCGCGCTGGCGATCACGTTGTCGAGGAAGGGCCGCCTGCCCTGCGCTTGGTAGGCAGCGCTGGCGGTCTGCCAATCCACGTCGGCGACTAAACACTGCGGCACACGTCCGTGCACCAGGCCCGACAGGATCGCCAACGCCGTTGCGTCGGACATGCTGCGAAAGCCTAGCTGTTCGAGGTTCGAGCTGCGTTGGCCGTCGAGCAGGCGGATCTCGCTCCACGCCCCCCAGTCGACGCAGGTTGCCGGCAGGCTGAGCGCGGCGCGCTGCCATGCGAGCAAACCGAGGAACTGGTTCGCCGCGGCGTAGGCCGCCAGGCCCTTTGCGCCGAACAGCGTGGTGGCGGACGAGAAGAGTACGAAGAGGTCGAGCGGCAAATCACGCGTCAGTTCGTGCAGCACCTGGCTGCCTTGCACCTTGGCGCGCAGTGCGTCGGCCAGATCGGTTGAAGTGAGATCCTGCAGCGCCGTGAAGCGGATCGCTGCGGCTGCATGGACGACGCCGCGTACCGGCGTGCCGTCGGCCCGAAGTCGTTCGAACAGGCGCCCCATCACGGCGGAGTCGGCTACGTCCGCGGTTTCGGCGATAATCGAGAGGCCGCGTGTGCGTAAGTTCTCGATCGACACGGCGAGCGCCCCGCCCGCCGCGCCACGGCGCCCGATCAGCACCAGCGTGCGGGCCCCCTGGTCGGCGAGCCATGCAATGATCTTCGGGCCGAGGCCGCCGTAGGCGCCGGTTACAAGGTACGCGCCGTGCGCATCCAGCGTGAGCGCCGCAGGCGCGGGCAGCGCTCGAGGCGCGAGACGGGCAACATGCCGGACATTGTTGCGGATCGCCACCTGGTCCTCGCCGTCGCCGGCGGCCAGCGTGTCGAGCAGGGCTGACACGGACTGCGCGTCGGTGGCGCTCGGGTCCAAGTCCACCAGGCCGCCCCAGTTTGTCGGATGTTCCAGTGCGATCGAGCGGCCCAGGCCCCACAGCGGCGCCTGCTGCGGTGCGAACACCTTGTCCGTTGTGGCGGCCCGCTGGGCTGCGCGGGTCGCCAGCCACAGTCGCGCGCGGCCACCGGCCTGGAGCCGACGCGCCCACGCGAACGCCGGGGTGATCGCATCGGGGCTCGCAGCATCGGCCGGTGCATCCAACGCGGCACAATACACGATGCCGTGCACCGATTCGTCCGGCAGCCGCGAATCGCCGGCGTCGACGCATTCGCAGACACCGCCTTCGGCGCAGATCGCCTCGGCGAGTTGCGAGGCGATGCCGCTGCGATCACCAACGAGCCACCACGAACTACCGACAAAACGTTGCCGCGCCGTGGTCTCGGTAGGCGCCGCGCGCGCGAGCAGCAGCGCCTGCGGATGCACGGCTCGTTGCGAAAACGCGGCACCTAGCGCGTGTGTGTCATCGAAGCCGGCCGCTGTGAGCAGAGCCCTCCAGGTTTCCACATTGAGCAGCGCATGGTCTTGGCGCAGCGGCGCATCGTCGAAGCGCCACCAGCCTTCGGTCATGCCGAAAGTGAGGTCGATCCAGGCCCGCCGTGCCACGGTTTCGATCATCACCAGCACGCCGCCCGGCGCGAGCAGGCTGCGCACGTGGTCGAGGGTGCGCCGCAGGTCGGACGTTGCGTGCAGCACGTTGGCCGCGACGACGACATCGAATTCGCCCGGCGTGAAGCCCTGCGCCTGCGGCGCCCGTTCGATGTCGAGGCGGCTGAAGCGAACATCGAGCGGCGTGCCCGCCAACCGCGCTGCGGCCTCGTGCAGAAAGAGCGGCGAGACATCCGTGAAACAATAGTGGCTGCCGGCCGGCAGCACCGGGATGAGTGCGCTCATCGTCGCGCCGGTGCCGGCTCCGATCTCGACGATGCGCAGCGGTCGAGGCATTTCGCGCGCGAGTCGCGCGATCGCCGCGGCGGCGAGCCTGTTGTAGACGCGCGCCGAATCTGACTGCGCGTAGATCTGTGCGGCCGAGTCGCCTCCGTCAGGCGGGAACAGCAGCGCCAGTGGATCGAGCGTGCCGCGCAACACGGCCGCCAGACCCACTCCACAACGGTCCAGCAGCGCCCTCTCGAGCCGCTGCGGTGCAGGTACGACGTCATCGTGCAACGCAACGCTGCGCGCGGTGACGATCCAGTCATCGCCATCGTGGAACAGGAATCCGGCCTGTCCGGCCATCTGCAACATCCGGCCCCACAGACGCGTATGACGCACCAAAATGCCGCGCTTGGCAGCCGTCTCCGGCGTGATACGCATCCCGGCGGAATCGAGGCCGAGCGCGCCCAGGGTGTGCCAGACATGTGCCGCAGCATGTGCCTCAAGAGCCGTCTGCACGTCTGATTCACCGGCCAGAACCTGCGCTTCGGGCCAGGTGGCAGCCAGCGCTTCGAGCGGCGCGGCGTGGCGGGTAATGTCGAACGCCGGTGCGCGCGGCAAAACGGCCGAGGGCAACCAACTCATCTCGTAACAGGCGGTGGGGTCGCCGAGCGCCGCGGCCGGCCCGGCGCGGCCGGTGACACTGAACGCGAGGGCCGCCACATCGGGCGCAGCGAGCCAATGGCGCTGCCGCTGCCACGGCTGGCGCGGCAATGTCAGGACGCGGCGGCGCGGGTCGCGGTGCCGCTGCCAATCGATCGCAGTACCGGCTTCGAGGAGCGCGCCCATGCTCGAGAGCAAGGCGGCCCGCGCCGGCTTGTCGCGCCGCAGTGATGCGGCGATGCCCACCTCGGTCCGCGCCGCATCGGCCTGTGCCTGGATGCCGGCACCGAGTGCTGGGTGCGGACCGATCTCGAGAAACGTCCGGTAGCCCGCTGCGAGCAGTTCCTGCACCGCGGGGGCAAACCGTACCGTGTCGCGCACGTTGCGGCCCCAGTAGGCAGCGTCGAGATTGCCGGACTCAGCCCATCGGCCAGTCACGGTCGACATGAATGGCAACGTCGCAGGCCGCGGCCGGATGGTGCGCAGCGCAGCGACGATGCCGGGAACGACATGCGTCATCTGGTTGCTGTGGAAGGCGTAGTCGACCGCCAGGGCACGCGTTGCGATGCCGCGCGCTTGAAGTTGCGCAACGCAGGCGTTGAGTGGCTCGGTCGGCCCCGACAGCACCGTCGAAGCTGGTCCGTTCAGCGCCGCGACCGCGAGCACATCACCGAACGCGGCAAGTTCGGCGCGAAGGTCCGCCTCGCCGCATTCAGCCTGCGCCATGCAGCCGTGGCCGAACGTGGGCTGCATGGCGCGCGAGCGCTGCAACACGACGACCACGGCGTCGTCCAAAGTCAGCACTCCGGCGGCCAATGCTGCGGCTACCTCGCCGACACTGTGGCCGACGACGGCGCCCGCAGGCATACCCCAAGCACGCCACAGCGCGGTCAGCCCGACTTGCAGCGCGAATAGCGCCGGCTGCGCGACCTCGGTGGCGGCGTGGCGCGTGCTTTCGCTGGCATCGATCACGACTGGCAGCAGGTTCCAGCCGGCCGCGCTCTCGAACAGCGCTGCGACTTCTTCGAGCGCGGTGCGGAACACGGGCTCAGTGTCGAACAGCTCGCGGCCCATCCCCGGCCACAGGCTGCCCTGGCCGGTGTAGACCCAGACCGGTCGTGTGTCGCCGACAGCCGGCGACTTTGCGGCATCCGCGAGACGCGCGCGCAGACGTTCGGCGAGCGCCTGCGGTGCGCTACCGACCACCGCAATGCGGTGCGCATGGTGACTGCGCCGTACCTTTGCGGTGTAGACGAAGGCGCCCAGTTGTTCGGCGGGCAGCGTGTCGAGTGCTGTCGCGTGCTCCCGTAGCGATTGCACCAGCGCCGCTGGGTTGCGCGCCGAGACGGTCAGCAGCTGGTCCCGTGGGGCGGTATCGACAACAGCTGGAGTCTCGCCGCGATGTTCCTCAAGCACGATATGCGCATTGGTTCCGCCGAAGCCGAACGAGCTGACACCGGCCACGCGCGGCAACGTGCCGGCGGGCCATGGCGTCAAATCGAGCGGAATCACGAACGGTGTGCCGTCCAAGCGCAGGTACGGGTTGGGACGCGTGAAGTGCAGGTTCGCCGGTACCAGGCCGCGACGCAGGCATTCAACCGCCTTGATGAGTCCCGCGACGCCCGCCGCCGCTTCGAGGTGACCAATGTTCGTCTTGAGCGCACCGAGCCAGCAGCGATGGGCTGCGTCGCGCGCCGGTCCAATCACATGGGCGAGCGCTTCCACCTCGACAGGGTCGCCGAGCGGCGTGCCCGTGCCGTGTGTCTCGACCAGGCCAACGCGTTCCGGCGCCATCGCCGCCATCGCCAGCGCACGCTGGATCACAGCTTCCTGCGCCGGTCCGTTCGGCGCGGTCAGACCGTTGCTCGCGCCGTCCTGGTTCACCGCCGAGCCTGCGATGACCGCAAGTATTGGGTCGCCGTCGCGCAAGGCCTCCGACAGACGCTTGAGCACGACAAGCGCGCAACCCTCGCCACGCACGATGCCGTCAGCCGCCGCGTCGAAGGTCCGGCAGCGGCCGCCCGCGGACAGAATCTGCAGCTGACTGAACGCGAAGCTAGCGCTCGGCAGCAGCATCAGATTCACGCCGCCAGCGAGCGCCAGGTCGCATTCGCCGCTGCGCAGGCTCTGGCACGCGAGATGAATGGCGACGAGGGAAGACGAGCACGCGGTGTCCACCGTCATCGACGGGCCACGTAGGTCATACGCATACGAGACGCGATTCGCGAGGATACTATGCGCCGAACCGGTGCTCGAATGACTGGCCACACCGCCGCGCTGCGCGAGTTGCAGCAGCCACCAGTCGCTGCTCTGGCTGTGTGCACCAACAAACACGCCGGTGGCCGAGCGGGCCAGGCCTTCGATCGGCAGGCCGGCCGCTTCGAGCGCTTCCCAGGCGAGTTCGAGCAGCAGGCGCTGCTGTGGGTCCATCAGTGCCGCCTCGCGCGGCGCAATGCCGAAGAAGGCGGCGTCGAAGCGGTCCAGACCGTCGAGGAAACCGCCGCAGCGCGACTGGATGCGGTTGGCTTCGTGCGGGTCGTGGCTGAAGAGCGCGGCGCCGTCCCAGCGTGAGGCTGGGACGTCCGTGACTGCATCGCGACCCTCGGCGAGCAACTGCCACAATGTCGCTGGCGAGTCGGCACCGCCGGGCAGGCGGCAGGCCGAGGCGAGGATGGCGATGCGCTCGACCGTGGGAGTGAGCGGCGCGAGCGGCGCACCTGGCTTTTGCCGGAGGCGTTGCGCGAGCAGCGCTCGTTTTCCCGGCGACAGGCCGGCCAGGCGATCGGGCGGAACGCTCACGCAACACCGCCGCGTTCGAGCAGGGCGCGGGCCTCGTCGTCGCTCATTTGCTCGAGGTCAGTGAGCAGGGCGTCGAGTTCGGCATCGCCCGCTGGCGCATCCAGCGACAAGTGCAACCGTGCTGCAAGGTGCTCGGCGAGCGCACGCACGGTCGGGTGGTTCCACGCCAGCGTCGGTGAGAGCGAAGCGCCGCTGCGCTTCTCGATCCGGTTGCGCAGTTCGAGCGCCATCAGCGAATCCATGCCCAGCGATTTGAGCGCTACGTCGGCGGGTACGCGTTGTGGTGCCACGCGCAGCACGGCGCCGATCTCCGTTTTGATCGCAGACTCCAGCAGTGCGCGGCGGGGCGGGCCGGGTGGCGCGCGGGCGAGCGCATCGCGCAGCGTCGGTTCGGCGCCCGCCTTACCCTGCGGAAATTCGACGTCGTTTTCAACGAGGCTGGCAGCGTCCTCGCGGCCCATTGCTGCATGCCAGCGTTTCGCATCGAACGCTGCGCACACGGCTTGTGGACCGCCGTAGGCAATCAGCCGGTCGATCGCTTCGACTGCGATTGCGACCGTGATGCCGTCGAAGCCAAGCCGGGCCAGTGAATTGCCGCGAACCGCGCTGGCGGCGGTCAGACCGACATGGGAGATCGGGCCGAAGCCGATCGCGAGACCCGGCTGGCCGCGCGCGCGCCGCTCGTGCGCCAGTGCGTCGAGAAAGGCGTTCGCCGCCGCATAGTTGCCCTGGCCGGGCGTGCCAAACAAAGCTGCCACCGAGGAGAACATCACGAACGCATCGAGCGTGTCGCCGCGGGTCAGGCGGTCGAGGTTCCAGGCACCGAGTACCTTGGCATCGCGCGGCGCGCGCAGCGTCCGCGGCGTCATCTCGCCGAGCGTTACGTCGGCGAGCACGCCGGCCGCATGGAACACGCCGCGTAGCGGGCCGCCTTCGGCGCGCGCGCGATTGAGCGCGGCGCCAAGCGCGATGCGGTCGGCCACATCGCAGGCGGCGGTCAGCACGCGCGTGCCGAGCGACTCGATCTCGCGCAGGGTCTGTTGCAGTGCCGGCGTTGGTGCGCGGCGGCCGATCAGCATCAACGCCGAAGCACCGCGGCGCGCGAGCCAGCGCGCGACCTCGAGGCCGAGTGCGCCAAGGCCGCCGGTAATGAGGTGGCAACCATCCATGCGCAATGCCGCATGCAGCCCGGCGGAGGGGTGCACCGTGGTCGGCGGTGGGTCGAGTGCGACCACGTGCTTACCGACATGCGTGCCGGGCATCAGCGTCTTGAACGCGTCGATGAGTTGGTCCGCCGCGAAAGTGCTCACCGGCAAGGGGCGCCAGATGCCGGCATCCATGTCGCGGACGAACTCGCGCAGCATCCGGCCAAGCGCTGCAGGGCGCTCGCGCATCATGCGGTCGAGGTCGACCGCGAAGTACGACAAGTTGGCGCGAAACGGCGCCAGCGCGACGCTCCTGCCGCCATAGATGTCGCGTTTACCGAGTTCGACGAAGCGGCCGTAGGGCGCGAGGCAGCGCAGGCCGGCACAGATCGCCTCACCAGTGAGCGAGTTCAGCACCACGTCGACGCCGCGTCCACCGCTGGCGGCCAGCGCCGCGTCGGCAAAATCGCCGCGTGAATCAAACACGTGAACCACGCCCATCGAACGCAACAGGGCACGCTTGTCCTGCGTGCCGGCGCTTGCGAAGACCTGGGCGCCAGCGCGTTGCGCAACTTGAAGTGCGGCGAGTCCGACGCCGCCGGTCGCAGAGTGGATAAGCACGCGCTCGTCGGGTTCAAGACGGGCGAGGTGGGTCAGTGCATGGATCGCGGTGAGAAAGGCGATTGGCAGGCCAGCGGCGGCATTGGAGGCGATATCGTGCGGGCGTAGCGCAACGAGTTCGCCATGCACCCGTGCGTGGCGCTGCAGGCAGGCGGGGCCGATGGCGATCACCGCATCACCCGGGTGCACATGCGTGACCTCGCCACCGACGCGCGCCACCCGACCGGTGCATTCGATGCCGAGCGGACCCTGGCCGTTTTCGTAGCCGGGGTACACGCCGAGGGCCGACATCAGGTTCATGAAGTTGAGCCCCGCGTGCTCGACCTCGACCTCGACCTCGTGCGGCTGCGGTGCCTGTCGAAGCGCGGCTTCCCAGTGCAATGTGGTGGGGTCGCCGGGCAAGGAGATCGCAGCGCGGAGGCTCGGTGCGTGATTCGAGGTGCTTGCATCCAGTGACTCCGCCCAAGCCGCGAGCCGCAGGCCAAGCCAGCGGCCGCCGCGCAGCGCCAGCTGCCGCTGCGCCGGCGCAGCGCGCAGCAGTGGAACGATTTCCGCAGCAGTGGCGCCGTCGAGATCGACGAGCGTGAGGTCCAGGGCCGGCTGCTCATGGGCCCAGGAGCGACCCAGGCCCCAGAGTGCCGCGCCGCCCAGTGCCATCGGGCCATCGTTGTTGCCAGCGGCCACGGCGCGCCGCGTGACCAGCCAGACGCGCGGCGGCGCGCCGTCCACGGCATGACCGATCGAGTGTGCCAGCGCGAGCGCGCCATCGCCGCTGCACTGCCAGGCATCCTCGATCCAGCCGAGTTCTTCATCCGGCATCGGGCACTCGAGCGCGCCCAGGTGCACGACGTGGCCGCGCGGCGACGCGCCGAACAGCGCCGAGATGGTGGGTGAAAAGGGCAAGTCGGCGGATGTCACGTGAACCGCGCGCACACCGACGGCCGCCAACGCGTGGATCAGCGGCGCCGCGGTCGCAGCCGAAATGCAGACCACGACGACGGGGCCGAGCGCGTCGGTGCCGCTGCTCGGAGTCAAGTCGATCCACTCCGGCCGCTGCAGCAACTCGGTGATGCCACCGGCCGTGGACTGAGGCCATCGCTTGAAGACGATGCCGCGCAGCGCGCCGAGCGGCTTGCCGTTGCCGTCGTGGATGTCAACATCACCGGTGCCGGGTGCGACGCTGAGGCTCAGCGCCGCATCGGTCGGCAGCGGGTGCCACAGTTCGATCCGGCCGATGCGCGTGGGAATCGGAGTGGCGCTGTCGTCGGGGTGGTGTTGAGCAATTGCGGCGGCGAGCGCCTGTAGTGCGTTGTCGAGCAAGGGCGGGTAGGCGCCATAGCGGACGGCGCGAGGGTCGAGCGTCGCGGCGTCGAGCTGCACCTGCGCGGCGGCTTGCGTAGCGCAGAGGCGTAACTCACGCAGACCTTGAAACGCTGGGCCGTACGCCAGACCGAGTCCGGCCAGCAGCGCGTACGCTTCAGCGCGCGACAGCGGGTCGCTCGGTTCACCGACGGCGGCGAGGGGCGCGATGGGGGCGGCCGCTACGATGCGGCCCGTTGCGCGTTGTTCCCAGCGATCGCTGAAGTCGTCGGGGGCGAGGCCGTGCACCTCAAAGCGGCCCTGCGTTTCGCCTGTCCATTCAACCCGGACCTGCATGCGCGGCGAACTGCCGGGTGTGATCGCCCAGGCGGCGAGGAATTCGATGTCGGCGAGCGCCCACGCATGCTGCGGGCGCAATTCGTTGACGGCCGCGAGCGTCGCTTCAACATACGCTGTGCCGGGCAGCCACACCGAGCCGCGCACGACGTGATCGGCGACCCAGGCGAAGCGCTGCGGCGCGAGCGTGGTCTCCCAGTAAACGGCATCCTGCGCGGCAGGCTCGAATCGCCTTTCAAGCAGCGGGTGGTGGCCGGGTCTGGACACATCGGCAGCACCGGCGCCGGCCAGCGAACCGGTCTCCGACCAGTGGCGCTCGCGCTGCCAAGGGTATAACGGCAGGTCGACCACGCGTCCGCGCGGCAGCACGCGGCGCCAGTCGATGTCGAGCCCGGCGACCCAGAGCGATGCCACCACACTCAATGCACAACATTGTTCGGGTTCGTCCCGCCGGCCGCAGGCCAGTGCCGTGACGCCAATGCCGCGCGCTTGGGCCGATTCCCGCACCGCGCCGCCGAGCACGGCATGCGGGCCAAGTTCGACGAAGCAGCGCGCGTCGGCGTCGAGTAACTGCGCCACGCAGGCCTCGAAGCGCACGGGCTCGCGCAGGTTGCGGCCCCAGTAGCCCGCCGCGAATTCGCGGCCCTGGGCCGCACGGCCGAGCAGCGTTGAGTGGATCGGCCGCTGTGCCTCGCGCGGTTCAAGTCCGGCGAGTTCGGCCGCGAGTTCGGCTGCCGGCTGGGCCATCTGCGAGCTGTGCGAGGCCACGTCGACGTTGACGAGCCGGCAGAACACGCCGGCCGAATCGAGTTCGGCCATCAAGGCTGCGAGCGCGGCCGGTTCGCCCGAGACGACGCAGGACGCTGGCCCGTTGCTGGCCGCGACCGACAATTGCGATTCGCGGCCCGTCAGTCGCCGTTCGGCCGCGCGCAGCGGCAAGCCGACCATCGCCATGGCGCCCTGCCCGCGGGTACGCGCCATCAGCGCGCTGCGGCGGCAAACGATGAGCATTGTCTGGTCGAGATCGAGCACGCCGGCGAGGTGCGCCGCGCCGACCTCGCCCATGCTGTGTCCCACGAGCGCGCGCGGTACGATGCCGATTGATTCCAGCCAGCGCGCATAGGCGATCGCGATGGCAGTGAGTGCGGGCTGGATGATCTCGATGCGGTCGAGTGCGTCATTCGCCTCAGATTGGATCGAGCCGATGATCGAGCTGCCAATGATTGGCCGCGCAGCGGCATCGCACTGTTGCAGCGCCGCGGCGAAAGCCGGCTCACGCTGCAGCATTTCGCGCGCCATGCCGCGCCATTGGCCGCCCTGGCCGGGCACGAGGAACACCGGCTGGGCAGCCGAGGGTTCGCTGGCGAGACCTTCCGCCGTGGCGGCCGCGCCGTCGGCAAAGGCGCGCAGGTTGGTCGCGAGAGTCCGGGCATCCTCGGCCACAAACGCCGCGCGGTGCTCGAGCGAGGTGCGGCGCGTCGCGGCGGTCCAGCAAATATCGTCAAGTCCTTGGCGCGTGACGCCATCGAGCTGATCGGCATAGCGCTGCGCCGACGCGCGCAGCGCCTGCGCACTACGCGCTGACAGTACCAGCAGAGCAGGGCGTGGCGGAAGCGTGCTGGCGGGAATTGGCGCGGCCGCTGGAGCTGATTCGAGCACCGCGTGCGCGTTGCTGCCGGCGATGCCGAAGGAGTTGACGCCTGCCACACGCGGCGCGTCGCCGGCCGGCCATGGCGTCAAGGTAGTTGGCACATCGAAGGGTAGCTCGGCCCAGGCTACCTGCGGGTTCGGTTCCCTGAAGTGCAGGCTCGCTGGAATCGCGCCTTCGTGCAGCGCCAGCGCCGCCTTGATCAGCCCGGCCACACCCGCCGCGCTCTCAGTGTGGCCGATGTTGGTCTTCACCGAACCGATCCAGCAACGCGAGCCGGCCACGCGTCCCTCGCCGAGCACGGCACCAAGAGCACCGATCTCGACAGGGTCGCCCGCGCGAGTACCCGTGCCGTGCGCCTCGACGTAGCCGACGCGGCCGGGCGCGACGTCGGCGTCCGCGTAAGCACTGCGCAGCAGCTCTTCATGGCCGGTGCGGCTCGGCCGACCCATGACACCGCTGCTGCGGCCGTCGTTGTTAACCGCACTGCCGCGCACGATGGCGTAGATGCGATCGCCATCGGCCAATGCTTGCGCAAGCGGCTTTAGCAGCACCAGCGCGGCGCCCTCGCTGCGCACGTAGCCATCGCCGGTCGCGTCGGCGAATTTGCAGTGGCCGTCCGGAGCCATCATGCGGCTCTGCGAATAAGCCACCGTAATGTGTGGCTGAAGGATCAGGTTCACCCCGCCGGCCAACGCTAGCGGGCATTCGCCACTGCGGATTGCCGTCACGGCGAGGTGCAACGCAGCCAGCGACGAAGAGCATGCGCTGTCGATGGTCAGGCTCGGGCCCCGCAGCCCGAGCGCGTAGGACACCCGGCCCGACGCAGCATAACGGCCGCTGCCGGAGGTAGCCTGGATGTCGAGCCGATCGAGGTCGGCGAAGCTGCGTGCTTCGAAGTCGGCGACCCACTCGCCGACGTAGACGCCGGTGCGGCTTCCTACCAGTCGGTTTGCGTCGACACCGGAGTCTTCGATCGCCTCCCAGGCGGTTTCCAACAGCAGACGCTGCTGCGGGTCAATCCGTTCGGCCTCGCGGGGCGAGATGCTGAAGAAGGCTGCATCGAAGTCCTCGATGGCATCGAGAAAGCCGCCGCGTCTGCTCATCATGCGACCGGGCGTGGCCGGCTGCGGGTGGAAGAAGCGCTCTACGTCGATACGGTCGGGTGGAATCTCGCCGATAGCATCACGCCCTTCGGTGAGCAGACGCCAGAACCCGCGTGCGTCGCGTACGCCCCCCGGAAAACGGCAGCCGATGCCGACGATCGCGACCGCGCGCTGAATGTTCATCTTGCCGTGGTGGCTGCGCGCGGACTTAGCAGCGCCGCCAAATCCCGCTCGAACGCGCCGATAAGCGCGGCTCGCACCCCCGGATCATCGAAATACAGGTTCCCGCCAACGACCCGCAGCACCGGAGAGGCGGACGCGGCCTTGGCTTCAAGGAGCCCGCCATCGTGCAGGGCGAAGAAACAGGGAATTTTGCCAGTCATCGACAAGGACGCTCGCTTCGATCGTTTAAGTAGCTTGCTGTTGCAGCTATAGTCGCTCAAGAGTATACGGGCGATGCGGTTCAGCTTCACGAAAGGCACGATCCGACCGCAATTAGGCGGGATGGCCATATACGCCTTCCCAATCTGTCAAATCCCCATGCACCGCCATGAATCCCCCTCCGACGGCTATAACGGAGTTGACTTGCGCAATATCGCGTTTCGCACATTCCACCAAGGAAGCGACGCGGACTCACAAGTTGGGACTGCCGGTCGGGGTTTCGCGTACTATCGGCGGTTGACATTTGCCCAGGGGAATGATGAACATGCCGCAGTTGATTGGGGTTCCGACGGAAATCTATCTTGGCGAAAAGCGCGTGGCGACCGTGCCCGACGTCGTCCAGAAGCTCATCAAGCTGGGCTTCGGTGTGGCCGTGCAGTCCGGTGCGGGTGCAGCAGCCAGCATCAGCGATGAAGCGTACCAGGCGGCCGGCGCGACCATCCTTCCGGACGCAGCCAGCGTTTGGTCCGGCTCGGACATCATCTTCAAGGTGCGCGCGCCGAGCAAGGATGAAGTGAATCTGCTGCGCGAGGGCGGCATCCTCGTCAGCTTTATCTGGCCCGCACAGAACCCTGAGTTGTTGCAGGCGTTGGCGGCCAAACAGGCCACGATCATGGCGATGGACAGCGTGCCGCGAATCTCACGCGCGCAAAAGCTCGACGCTCTGTCTTCCATGGCCAACATCGGTGGTTACCGAGCGGTCATCGAGGCGGCGCATGAATTCGGCCGATTCTTCACCGGTCAGATCACGGCGGCCGGCAAAGTTCCTCCCGCAAAAGTATTCGTGATCGGCGCTGGTGTCGCCGGTCTCGCCGCCATCGGCGCTGCGTCCGGGTTGGGCGCCATCGTGCGCGCCAATGACACCCGCGCCGAGGTCGGCGATCAGATCAAGTCTTTGGGTGCGGAGTTCGTGCCGGTTGAATACGTCGAAGAAGGCAGCGGCGGCGGCGGTTACGCCAAGGTGATGAGCGAAGGCTTCCAAAAGGCGCAGCGCGAATTGTTCGCCAAGCAGGCCAAGGAAGTCGACATCATCATCACGACAGCGCTGATCCCGGGCAAGCCGGCGCCGAAGCTGATCACGGCCGAGATGGTGCAGACCATGAAACCGGGCAGCGTGATCGTCGACATGGCCGCCGAGCAGGGCGGCAATTGCGAATTGACGGAAGCCGGCAAAGTCGTGGTCAGACATGGGGTGACCATCATTGGCTATACCGACTTGCCGAGTCGCCTCGCGACGCAGGCCAGCAACTTGTACTCGACCAACCTGTTTCGCCTCTCCGAGGAGCTGTGCAAGGCGAAGGATGGTCAGTTCAACGTCAACATGGACGACGAAGTGATCCGCGGCACGACCGTGGTCAAGGCCGGAGCGGTCACGTGGCCGCCGCCCACCCCCAAGCTGTCCGCGGCGCCGGCCGGCGCTGCTGCCAAGCCGGCCGCAGCTGTTACTGCTCCCGCCAAGAAAGGCCACGGGCATGGTGGCGGCGGCGAACCGATGTCGGCGACCAAGACGGCGGTGATCTTTGGGGTGGCCGCGGTGTTATTCGCGCTGGTTGGTGCTTACGCGCCGGCGGCGTTCCTCGGTCACTTCACGGTATTCGTGTTGGCCTGCTTCGTCGGCTACATGGTGGTCTGGAATGTGACGCCTTCGCTGCACACGCCGCTGATGAGCGTCACCAACGCGATCAGCAGCATCATCATCATCGGCGCGCTGGTACAGATCGCGCCGCCGGCGGTCGAAGCGTTGACCGCGGAGGGCCCACGGCCTGATGCCATCATCCGCTGGCTCGCGGTGGTCGGCATCGCCTTGACGGCCGTCAACATGTTCGGCGGTTTTGCGGTCACGCGCCGCATGCTGTCGATGTTTCGTAAGTAAGGGAGAGAAGAAGAATGTCCGGGAGTTTGACCTCGGTTGCCTACATTGCGGCGACCATCCTCTTCATCCTGAGTCTCGGCGGCCTGTCGAATCCAGAGTCCTCGCGCCGCGGCAATTTGTACGGAATGATCGGCATGGCGATCGCCGTGCTGGCCACGATCCTCGGGCCGCACGTGAGCGCGGCCGGCATCGGCTGGATCGCGGTGGCGCTCGTCGTCGGCGGCGCACTCGGCCTGTATCTCGCGCGCACCGTGCAGATGACACAGATGCCCGAGCTGGTGGCGTTCATGCACAGCCTCGTCGGCCTGGTCGCTGTGGTCGTTGGCTATGCGAGCTTCATCGATCCGACTGCCGCTGCCGGAATGAACTCCGCCGAAATGGCCATCCATCATGTCGAAATCTATCTCGGCGTGCTGATCGGCGCCGTCACCTTGTCCGGATCGGTGATCGCCTTCGGCAAATTGTCGGGCCGCATCGGCGGCAAGCCGCTGCTCCTGCCTGCGCGACATTGGTTGAATCTCATCATTCTGCTCAGCGTCATCGGGTTGGGTTATGTGTTTCTGAGTGCGACGTCGATTGACGTCGGTATGACGCCGCTGATCGCCATGACGGTTCTCGCGCTGCTGTTCGGCATTCACATGGTCATGGCGATCGGCGGTGCCGACATGCCGGTGGTCGTCTCGATGTTGAACAGCTATTCGGGCTGGGCCGCGGCGGCGACCGGCTTCATGTTGTCGAACGATTTGCTGATCGTCACCGGCGCACTGGTCGGTTCGAGCGGCGCGATTCTTTCCTACATCATGTGTCGGGCGATGAACCGCCAATTCTTGAGCGTCATCGCCGGCGGATTCGGTGGCGGCGATGCGGCGCCGAAGAAGGCTGGCGACCCTACCGCGCCGGTTGGCGAAGTGGTTGCGATCAGCGCGAGCGAGACGGCCGAACTTCTCAAGGATGCTGCCAGCGTCATCATCGTGCCGGGTTACGGCATGGCCGTCGCCCAGGCGCAGCATACGGTGTTCGAGATCGCCAAGTATTTGCGGGCGAAGGGTAAAAATGTCCGCTTCGCCATTCATCCGGTGGCGGGACGCATGCCCGGCCATATGAACGTGCTGCTTGCCGAAGCCAAAGTGCCGTATGACATCGTGATGGAAATGGACGAGATCAACGCCGACTTTCCCGATACCGCCGTGGCGATGGTCATCGGCGCCAATGACATCGTGAACCCGAGCGCGCAGGACGATCCGTCCAGTCCGATCGCCGGCATGCCGGTGCTCGAAGTGTGGAAGGCGCAGACCAGCATCGTGATGAAGCGCAGCATGGCCTCGGGCTATGCGGGCGTGGACAATCCGCTGTTCTACAAAGAGAACAACCGGATGCTGTTCGGTGACGCCAAGAAGATGTTGGACGAAGTGCTGACGGCGTTGAAGAGCTGAAGACAGGCGGCGGCGCGGTTTCCGGTCACTGTCCGGCGTACCAAACCGCCCGATCAAAATCTTCCCACCAACCGCCGCGACCTTTTCCGATCGAGGAGAGTCGATCGACGAGTTCGATGCGGTCCACGTACTTGGCGTTCTTGTAGCCGATCTGCAACTCCACGCGTAGGCGAAGCGGCGCGCCATTTCCGATGGGGAGCGGTTTGCCGTTCATGTCATAGGCGAGAATCGTCTGCGGATGCAGCGCATCTTGCAGATCGATGCTCTCGTAGTAGTAATTGCCGTCCGCACTCTGCTGGTCGAGACAGTGAAACACCAGATATCGCGCTTCTTTGCGCACGCCACAACGGCTGAGCACCTGGCCAAGTGGAACGCCGGTCCATTGCGCGATGGCACTCCATCCTTCATCGCAATTGTGCATGGTGATCTGAGTTCTGGCGGGTAGTGCACGAAGTTCTGACAGAGACAATTCCGTCGGCCGGTCGACCAGTCCGTGCACGCGCAGCGTCCAATCGTGAAACCCGGTTTCCAGCAGTCGCTGATAAACATCACCCTTCGGCAACGACGTTCCGTTGATGGGAAACACGGCGGATATTTGCGACGCAGATAACTCGCGGACCAAGGGTTGACGCCGCAGCAGGAGCCGCTGCGTATGAAACATGAACGTTTCGGATGCATCCAGCAGGGAGGCAACCGGCGCGTGCTCGTCGAGTCGGCCGCATCCGGCCAGCAACGTACCGGTCGTACCGGCAATGCCCGTCAGCAAGGCTCGCCGAGACAGCCGGTCACTCATGGTGGCTCCTTGGTTTCGGTGGCGAATCGCCCGGTGATCATGGAGCGCATGAGTTTGGGAAATCCGGCGATCAGCACTTCAAACACATGAATCGCAACGAATACGGACAACAGCAGTGCGGCGATGAAATGAACGGTGCGAGCCGATTGACGGCCGCCGAACAGCGCGAACAAGTCGGGAAACGCAGCCGTCACCGCATTGGACATCGTCAATCCGCTCAAGACGATGGCCGGGCAGAGGACACCCAATACGATCAGATAGGTGATCTTTTGCAGCACGTTGTACGCTTCCGCCGCTGCGCCTCGTGCTCTGAGCAACAACAGGTGTTGGCGCAGTTCGTGCCCGACGTTGCGGGGGCCGAGTTCCAAGCGATTGGGCAGCAGTTGCCGGGCGAGACGGCGGCTGACCAGCAGGTAGAGGAGGTACAGCGGTATGCCGATCCCGAGGACCCAGGCAAACGCAAAATGCCAGGCGCGGGTTGCGCCGTATTGCCAGTCAGCGGGCGCCGGAAACGCCAGCAGATACAGTCCTCCATCGCCCGCATCCAGCACGGTGCCCAGGATGCCCGTCGTGTCCCAGTGGTGCGATCCGATCTGCAGGTCGGTGGTCGGCACGGCGCGATCCAGATTCGTGCCGGTCAGAGACAGCAGGGCGGGTACTCCAGGATGTCCGTCTTCGCCCCAATACAGATGCGGATGGATATCGAAAATCAGCAGCCCGCTGACCAGCAGCACGATGAATGACAGGGTCGTGACCCAGTGCCAGAGTCGAACGGGCCAGGGATGACGAAGGTCGTTGCGCATTTGTGTCGGTGTAAGTGTCAGCTGCCGGCGGGGAGGCCGATCATGTTCAACACGGTGGCCCGCGTCATCCGGTCCATCTGCGTCCGGTTCACCAGCGTCTTGCCGGGTTTGTGCGAAAACAACAACAATCCTTCCAGCATGGCGATAATCTGAATGGAGATTTCATGTCGCTGTGGGACGCTCAGTGCCGGGTTGGCCTCGGCGATGAATCCGCTCATTCTCTTGACGTGATGCGAGTACATTTCATGCAGCAGTTCTGCCGCAAATTTGTTGTGGGAGCTTAAGGCCCAGAGGCCGAAGAAGAACTTACGCGAATCCTGCTTCCAGATATCGGCGAGCAGGTAGTCGAGAATTTTCAAGAAGCGCGCCTCGCCTCCAGCGGGCACCTTGCGCTCCAACTTTTGGTAGCCGCCTTCGTATTCATTCACTACGTATTCTAACGTTGCCGCCAGCAAGGCATGTTTGGTCGGATAGAAATGTTGCACCGCTCCCAGGCTTAAGCGGGCTTCTTTGCCCACACCGCGTGCGCTGAACTTGGCGAAACCTTCGCGAATGAACAATTGCTTGGCGGCGCGCAGAATCCGCAACGATTTCTGCGTTTCGTTGTGTTCGACATGGGGCACGGCCAGGAATTGAAATTTCATGCAGTCGCGCTCGGGCAAGCTATCGCAAAATCTTAACCTGTTATTGCAAGCTTGACGATGGTTGTAGTTGCGAACTATAGTGTTTCCAAGTCACGTGACTTGGAAACAACACTTTTCCAGGCTGCAGCCAACCAGCGTTGAGAATGTCCATGACGAATCCAGAAGCACCCCCGAACGGCCCTTCGCCCGCGGAGGACGATTCTGCGCAGTGCACGCGCCGGGACTTCGTTGGCGGTACCTTGTTGGGAAGCGGCGCGGCGCTGTTTGGAATGGCGGCGCCAGCCCTGGTTCGCAAGGCCCAGGCGCAGACCGTGCCGTCGCCGATGACCGGCTTGGGACCTGATTGGACCGGCCCCGGCGGCATTGGTGACTACGCCCGATCCAATGGCAACACCCATGAAGTGGTCAACGCCGCTCATGCGGGCGTGCGCAATCAGCAATGGGACGCGATGTTGCGGACAGCACAGGACACGGGTGAGCACCCCGACGTGCTGATTATCGGTTGCGGCATTGCCGGCTTGAGTGCGGCGTGGGCGTATCGCAAAGAGCGGCCATCAGCCTCCGTGCTGATGCTCGATCAGCACCCGATATTCGGCGGTGAAGCCAAACAAAACGAATTCATGGTGGACGGTCATCACCTCACTGCGCCGCAGGGGGCCACCGGCATCGTCGTTCCCTTCAGCAAAGCAAAAGAAGCCGGGATGTGGAGCCATTTCTCCAAGGACCTGGGATTTCCGGATGAATTTCAATATCAAAAACCGACCGGTCTGACCAAGCCTATTCTGGTTCCCGAAGACGCCTGGACACCGATGCACATCGGCTGGCAGCGCTCCGACACAGGGTTTTATTTCGAAGGCAAAGGGTGGGTCAAGAACCCGTGGCGTGACGGATTCCGACACGCGCCGATTTCCGATGCGGCGAAGAAGGCGCTGGTCGATCTGGACCTGTACCGCACCCCGCCGCAACGCGATGACTGGGAGTCGTGGCTGGACAGCATGACCTACCAGCAGTTTCTCAAGGACGTGGTCGGCATCGATGACGCCGTGATGCCGGAGGTCGTTCGATACTTAAATCCCATGACGGCAGCGATGGGGTGCGGGTTGGGCGCTGACGTCATCTCTGCGTATTCGGCCTACAACTTCTTGCAGCCTGGTGTCGTCGGATACTACCGCTATCAGAATGGCGGCGCAGATCCCACCGATAGCGTGTATCTGGCGAGCTTCCCAGGCGGTCATGCCGGCACGGCGCGCCATTTCCTGAAGAAGATCATGCCGGCGGCCCTGCTGGGTGAGTACAAGATGGCGGACATTCTGAACAGCCCGGTTCAATGGGATCAGCTCGACCGTTCGCAGGAACAGGTGCGCATGCGGCTATCCTCCACGGTGGTGTCCGTGATTCATGAAGGATCGCCGGAAACCGCCAAGAACGTCGTGGTGACGTATCTGCGCGGCGGCAAGCTGTTCAAGGTGCGCGCCAAGGCGGCGATCCTGTGTGGCCAGCAGCATGCCAATCGTCATATTTGCCGTGACATCTCGCCGGATATTCGCGAGGCCATGGGCGCCTTCCATCACGCGCCCATCCTGACGGTAAACCTCGCGCTGCGGAATTGGAAATTTCTGGAAGCGTTGGGCATCGCCTCGGCTCGCTGGTTCGAAGGCATCGGTTGGTGGGCCAGCCTGCGCCGCAATCTGGAGATTCCCAGTCAGGTTACGCAGCCGCTGGATCCGTCCAAGCCCACCGTGTTGACGATGTACAATCCTTTCCCCTTGCCGGGCGTGCCGTTTCCGCAGCAATGCACGGCTGCTCGCATGCAGATGTTCGCCATGTCCTATGCGCAGATCGATTCCGCGGTGCGGGAACAATTCACCAAGATGTTCGGCGATCAGGGCTTCGATGCGCAACGTGATATTGCCGGTCTCATCACCAATCGGTGGGGTCACGCCTACGTGGTGGATCCGCCGGGCTTCTTCTTCGGCAAGGACGGTAAGCCGGCACCCAAAGAGGTGTTACGCAAGCGATTCGGCCGGCTGAGTTTCGGACACTCGGAACTCAGCGGTGCGCAGATGTGGGAGACGGCCGCGGGCGAAGGCGAGCGCGCGGCGCAACAAATACTGGAGATTTCATGATGCATGGGTTCAAACGGATTGCCTGCGGCGTTGCCCTTCTCACCCTGGGGACTTTGAATGGGGTCCAGGCGACGGCGGCGCCCACCACGGCGGCGGCGGCCGGCGCAGCGGCCTCCAAAGACAGTGCACAACTGAGCGCTTTCAAAAAGGCCATTCGCGCCAAGTATGACCTGAAGGAAAAGGCGTTCGCGGCGCACGATGCCGAAACCATTGTGACAAAATTCTATTCGAGCGATGTCATCTCTGCCGGTGAAGGCGAAGGGATATTCATCGGACGCGATGCCATTCGTCCCCTGTACCAAACGGTGGTGAAGGATAATACGGTGAAGGTCGAGTCGGTCCACACCTTTGTCGATGGCAATGTTGGCTGGGATTGGGCCGATTTTCACGTCTATCCGGCAGACCCGAAGACCAAGCCGTTCACCTTTGCCATTCTGTTTCTGTGGGCGAAGGTCGATGGCGAGTGGATTTGCAAGGGTGACTTTTTCATGACGGGCAGCTTTCGAACCGGCACGCTGCAGTCGGCGCCCGTCGCAACCAAAAAATAGTGTCAGTTGAGCGATCGTTTTAGGGAGATTTGAGTTCATGCGTAAAACAACCCTGTTGATTGTTGTGGCGTTGATGGGAGGCTGCCTCTCATCCGGCGCGCTCGTCCTTGCGGCGGAGGCGCCCGCGGTCGAAGAAGACCGGCTGCCGGAGATCGTCGTCACGGCGCAGAAGCGCGAGCAAAATCTGCAGGACGTGGGTACGTCGTTGACGGCCCTCGATTCGAGCACCTTGCAGTCGCTGGGCATGAAGGACGTCACCGCCATCGCCGGGCAGGTGCCGGGCATGCAGTTCAATCAATTCGGTGCAACCGTCACCATCTACAATCTGCGCGGCGTGTCGCAGAACGATTTCAGCGATCATCAGGAAGCGCCGGTGGCGGCCTATGCGGATGATGCTTACGTTGCGTCAACCGGGGCACTGGCGGGGAGCCTGTTCGACATCGATCGGGTCGAGGTACTGCGCGGTCCGCAGGGCACGCTGTTCGGCCGCAATGCCACGGGCGGTTTGATCCACTACATCAGCCACAAGCCCACGTTCACCAACGACGGTTTCATCGACGTGTCCGGCGGCAATTACCAGACCTTCAACACGGAAGGGGCGATCAATCGGGTGTTGAGCGACACCGTGGCGGCGCGGTTGTCGTTCGCCACTGCCCAGCATGAGGGCTACATCGACAACACCCTCGGTCACAAGATCAACGATCAGAAACAATACTCGGGCCGTCTGCAGTTCCTGATCAAGCCGTCCGACAGCACCGAGTACTTGATCAAGATTCACGGCTTGACCAACGACAACGAGACGGCGGGTAATTATTCCTGGGCGGCATCGGTTCCCGATGCGACGGGCCGCGGTGTGTTCGTGCCGGGAAGCCCGGATTTTTTCGGCTACACCAAAGCAAGCGATGATCCGTTCGTGCAGTCCGAGGACCGGCGCGGCATCTTCAACCGCACGGTCGTGGGCTCGACCATTCATGCGACCTGGAAATTGGCCAACGACATGACACTGACCTCGGTGACCGACTATCTGCGAGTGCAGAAGCGGTATGGCGAAGATTCCGATGTGTCGTCCAATCCCATCTTCAACTACGACGTCTGGTATCACTACCGCCAGTTCTCGGAAGAAGTACGGTTGAACGGTTCCCATGGCGCGCTGCGCTGGGTCGGTGGTTTGTACTATCTGAACTACAAGGCCGATGACATCGGCGTGACCTCGATCATCCAGCCAATCGGCTTCGGTGCAGCCGAGTTCACCACCAAGAACAGTTCGCCGTCGGTGTTCGCGCAGGTCGAGTACGATTTCGCGCCGCAATGGACTGTGATCGCCGGCGGCCGGTACACCAACGATGACAAGAAGTTCGACTACACCTACGTATGCGAAACCTGTCCGCAGAACATTCACTACGTCGCACCTGCATTTCCAGACGCGAATAAGAAATTCGACATTGGCACCGGCAAGATTGAATTGGACTTCAAGCCTGCGAAGGGAACATTGCTGTATGCCAGCATGAATCGCGGCGCCAAAGGCGGCGGTTGGTCAGCGCCCACCTCCGGGTTCGTCGACGCCAGCACGCTGCCCTACAAGGCGGAAACCCTGACCAGCTATGAGTTGGGTGTGAAGTCCACGTTCCTGGACGGCGCCGCACGCATCAATGCCGCCACCTTCTATTACGACTACAAGGATTATCAGGGCTTCTTTCTCAACGTCGCCACCCAGGTGGTGGAGAACGTGAACGCCAAAGTCAAAGGCGGCGAACTGGAGTTCGCGATCGTCCCCGTGCATGGACTGAATCTGCAGTTGGGCATCTCACACCTGGAGACCTCGGTGGCGAATGTCCCCACACCGGCTGGCGTCTTCATCACGGCGGAAATGCCGCAGGCGCCGCGCTGGAGCATCAATGCGGTGGTGCGCTACGAGTGGAATCTGGCAGGTGGCACGGCCTCGGTGTCGGCCGACAGCAAGTGGAATTCGGTGCAGTATCTGGAGCTGATCAATGCGCAAGTAGATCGCGAGCCTTCGTATGCGTTGTCCAATGCACGACTTGCCTACAGCACCGGTGATGGCAAATGGGATGTGTCGGCTTATGTGCGCAACCTGACGAACAAGCAGTATCGCGTGTACAACCTGGATCTGTCCGGGTTCATTGGCTCCAACCAGGGTGTGTACGGTACACCGCGTACCTACGGCGTCAGTGTGCGTTACAACTGGGGCCGGTAGCGGCATCCGACGTTCATGACGCAAACAGCGCTCGCCGCACCGGCGGCCGCCGCGGATTCGCATCCGTGGCGGCTGACCGCGGCCATTCTCGTCAGTTGCATCGGCGCCGAGGTGTTCATCATTCAACCGGGATTTGTCCAGGGGTTGGTGCAATCTCTTGGCTTTAACGAACAAATGGCCGGATATGCGGCGTCGATTGAAGTGTGGGGTATCACAGCCACCACGCTGCTAATGACCTTTTTCTCGCATCGGTTCAACTGGCGCAGCGTGACGGTCGTGTCGCTGCTGATCATGGCGGCAACCAATCTGGGCAGCGTCTTCGTCGACAATCAGAATTGGTTTCTAGTGCTGCGGTTTCTGTGTGGCGCCGGCGCGGGCAGCCTCATCTCGCTGGGGTTTACGGTGGTGGGACTGACTGACAAGCCGGACCGGAATTTCGGGCTTCTGATCATGTGGGTGCTGTTGTACGGCGCGATCGGCTTGTACCTGATGCCGGCCGCGTTTGCGTGGAATGGCATGACCGGTGTGCTGGTGTTTCTGACGTTGTTTCCGCTGACAGCGCTGCCGTTGGTTGCGGCGATGCCGGTCAATGGCGACACGGCGGCCGCGGTGGAGGCCGATGCGGTGAATCTGCCGGTGCCGCTGCAATGGTTGGCGCTGTTCGCGATGCTTGCGTATTTCGTGGCGCAAGGCGTCATGTGGGCCTATCTGTTTCTCATTGGCGTCGCCGGGGGATTGAATGAACAGCAGGTGGCCAGCAGCCTGACATTGTCACAATTGGCGGGTGTTGGCGGCGCATTCCTCGCGGCGATGGTGGGCTCCCGCTTCGGCCGCTGGCGTCCCTTGAGCATCGGCATATTGGGTGGCGCGCTGAGCTTGCTGTTCCTGATCGGACATTTCCAGTACGCGCCTTTTGCCGTCTGGGTGAGCGTCTACAATTTTTTCTGGAACATGACGCATCCGTATCTGCTGGGTTCCATGGCCAGCTTCGACCGCCGCGGCCGTGTCGTCGTGAAAGCGGTCGCCATGCAAATGATTGGCTTGGCAATCGGTCCGGCGCTGGCGGCCAGTGTCATCTCAGAAGGTCGCTACGCGCCCGTGAATTGGATCGCCATCGGGTTGTTCGTCCTCAGCTGGTTGTTCATTCTGCCGCCGGTGCTCACGCAGCAACGTCGCGCACATCCACTCTCAACATAAAGGTCCATGCCATGATCGGAGATCTCCACGGAAAAGTTGCATTGGTGACAGGTGCCGGTCAGGGCATCGGCGAGGGTATTGCACGCTGCTTCGCTGCCGCAGGGGCTCAGGTGATGATCGTCACACGCACGGCGGCGAACGGTCAGGCGGTGGCAGATGCCATCGTCAAGGGTGGCGGCGAGGCGAAACTGTTGCAGGTCGACATCGGTTCGCGCGCGGAGGTGAAGCGTGCTGTCGCGCAGACAGTGGCAGCCTACGGTCATCTGGACATCGTGGTTCACAATGCGGCCGTGTATCCGGTCATTTCCATCGAGCAACTTTCGGACGAGGATCTGGACCGCACCTTGTCGGTCAATCTCAAGGCCGGCTTCTGGCTCATTCAGGAATCGCTTCCGCATTTACGCAAAGCGGGCGGGGGCCGGATTCTATTTACCTCGTCCGTCACCGGCCCGAATGTCGCCATGCCCGGCACGGCGCATTACGCGGCGTCGAAGTCGGGGATGAACGGGCTGATCCGCACGGCGGCGCTGGAATATGCGCGTGACAACATCACTGTCAACGGCGTGGAACCTGGCTACATTCTGACGCCGGCGATGAAGGCCTTGGGCACGGAGGAGGAGATTGCCCAGATGGCGGCCTGCATCCCCATCGGCAAGCTCGGCGCGCCCAGCGACATCGCCAATGCGATGCTGTTTCTGGCCTCGAAGGAGGCTGCCTATATCACCGGCCAGACGATCGTGGTCGATGGCGGATCGACCTTGCCGGAGAGCCCGATCGTGCTGGAAGCCTATTACAACAGCCGCTGACGGGAACCCTTCATGAATTCAATGTCATTGCTGGAGCGGCGCTATCGCGTCTTGGGACGTCACTCACCTTTGTTCTACGAGCGTCCGCTGCACCTGGTGCGCGGCGAAGGCGTGTGGGTGTTCGATGCCGACGGCAAGCGTTATCTTGACGCGTACAACAATGTTCCTCATGTGGGGCATTGTCATCCGCATGTCGTGGAGGCGCTGCACCGGCAGGCCTCGACGTTGAACACGCACACACGCTATCTGGATGAGGCCGTCGTCAACTATGCAGAAAAGCTGCTGGCGACGTTTGATCCGTCTCTGGCGAATGTCATGTTCGTGTGCACGGGGAGCGAAGCGAACGAGCTGGCATTGCGCATGGCGCGCGAATGCACCGGCAACCAAGGTATCATCTCCACGGCCTTTGCCTATCACGGCAACACGGCGGCCGTGTCGCAAATCAGCACCTTGTTCACGCCGCCGGAAAAGCGTGGACCGTTTGTGCGCGCGATTCCCGTGTTTGATCCCTACCGGGATCGCAATGGACGAAGCGATGAGGCGCTGAGCGACGCCTATGCCGCTGATGTGAGCCATGCGATCGAGGAGTTCGAATCGCAAGGCGTGAAGCTTGCGGGCCTGCTGCTGTGCACGGCCTTTTCGAGTGAAGGCCTGCCGATGGTGCCGGCGGGGTATCTGCGCAAAGCGGCGAAAATCGTACATGATGCGGGCGGATTGTTGATCGCCGACGAGGTGCAGGGCGGCTTCGGCCGATTCGGTACCCACATGTGGGGCCATGCCGCGCTCGGCGCGTTGCCCGACATCGTCACCATGGGCAAGCCTATGGGAAATGGGCACCCGTTGGCCGGCGTGGTGGCGCGCGCGGATCTGGTGGAGACGTTCGCCAGCCGCAACATGTACTTCAATACCTTCGGCGGAAATCCGGTGTCGGCTGCGGTAGGCATGGCGGTTTTGGAAGTGATTGATCGCGAGCAACTGCTGGCCAATGCCCGCAGCGTGGGTGGCTACGTCATCGAACGCTTGCGCGGCCTGCAGACCAAGCTCTCCCTCATCGGCGACGTGCGCGGCAACGGCATGTTCTTCGCCGTCGAGATGGTCGCGGATCAGAAGACGAAAGCACCGGCGGCCGCGCCAACTAAACGCATCGTCAATGCCATGCGCGATCGTGGCGTGCTGATCAGCCGCATTGGCATGCATGACAATATCCTGAAAATTCGTCCGCCCATGCCGTTCACACGTGAGCACGCGGATCTGCTGATTGCCACGCTCGACGACGTGATCACCGGGTTGTAGCGATGAGTGCCTGGAAAGATCTCGGACCCGAAGAGCAGGGCAGGCTGTTGCTGCAGATCGCGCGAACGGCGCTGGCGCTTTGGCCGCTCGACGTCGTCGATATGAAGCCCATCAAAGTCCGTGAGAATGCCGTGTACGCCGTCCATCTGCGCGATGGGTGTCGCGTGGCGCTTCGCGTGCACCGGTTCGGCTATCACTCGAATGCGGCGTTGAGTTCGGAATTGAGTTGGTGCGAGGCGCTGGCCGCACACGGCATTGAGGTTCCCACCGTCGTGCCCTCCCGCGCCGGCCGGGCATTCGAGTGCGTCGAGTGCGAGGAATTGGGTGAGTCGCGACAGGTGGATGTGTTCGAGTGGATCGACGGCGAGCAGCTTGGCTCTGCCGTGCAGGGCGTATCCGGCGATGAGGCAGCCATCTTCCGTTGCTATCGCACCATTGGTCAGCTTGCCGCGAAGATGCATAACCAGGCAATGACTTGGACATTGCCGTCCGGGTTCACCCGCCATGCCTGGGATCGGGAAGGCCTGGTCGGCGAGCAACCGCGCTGGGGTCGGTTCTGGGAACTCGATTCGTTGTCCGCCGAGAATCGCCGATTGTTGCTGGAGGTACGTGGCGCGGTCGACCAAGGCCTGCGCGCATTTGGGCAATTGGCAGACCGCTATGGTTTGATTCACGCCGACCTGGTGCCGGAGAACGTCATGGTGGGTGCCGACGGTGTACGCATCATCGATTTTGACGATGCAGGCTTCGGCTGGCATTTGTTCGAGATTGCAACCACCTTGTACTTCATCCGTGGCGAGCCGTATTTTGCCTGCGCGCGAGATGCGGTGGTCGCCGGCTATCGCGAGCATCGCGCCTTGAGCGATGAACATCTGGAAATGCTGCCAATGTTTCTGGCAGCGCGCGCGACGACGTATCTGGGCTGGGTGCATACGCGAAAAGGTGAGCCCGCAGCGACAGAGTTGACACCCGCCTTGATCGAGATGGCCCTGAGTGCGGGCCGAGAGTTCTTGAACATAAGCTGACCGGCGAGCGTTCCTGACAGCCCGCGTGCGTGCCGGTATGCTGGCGCGCTGATGAAGATCATCGCCGTCACCAATATCAAAGGGGGGGTTGGAAAGACCACGACCACGGTCAACCTCGCCTATCTGCATGCCATGGCCAGCCGGCGCACCTTGCTCTGGGATCTGGACCCGCAAGGCGCCGCGACGCACGTGTTGCGCTGTGAACCTGACGAAGCGCCTTCGGCGAAGAAGCTCGTGAGCGGCAAGCGCGAACTCCCGGAGTTGTTGCTGGCGAGCGCATACGAGAACCTGGATGTGCTGCCGGCAGATCTGTCCTATCGCAATTTCGATGTGTATTTGAGTCGACGGAAGCGACCCACGGAACGATTGCTGAAGATGAGCCGATCGCTGCGCGATGAATATGCGGCTCTGTTCATGGACTGTCCGCCCGGCATTTCGCTGCTGTCGGAGAATGTGTTGCGCGCGGCAGATGCCGTCGTCGTTCCGTTGGTGCCGACGCCCTTGTCGGTGCGCATGCTGGACCAGTTGCAGGCGTTCATTGTCGACAATGCCTGGACTGACCTGGTGCTGTTGCCGTTTTTTTCCATGGTGGATCGGCGCAAATCGCTGCATCGTGAGGTCATCGAGAGCACGAGACTGCGGCATCCACACATGCTGGCGACTGAAGTGCCGTACTCGAGCGAGATCGAGCGCATGACCGTGCGGCGCGCGCCGTTGTCATCGTATGCACCGGGCAGTGCGGCTGGGCGGACCTTTGCGGCGCTATGGGCTGAAATCGATGCGCGACTCGGCTCGCCGCCGCAAGCCGCGACTTTGACCGCCCTCGCAGATCTGGTCGCAGACGTGGTCACGGATGCCACGACGCCGGATCACTCCCTAACTGGCAAGCCCTGACAGGGCATTGAGTACCGGCGCCGCGAATTCACTGCGGCAGATCAGCAGATCCGGCATGTAGGGATTCTCGCGATTGTAGAGGCAGGCGGACCCGTCGATACGCGACACGTGCAGTCCGGCCGCCCGCGCGACGGCGACCGGCGCACAGCTATCCCATTCGTATTGACCGCCGGAATGCAGATAGATGTCCGCATCACCGCGCGCCACGGCCATGGCTTTGGCGCCTGCCGATCCCATCGGAATTAGTTGCGCCTGAAGAACCTTCGCCACCCTGAGCGCTTCTTGCGCTGGGCGAGTGCGGCTGACCACCATGCGCGGCTGCCCCATGCGCGATGCCAGCGGCTGGGGTGCTGCGGAGGTCAGGGTCAGCGACAATGCTGGCAGTGCAACGGCGCCGATCTGTGCGTGACCGCCGACGGCCATCGCGATGTGCACGGCCCAGTCGCTGCGGCCCTCGCCGTACTCGCGCGTGCCATCCAGCGGGTCCACGATCCACACGCGCTCAGCGCTGCAGCGGGCGGTGGAATCTTTTTCTTCCTCGCTCAAGATGGCGTCGCCGGGTCGATGGTGCGTCAGCGCCTCCATGATGAAGGCGTTGGCGACGCGGTCGCCGGCCTTTCCCAAGGCCTTGTCGACGAACAACGCGGAGTCGCGTAACTGCAGCAGGAGGCGGCCGGCATGGTCGGCAATGTGACGGGCGAGTTCGTCGTCGGTCACTTCAACAATTCCTCGACGATCAGATCGGCAGCCTTCTCCGAAGTCATCCGCGTGGTGTCGATGTGGATTTCGGGTGTAACCGGTGGCTCGTACGGGCTGTCGATGCCGGTGAAATTCTTCAGTTGCCCGGCGCGCGCTTTGGCGTACAAGCCCTTGACGTCGCGCGCCTCGGCCACCTCAAGGGGGGTGTCGACATGGATTTCGAAGAACTCCCCATCAGGGAGCATCTTGCGCACCATCTCGCGTTCGGCACGGAAGGGCGAGATGAAAGCGGTGATGACGATGAGTCCGGCGTCGGCCATCAGCTTCGCCAATTCGCCGACTCGCCGGATGTTCTCGATACGATCGCCTTCGGTAAAGCCCAGATCCTTGTTGAGACCGTGCCGCACATTGTCGCCATCCAGCAGGAAGGTGTGACGATTCATGCGGTGCAGCTTCTTTTCCACGAGATTGGCGATGGTCGATTTGCCTGAGCCGGACAAGCCGGTGAACCACAGTACCGCGGGTTTCTGATTCTTGAGCCGGGCATGCGCTTCGCGGGTGATGTCGAGGGCCTGCCAATGGACGTTTTGCGATCGTCGCAGCGAGAAGTGCAGCATGCCGGCGGCGACGGTGGCGTTGCCGATCTTGTCGACCAGAATGAATCCACCCAGTGTGTGATCCTGAGTGTACGGCTCGAACACGATGGGCTTGTCCGTCGCGATTTCAGCGACGCCGATGGCATTCAACTCCAGCGTCTTGGCTGCCAGATGTTCCAATGTATTGACGTTGATTTGATACTTCGGCGCTTGTACACGCACGGTGACGAGCTGCGTCCCAAGCTTGAGCCAATAGGCGCGGCCGGGCACCATGGGTTCGTCGGCCATCCACACGAGGGTGGATTCGAATTGATCCGCAATCTGTGCCGGTGCTGCGGAGGCCACCAGCACGTCACCGCGGGAACAGTCGATTTCATCGGTCAGACACAGGGTGACGGACTGGCCGGCGACGGCGGATTCGATGTCGCCGCTTGATGTGACGATCTTCGCGATGGCAGAGGTTTTACCGCTGGGCTGTACGCGAACTGTGTCGCCGGGCTTCAGCGTGCCGGCGCTGATCAGACCACTGAAGCCACGAAAACCCAGATTCGGCCGGTTCACCCATTGCACCGGCATCCGAAACGGCTTGGCCTGATCTGCCGTGGCGTCAACTTGGACGGTCTCCAGATGCTCGATCAACGCCATGCCCGTGTACCACGGCATTCGAGGCGACAAAGCAGTGATGTTGTCCCCTTTGAAACCTGATATCGGCATCGGCACGAAGTTGCGGATACCGACCGTGGTGGCAAACGCATGGTAGTCCTTGACGATGGCGTCGAACATTTCCTGCCGGTAGTCGACCAGATCCATCTTGTTGATGGCCAGGACGACATTGCGAATGCCGAGCAGATGCACCAGATAGCTGTGACGGCGGGTCTGCGTCAGGACACCTTTACGTGCGTCGATGAGGATCACCGCCAGATCTGCAGTGGAAGCGCCGGTGACCATGTTGCGCGTGTACTGCTCATGCCCGGGTGTATCAGCCACGATGAACTTGCGCTTGTCTGTGGCGAAGAAGCGATAGGCGACATCGATGGTGATACCTTGTTCGCGTTCGGCCGCGAGTCCGTCCACCAGCAGCGCAAAATCGATCTCCTGGCCCTGCGTTCCGACGCGTTTGCTGTCCGCCTCGAGCGCAGCGAGTTGATCTTCGAAAATCATTTTCGAGTCGTACAGCAGCCGACCGATCAATGTCGATTTGCCGTCGTCAACGGAGCCGCAGGTGATGAAGCGCAGCAACGATTTGTGCTGATGCTGCAGCAGATAGGCTTGGATGTCCGAGGCGATCAGGGCATCAGGGCGGTACTCACGCGCGGACATCAGAAATACCCTTCCTGTTTCTTTTTCTCCATCGACGCTGCCTGATCGTGATCGATGGCGCGGCCCTGACGTTCGGAAGTGGTGGTCAAGAGGATTTCCTGAATTACCTCCAGTAGTGTGCGCGCGGTGCTTTCCACCGCACCGGTGAGCGGATAGCAACCCAGAGTCCGAAAGCGGACAGAGCGCTGCACGGGAACCTCACCGGGTTCGAGTCGAAATCGATCGTCATCGACCATCAGCAGAAGGCCGTCTCGATAGACGGTGGGCCGCGGAGCCGCGAAATACAGCGGCACGATGGGAATGTTGTTCAGATGGATGTACTGCCAGATGTCCAGCTCAGTCCAATTGGACAGCGGGAACACCCGGATGCTTTCGCCCTTGGCTTTCTTGGCGTTGTAGAGATTCCAGACTTCAGGCCGCTGCGCCTTCGGTTCCCAACGGTGGTTGGCGGAGCGAAAGGAAAATATGCGCTCCTTGGCGCGGCTCTTTTCCTCATCTCGACGTGCGCCGCCGAAGGCCACATCGAATTTATAAAGGTCCAGCGCCTGCTTCAATCCCTCCGTCTTCCACAGATCGGTGTGCAGACTGCCGTGATCGAACGGGTTGATGCCGCGTTGCATGGCGTCCGGATTGCGATACACGTGCAGCTTCATGCCGCTCTCGCGCGCCATGCGGTCGCGCAGCTCGTACATGGCCTTGAACTTCCAGGTCGTGTCGACGTGCAGGAGCGAAAACGGCGGTGGCGATGGATGGAACGCACGCCGCGCAAGCTCGAGCATGACAGCCGAATCCTTGCCGACGGAATACAGCATGACCGGATTCTCGGCATCGGCGACAACTTCGCGAAAAATATGGATGCTTTCAGCTTCCAGTCTTTGCAGGTGCGTGAGCGGGACGGGGGCGTCGGTCATTCTCAGTGGATCTCGCCCAATACGGTCCCGACGATCAGTCGTTCGCCCGGCGGAACGATGATCTTCAAGACGCCGGATGCCGGGGCCGGAATTTCCTCAACCGATTTTTCGCTTTCCAGCATGTACAACGGCTGACCTTGAACCACTGAACCGCCATCGGCGATCAGCCATTCGGTCACCGTGCCTTCCTCCATCGAAAAGCCCAATTTCGGCAGCAGAATCTGAGTGAGCATCGAGGAATTCCCGTATTTGCCATCCGTGTGTCCAGCGATCATTGTAAATGAGGGCGGGGGAGAATGCGCCTTTAGAGCCATTCCGGGACGAAGGTCGGGGCAACACGCTCCTTCATCCGTGGGGTGCACTGGACTATCATCGACAGCCCGCCGGTGTGCGGCGGTTGGAAAATCGATACTTGGAGTGAGACAATGGCCGGACTTTGGTTTGATGAACTTCGAATCGGGCAGGTTTTTCGCCACGCGATACGGCGGACGGTGACTGAAACCGACAATATTTTATTTACGGCCATGACACATAATCCGGCGCAACTGCACCTCGACGAGGAGTACATGCGCGGCACCGAGTACGGTCAGCGGCTGGTCAATTCCGTGTTTACGCTGGGGTTGATGGTGGGGATTTCCGTCGGGGACACGACACTCGGGACTGCGGTTGCAAATCTCGGGTGGGATGAAGTGCGCTTTCCAAAGCCGGTCTTTCACGGCGACACCTTGCGTGTCGAAACCGAGGTCATCGAATTGCGTGACTCCAAATCCCGGCCCGATCAGGGAATCGTCACCTTTCTGCATCGTGCCTACAATCAGCGCGATGAGCTGGTGGCCTCGTGCAAGCGCAGCGGCTTGCAGCGACGGAAACCTGCGGCATGAGCACTCTGCGATCCTGGTTATTCGTTCCGGGTGACAGCGACAAGAAGTTGAGCAAAGGCATCGGGTGCGGCGCGGACGCTTACGCGCTGCGCTGATTATTCCAGAGTCTTGCGGATCGCGCCCTCAATGTCGGCCTGGCTGTAGAGAAACGCCGCTTCAAGCTGCCGGGCAAACGGAACCGGCGAATCCTTGCTGGCAACCCGCTGCACCGGCGCTTTGAGTTCTCGAAACAAGGCTTCGTGAATCCGCGATGAAATCTCGGCGCCGACGCCGAAGGATTTCACCGCTTCGTGCACGATCACCGCTCGCCCGGTTTTCTTGACGGATGTCAGGATGGTGTCCATGTCCAGCGGCGCAACGGTGCGAAGATCGATGACCTCGCAATCGATGCCTTCCTTCGCCAGCTTGTCGACGGCGGTGGGAATATCGTGCATGGAGCGGCTGTAGCCGATCACCGTCACATCGCGCCCGGGCCTCACCACTTTGGCCTGTCCAAGTTTGATTGCCTTGCCGCGCTCGGGCGCCGGTCCCGGATTCCAATAGCTGGTCATGTGTTCGACGAAAATCACCGGGTCATCATCTTCGATGGATCCCAGCATCAACCCGTAGGCATCGGCAGGGTTGGAAGGCATCGCAACCTTGATTCCCGGCGTATGACAGAACCAGGCTTCCAGGAAATCCGAATGCTGACCGCCTTGTCCGAAGCCCGAACCGGTCATGGTGCGAATGACCAGCGGTACATGTGTCTGGCCACCGGACATGAAGCGCAACTTGGCCGCATGATTAGTGATCTGATCCATGCACACGGCGACGAAGTTCATGAGCATGATTTCTGCCACCGGGCGCATGCCAACAATAGCCGCACCAACCGCTGCACCGATAAAACCGGCCTCGGAGATCGGCGTCGAACGAACCCGGCTGGCACCGTATTTGGTGGACAGGCCCTTGGTGATTTTGGCGATGCCGCCACCCTCGGGGTCTGCGACTTCCTCGCCGAACAGGATCACATTGGGATCTTTCGCCATGGCGTCATCCAGCGCCCAGTTGAGTGCTTGGATCGTATTGACCTTGGTTTCGGTACTCATGCTGCGTACACATCGCGAGTGACTTCGATGGCTTCCGTGAGCGGACTGTCGAACGCAAATTTGACGGCCGCTTCCAATTCTTCGTTGACCTGTGCATCGATGCCATCCAAGGTCGCGTCGCTCGCGTGGCCTTTCTCCACGAGCCAGCGGCGATATCGGGGATACGGGTCTGCCTCGACGGCCGCCTGATATTCGGCCTTCGGGATGTACTCGCCGGCATCGCCGATGAGATGACCGTTGAACCGAAACGTCATCGCCTCAATCAGGGTCGGTCCCTGGCCGGCGCGGGCCCGGGCAATCGCCGTCCCGGCGACGTTGTACATGGCAACGGGATCGTTCCCATCCACCTTGAAGCCGGGCATGCTGTAGGCCTTGGCGCGCTCCGCGATGGAGGCGATCGATGTCCCCTTTGCCAAGGACGTGTGTTCGGCATAGCGGTTGTTCTGACACACGAAGACGACCGGGAGTTTCCAGACCGAGGCCAGATTCATCGCCTCGTGGAACGCGCCGATGTTGCTCGCGCCGTCGCCGAAATTGCTGATCGTGACGCGCGATTCGCCGCGAATCTGCGTCGCCAATGCCAACCCGCAGGATATCGGCATGCCGGAACCGACGACGCCGGTGGTCACCATGCAGCCGGTTTCGGGATGCGTCACATGCATGGGGCCGCCTTTGCCCTTGCAGGTTCCCGTGCTGCGTCCGGCGAGCTCCGCCCAGATCAGTTTGGTGGGAACGCCCTTGGCGATCATGTCGTGGATGCCGCGATAGATCGTGACGAGGTAGTCGTCAAACGTCAGGTGCATGCTGATTGCGGCGGGAATGCATTCTTGTCCACGCGCGGAGTAATACGGCATGGTGAATCGCCCGGCCTTCATGGTGGCGATGATGCGCGTGTCATTGGCCTTGATGCTGCTCATCTTGCGATAGATGCCGATCAAGATCTCGCTCGAGGGGACGGGGTCCATGCGATTCTCCGACGTGTAAGGGCGTTGTCAGTATAGGTCAGCCATTGCGACGCGAAGAGTTGCCCACCGCGAAGCTATGAGAAGTATCAGTCGAGCAATTCGAGGCGCAATGCTGCCTGACGTTGCGGATTCCAGCCGAGAATGTCGCGCAAATATCCATCGACGGATCCATGCCGGTCCGTCACCGTCTCGAGCATCGCCTCGATATAGGCCCGATCGGTCCGCATCATGGGCTCCCAGATTGCGCGCTCCGGAATCGCAGCGCGCGACGGCTTGGTTTCGGCGAAGATCAGTTGACAGCTTTTCTCAAAGAATTGCTCGGTCAGCAGGTAATCGGAAACGACAACGTCACGCGGCACGCCCAGCGCACTCAAGAGCAATGCCGCAGCGATGCCGGTGCGATCCTTCCCCACCGAGCAGTGGAAAATCATCGGCAGACTTCCCGACGCGATGCGGTGGAACATTTCGCGAAGGGTGTCGGCCTGCTCAAACGGCAGGTCACGGTAAGTTTGGATCATGCGTTCCCGCATGGTGTTGGCTGACGTTTCCGGATGATTCATGGCAGCGATCAATTCACCGACGCTGCCGTGATGATCCCGCGACAGTAAGTCGACCGAGTTCGGCTCCAGCCATCGTGTCGGTCGCGCCCGCCGCTCCTGGGTGGTACGAAAGTCGCAGATGAGTTTGATGCCAAGCTCGGCAAGCTGTCGTTGGTCATCCTCCGTCAGCAGTGCCAATGTTCCGGATCGAAACACGCGGCCGTACCGAATTCGCCGACCATCGTCGGTTTCATAGCCGCCGAGGTCTCTGAAATTGTGGCCTTGCTCGAGCGCGATCATGGATGCAGCGTCGCGTGGCATCGGTCAAGAACCACGACGTCGCGTTCCTCGGCAATCGCCTTGAATCGCAGGCCGGTGTCGGACTCCGGAAACTCGAAGCGCAAGTTTTCTCCGGGATACACAGGGGCGCTGAATCGAGTGAACAGCGACCGCAATCGCGTCGAATTGCTGGTGCTGTGGCGGGAGAGCCAGGTTTTGAATGCGGTCGATATCCACCGCCGCATCATAGCGCACCCGCTGCCGGATCAAATCACGCCGCGGCGTTGCTGGTCGAGCTCAATGGATTCGAACAGCGCTTTGAAGTTGCCCTCGCCAAAACCCTGATTGCCCTTGCGCTGAATGACTTCGTAAAAGATCGGGCCGATCACGTTCTTGGTGAAGATCTGCAACAGAATGCCGCTTTCCAGGCTGCCGTCGATGAGGATGCCGCGGTGTTGCAACTCGTCGATTGCTTCGTCATGTTTTTCAATGCGTGCCGGAATGTTCTCGTAATAAGTCTGCGGCGTGTCCTGGAATTCAACGCCGTTGGCGCGCAGCGCGTCCACCGAGGTATAGATGTCCTCGGTCCCCAATGCGATGTGCTGAATGCCTTCTCCCTGGTACTCGCGCAGATACTCTTCGATCTGGCTATTGACGTCCTGACTTTCATTGATGGGAATGCGGATCTTGCCGCAGGGGGAGGTCAATGCGCGCGAGAACAGGCCCGTCTGCTTGCCTTCGATTTCGAAGTATCGAATCTCGCGGAAGTTGAACAGCCGCTGGTAGTACTCCGCCCAGAGGTTCATGTTGCCGCGGCGGACATTGTGCGTCAGGTGATCGATGCTGGTCAGGCCCGTCGATCTCGCGCCCGCACCGGGCTTGACCGGCACGAAGTCGACGTCATAAATCGAACGATCGCCGTACCGGTCGACCAGATAGATGAGGCTGCCGCCGATGCCTTGAATGGACGGGATGTTCAATTCCATCGGGCCCGCGGTGGTCGGCCCCGGCAGCGCGCCCAATTCCAGCGCGCGCGCATAGGCGGCGGCGGCATCGGCAACCCGAAACGCCATCGCGCAGGCACAGGGACCATGCTCGCGCGCAAACTTCTGCGCGAAGCTGTCGCTTTCGGCGTTGATGATGAAGTTGATGTCACCCTGATTGTGCAGGGTGACGTTCTTGCGCCGGTGGCGCGCGACCACGGGGAGCCCCATGCGCTCGAACAACTCGCGCAGCAGGTCCGGTTGAGGGGCAGCGTACTCGACAAACTCGAAGCCGTCGGTGTTCATCGGATTGGCGTGGTTCATAGTGAAATTCTCGATGGTTGGATGCGTGCCAAGGGTTTTTTAGCCGGCGCGGACCGGCAACACTTGTCCGGCCGCTTCGCCGAAGCCGATGCGGACGGCACCGGTTCGCTCGCACCAGGCCTTGATGACCACGCGGTCGCCGTCTTCCAGAAATGTTCTGCTCTCACTCGCGCTGACCGGCACCGGCTGTGTACCGCCGGCGCTGAGTTCCAGCAACGAGCCGGCTTCCGCGGGCGTAGGGCCGGACTGAGTGCCGGTTCCCAACAGATCGCCTGCTTGAAGATTGCAGCCGTTGACCGTGTGGTGTGTCAGCAATTGCGCCGCGGTCCAATACGAATGGCGGAAGCTGGAGGAGGACAGACGGTACAAGTCTTCGCCATGCTCGCGCATGCGCGCGGTCTGCAGCCAGGCCTCGATGCGAACGTCGATGGCGCCGGATTCGCGATTGGTCTGATGACTCAGGTAAGGCAGCGGCTCCGGATCTTCCTGGCGGCGCGTGAACGGCACGCGAAAGGGCGCCAGCGCCTCGAGTGTGACGATCCACGGTGAAATCGTGGAGGCGAAGTTCTTGGCCAGAAACGGCCCGAGCGGCTGATATTCCCAGGCCTGCAGGTCGCGAGCGGACCAATCGTTCAAAATGCACAGACCAAAGATGTGCTGCTCGGCATCCTGCAAGGCAATTGAGTCGCCGAGTGCATTGCCGGACCCGACGAATATCCCGAGTTCGAGTTCGTAGTCCATCCGCGCGCTGGGACCCACGACCGGCGTGCTCTGACCCGGCGGCAGTCGCTGGCCGCGAGGGCGGTGGAATTGCTGACCGGACACGCCGATCGACGAACTGCGTCCGTGATAGCCGATGGGTACCCATTGATAATTCGGTGTCAACGGATTGTCCGGCCGAAACAGGCGACCGACCGCCGTGGCGTGATAGATCGAGGCATAAAAGTCGGTGTAGTCGCCGATCTGTGCCGGGACGGTGAACTCGCTGTCACGTTGCGCCACCAGACAGGACTGCAGCGCCGACCGTGCGGCCGAACGTTGCATCAGCGCCTCTGACAAGGCCTGACGCAGGACATGAACCCCCTCTGGCCCCCGTTCCATCAGTTGATTCAGGCGGGGCAGGGCGCCGGCCTGCGCGGCCGCCGCCGCTTCTCCTTGGAAGAAGTCCGCTTGCGCCAGTGCGGCGAGGTCCACGATCTGATCGCCGATGGCAACGCCGCCGCGAAACGGCTCGCGGCTTGCCGCACGGCGGAACACCGCGAAGGGGAGATTCTGAATCGGGAAATCGCCGCCTTCGACGTTGGCGGAGTCCAACCAGCTGCGCCGCTGCGGGTTGTGCGTGGCATTGAGTTCCAGCGCGTGGTTCATGGACGATCCGGATTGAATCGTTTCGGCAGATCCTGCCAATGGGTTTGATAGTCGCCCTGTAACGCCGGCGTCCCGGCTAGCGCTGCGCGCGTCGGTTTGAACGGTAGGCGACTTTCGAACATGAAGGCCATCGTGTCGGCCACGCGCTGCGGCCGAGTCGTGTCCTGGATCGAGGCCTTCTCGAACGTTGCGGTGTCGGGCCCGTGACCGCTCATGCAATTGTGCAGTGATGAGCCACCGGGGACGAAGCCGGTGCTCTTCGCATCATATTGCCCCACGATCAGTCCCATGAATTCACTCGCCACATTGCGATGAAACCACGGCGGCCGGAAGGTGTTTTCCATGGTCAGCCAGCGTGGCGGGAATATGACGAAGTCGATGTTGCTGACGCCCGCGGTGTCGCTGGGGGAATGCAGCACCAGGAAAATCGACGGATCCGGATGATCGTAGGAGATCGAGCCGATTGCATTGAAGCGGCGCAGATCGTATTTGTAGGGCGCGTAATTGCCGTGCCACGCGACCACGTCCAAGGGCGAATGATTGATTCGCGCCGCCCACAGGCTGTTGGAAGACTTGGCGATCAGCGTGCACGCTCCGTCGCGATCCTCGAACCGTGCGCAGGGCGTGAGGAAATCGCGAGCGTTCGCCAGGCCATTGGAGCCGATCGGTCCGAGGTCGGGCAGCTTGAACGGCGCACCGAAATTTTCACAAACATAGCCGCGTACGGGACCGCCGGGCAATGTCACTCGAAAGCGCACGCCGCGCGGAATCACAGCGATCTCCAATGGCGCCACATCCAGGCGGCCCAGTTCGGTATCGATCTGCAAAGTTCCCTGCTGCGCAACGATCAGCAACTCACCGTCCGCGTCGTAGAAAAATCGGTCCTGCATGGATTGATTGGCGGCAAACAGGTGGACGGCACAGCCGGTCATCGCGTCGGCTGATCCGTTGCCGGCCATCGGGTGGAGTCCGTCGACAAAATCGGTCGGCGTCGTCGGCAGTGCCAGAGGGTCCCAGCGGAGTTGATTGGGCGGATTCGCGGCTGCAGCCTGCGCGGCGTCCAGGCGCACATGGGCCAGCGGTGCAAACGCTTCATGGACGACGGCGGGGCGGATACGGTACAGCCAGGAGCGCCGATTGGCGTGGCGTGGCGCGGTAAAGGCGGTCCCTGACAGTTGCTCCGCATACAGCCCATAAGGGCAGACTTGAGGTGAATTGCGACCCTGGGGCAGGGCGCCCGGCAGCGCCTCGGTGGCGAATTCATTGCCGAACCCGCTCTGGTAGCCAGGCGCCGCCAAATTCGATGTAAGCGAGGTCATGATTGAGAGATCCGGCGTTGATTGCTATGCCGGGAGTTTAGCCCATAGCCGTTGCGCAGTCCCGCAACAAAGGTCGGTCTCCATCTGAGACACTGTGTCGATTGAGCAACGTTGTTGCTGTAATGGGGGTAAATATCTCATGAGTATGATGGTTGCATTGGATGAAGCGGATTTTCGTATCCTCGCGGCCTTGCAAACAGATGCATCGCTGACCAATCGGGCATTGGCAAAACTGGTCGGTCTGACGCCGGCGCCCTGTCTTCGCAGGACACAACGTCTCGAGGAGTTGGGCGTGGTGCGCGGCTACGTCGCGCTCGTGGACCGCGAAAAAGTCGGATTGAACGTTCAGGCGCTGGCGTTCGTCACCCTCGAGAACCACAAAACGGTTCCTGCGCGACAATTCGAAAGCGTGGTGATGCGCCGTCACGAAGTGCTGGAGTGCCTTCGATTGAGCGGCGCCTTCGATTACCTGCTGCGCGTCGTCGTTCCCTCCATGGCCGCCTACTCGGCGTTTCTCGACCAGCACTTGTTGTCGCTGGCCGCGGTGCGCTCCGTCAATTCCAGCTTCGAGTTGGGCGTGCTGAAAGAAACCACCGCGCTGCCGGTGAGCGCCGCGTCCCCGCGTGCGCGCAGTGGGCTCACCCGACGAACGCGCTGACCGCATGCTTTCCGTGCGACGCAGGGCTATAGTCGTCCATTAGCACGAGATTGCAGGTGTGATGCTCATGTCGGATGAAACGCCGCAGGCTGCAGGCGAGGGTGCGACCGTTCGGTTGGACGACAAATACACGCGGCGCAGCGGTCGGATACTGCTGAGTGGCACTCAAGCTCTGATCCGCCTGCCGCTCATGCAACGGGCACGCGATGCCGCCGCAAGCCTCAATACGGCCGGTTACATCAGCGGCTATCGCGGCTCACCGCTCGGTGGCTACGACCAGCAGTTGAGTCAGGAGCGCGAGCGTCTGATCGCGGCCTACATCCGTTTTGAACCCGGTGTCAACGAAGATCTGGCGGCGACCGCCATCTGGGGCACCCAGCAAGTGACGTTGTTGCCCGGCGCCCGCGTCGACGGTGTGTTTGCCATCTGGTATGGCAAGGGTCCGGGCGTCGATCGCGCCGGCGATCCGTTCAAGCATGGCAATCGCATGGGCACCTCACGCCATGGCGGCGTGCTGGTGGTCTTCGGTGACGATCACGCCGGCAAGAGTTCCACGGTTGCGCACCAGAGCGAGATGGCGCTGGCGGCCAACGGCATTCCGGTGCTCTACCCGGCGACGGTGCAGGAATATCTGGATCTGGGCCTGCACGGTTTCGCATTGTCGCGTTACTCGGGCGTGTGGGTGGGTTTCAAATGCGTCAATGACACGGTGGAGACAACGGCCAGTTGCGAGGTGGATCCGTTGCAACCGGAGATCCGGATGCCGCCGCCGCCCGCTGAATCCGTGCATGCGCGTCACGCGTTCGAACCGCTTGCTGACGACACGCGCCTGCAGCGACTGAAGCTTCCTCTGGTGCATGACTACGTGCGTCGCAATGCACTGGATCGGATTGTGCACCCCTCGATGCTGCGCAACCTGGGAATCGTCTCGGCCGGAAAATCCTGGCTGGATGTGGAAGAGGCGCTGGTCGCATTGGGACTGCGTGAGACTCGACTGCGTGACTTCGGTGTCAGCGTCTACAAACCGGCATTGATATGGCCGCTTGAACCGCAGGGCATCCGGCAGTTTGCGCGCGGACAGCGCGAACTTCTGTTCGTCGAAGAAAAAGTGGCCTTCCTGGAGACGCAGTCCGCGCAGATCCTGTACGGCTTGCCTGACGGTGAACGGCCGCGCATCTCGGGAAAAGTGTCCGCCGATGGCGAGCCGTTGTTTGCCTCCGATGTGCCGCTGGAGCCGCTGCGCATCGCGCTGATCATTGGCACCCGTTTACAGTCCCTGAACGTCGGCGACGCGGCGCTGCACGACCGCATCGCGTCGATCCGCAACGGGCTTGCGCAGGTCGAAGCCGTCACGGCGCCGCCGCTTGCGCGTACCCCCTATTTTTGTTCCGGCTGTCCGCACAACACGTCCACGAAGGTGCCCGACGGCAGTCTGGCGATGGCCGGAATCGGCTGTCACACCATGGTGCTGTTCATGGATCGCCACACCCTGCCTCCGACGCAGATGGGCGGTGAAGGCGCCAATTGGAGCGGCATCGCACCCTTCACACAAATTTCGCATGTGTTTCAAAATATTGGCGACGGCACCTATTTTCATTCCGGTTTGCTCGCGATCCGCGCGGCCGTGAATTCGGGCGTCAACATCACCTACAAGATTCTGCTCAATGACGCGGTGGCCATGACGGGCGGGCAGCCGGTCGAAGGGGGCTTGTCGGCGGCGGAAATTTCGCAGCAATTGCGCGCCGAGCGCGTGAAGCGGATCGTCGTGGTCAGCGATGACACTGACAAGTACGCCGACAAAGCAGGTTTCGCCGACGGTGTGACCTTTCACGATCGCTCTGAGCTTGACCGCGTGCAACGCGAATTGCGCGAGGTCGCAGGCGTCAGCGCCCTCATTTACGAGCAAACCTGTGCCGCCGAGAAACGGCGCCGACGCAAGCGCGGCACCTACCCGGATCCGGCGCGTCGCGTATTCATCAATCAGCAGGTGTGCGAAGGTTGCGGCGACTGCTCCGTCCAATCCAATTGCGTCGCTGTCGAGCCACTGGAAACCCCCTTGGGTCGTAAGCGCCAGATCGATCAGTCCAGTTGCAACAAGGATTTCTCCTGTCTCAACGGCTTCTGTCCCTCCTTCGTCACTGTCGAAGGCGCGCAACCGCGAAAGAAATCGCAATCCCAGGAATTAACATCACCGCTGCTTGCGCTGCTACCGGAGCCGGCACGTGCAGCATGCGAAGAACCGGTGTGTGTTCTGATCACCGGCATTGGTGGTACCGGGGTCGTCACCATCGGCGCAGTCCTCGGCATGGCAGCGCATCTGGACGGGCTGGCCGTGAGCGCCTTCGACATGACCGGGTTGGCGCAGAAAGGCGGTGCGGTGTTGTCGCACGTTAAGATCGCCCGCCGAACGGACGCGATTGCAGCGCCCCGAATCGGGTTGCTGGAGGCTGACCTGGTGCTGGGCTGCGATCTGGTGGTGACGGCCGGCGCGGAAGTGCAGCGTGCGATTGCGCCCGGTCGCACGCAGGTGTTGCTCAATACCCATTTGGTGCCTACGGCGGGCTTTCAGGCGAACCCGGATGTGGATTTTCACGCGCCGGAATTACGCGCTCAAATCGAAGCCTTGACCACCAGTGCTTGTCTGCACTCGATCGATGCTGCGCAAGTGGCGCGGTCGCAATTGGGTGACTCCATTGGGACCAATATGATGATGGTCGGCTTCGCGCTCCAGCGCGGCTTGCTGCCGGTGAGTCTTGCGGCGGTTCGGCAGGCCATCACCCTCAATGGCACCGCGGTGAATTTCAATTTGCGCGCATTGGACCTGGGACGGCTGTTGGCCCTGCCGGCGGGTCAGTCGGGCCTGGAGGAGGCGGCTGCCGCCGCGCCGGCCGCGGCTGAGTCATTGGACTCGATCGTGGAATCCCGCGCCCCACTTTTAGTGCTGTATCAGAACGCTGGCTATGCGAGTCGCTATCGGGCGCTCGTGGAGCAGGTCGCGGCGGCGGAGCGCAAAGTGGATCCGCAGGGCAGTGAACTCGCGACGGCCGTGGCCCGCAATTATTTCAAGCTGCTCGCCTACAAGGACGAATACGAAGTGGCGCGCATGCACGCGAGTGCAGAGTTTCGCGCGCAGCTCCTGTCTTCTTTTGAAGGGCCGGTCCGGTTGAGTTTTCATCTTGCGCCGCCGCTGTTTGCGCGGCGCGATCCCCGTACCGGTATTCCGCGCAAAGTTCGCGTCGGCCCGTGGATGATGGGTGCGTTCAAATTGCTGGCGAGGTTGAAGTTTCTGCGTGGCACGGCGCTGGATCCATTTGGATTCACGACGGAACGACGCACGGAACGCGCATGCATCCAGCAGTACGAAGCGCAGGTTCGCAAGATTCTGGACGGACTCTCCGCCTCGCGTCTCGCCACCGCGATCGAACTGGCGAAGATTCCCGACAGGATCCGCGGTTTCGGTCACGTCAAACAGCGCAATCAGCAATTGGCAGCGAGCGCCGAGTCGACCTTGTGGGAGCGCTGGCAGTCCGAGTCGGCCGCGTCGTAACTCAGCTGCGAATCCATACGCTGGTGCCGATGCCGGCGAAGGTCATGAGCACGGAGCCGCCCAGATGGGCGGCGATCGCGCCACAGGCCAGGGCGGCGCGACCTTGCTGCAGCAGTGCGACGATCTCGATCGAAAAAGTGGAGAAGGTCGTCAGTCCGCCGCAAAAGCCGGTGATGATGAACAGTCGCCATTCCGGTGACAGTGCCGCAGAGGTCGAAAAATAGGCGATCGCAATGCCGACGATGTAGGCGCCGATGAGATTGGCAAGCAATGTGCCGGGCGGTATCGCCGGAAAGTATTCGTTCAACAGCACCGACAGACACCAGCGCAACATCGCGCCGATGCTGGCGCCTGCGCTGATGGCGAAGAGGGTCTTCCACATGAACGGGTACTCGTTAGAGAAGCCGAGGAAGCATGCCATCTCCCGCAGCAGCGGGTATTCTAGGGACCGCGGAACGCGATTGTCGAGAATCGACGCAGCGGCGCAGGTTTAAGGCCGCAGGCGGCACCCGTTGCGAGAAACGCCCGGGAGACTTTAAATAAATCGTTCATTATTAGGATCTTACGATATGATATTAAAGTCAGAAATTCCTCCATTGTTGTCATTCGTGCGCTGATCGACCCATTCCACTGCCGATGTCTGCTTTCGTACACGCACTTCGATCATTTCAAACCGGGAACCTGACCCAGGATCAATTGCTGTCTGAAGTTTACCGGCAACTTAACGTCGAGCGCGTCGCGCCCTTGCAGTTGATCGAAATACTCAATGAGCAGCGACTCAAGCAGGCTTTGCCGGATGACACCCATGAGACGCTGTTGAGTCGCATCACCGGTTGGCCGCAGGAAGCCACGGTGGCGACCCGTTCTTCCAAAGAGCAGAGCAGCATCTCGAACATGGCTGACGCACCCGCCACGATTGTCCTCGGCGATCCGTCCGGCAGCACCGACGGCACCAAGGTCGATCCGAAAAGCAATCGCGTGCCGCCACCGGTGGTGGGCAGCGTATTGCAGGGCCGTTTCAGTCTCATTGCCCTGGTCGGTGAAGGCGGCATGAGCCGCGTGTACAAGGCCATCGACCTGCGCCGTGTCGAGGCCGGTGCGCACGATCCTTACATCGCCGTAAAAGTGCTGACGGTGCCGTTCAGCCATTATTTTGGTTCGATGGTGGCGCTGCAGCGCGAGGCGCACAAGCTACAAAGCCTGACGCATCAGAACATCGTGCGGGTGATCGACTGCGACCGCGACGGGCAAAGTGTATTCATGACCATGGAATACCTGCCCGGCGAATCGCTCTACAAAAAGCTGCGGCGCTGCGGCCCGCACGGCGTACCGCGCGATGACGCGATCGCCATCATCACGGCGATTGGGCATGCATTGGAATATGCGCATCGCAATCACATCGTTCACGGCGATCTGAAGCCCGGCAATGTGATCGTCGATGACAAGTGCGGCGTCAAGGTCATCGATTTCGGTATGGCGCGATTCATCGCTCGACGCGGTGAGGCTGCAATAGCGTCCAACAACGAGCCGACTGCGCTGACTCCGCGCTACGCGAGTCCGGAAATGCTCCAAGGACATGCGCCGGAACCGGCTGATGACGTGTATGCACTGGCATGCCTTTCCTACGAGGTGCTGACCGGCCGCCATCCGTTCGGCGGGCGGGTCGAGGAGGCGACGATGCGTCAGCCGAACGCGCGTGCGCCGCGTCCGACTGGCTTGAGCCGGCGTCAATATCGCGTCCTGTCGCGCGCTCTGGAATTCGATCGTTCCCGACGCACACCCGATGTGGGGCAATTTCTCAAAGAGTTTCGCGCGGCCAATCGCGACGCCACCGGTAAGCGTCTGGCTTGGGCCGGTATCGCGGCAGCGCTGATCGCCGCGGCGGCGATGATTCTGCTGGCGGTGGGGCCGCATTCGCTGACAGCGAGATATTTTCCGGCGCCGATCTCGAAGGCCACTGCGCCACCCGAAACCATTATTCGCGATTGCCCGACCTGTCCGTTGATGACAGTGCTCCCGTCGGGACGGTTCGAGCAGGGCGCTGCCGGCGATGACGCCGCCGCGACGGAATTCGAGCGGCCTCGCCATGCGGTCACCATTGCCTATCGCCTGGCGATGAGCACAAACGAAGTGACCGTGGGTGAATTCAAGGAGTTCCTCAGCGCCACTCACCGCAACGTGAATGGGTGCGAGGCGTATATCGATGGACAGTGGCAACGCAACGGCGTCACCAGTTGGGCCAGTCCCGGTTTTCCGCAGAGTGCGGTTCATCCGGTCACCTGCGTGTCCTGGAATGACGCGGTCGCCTATACGCGCTGGTTGAGTCAGAAGAGCGTGCATGCTTACCGGTTGCCGACGGCATCGGAGTGGGAATATGCCGCGCGCGCCGGCGCCGACAGTGCTCTTCCGTGGGGTGCTTCCGCTGCATCCGCCTGCGCTTTCGCCAATGTGGCGGATCAGAATGCGCGGCAGCGTTTCCCGGGTTGGGAGGCATTCGCTTGCAACGACGGCTTTGTGGGCACCGCACCGGTGGGATCGTTCAAGGCCAACGCGTTCGGTCTGAATGACATGCTCGGCAACGTGTTCGAGTGGGTGCAGGATTGTTGGACAAACGACTATTCAAAAGCACCGGTCAATGGATCGGCGGCTACTACCGGTGATTGCCGCCTGCACGAGAGTCGCGGTGGCTCCTGGTTCACCACACCTTCGTACGTGAGCGCTTCGTATCGCAATCGATTCAACACCGATCAACGCAGCACCAGCGTCGGGTTTCGCGTGGTTCGCGAGATGCCGAAGTAAATGCGCGCACGAATCCGACGCCGCTGCCGCGGAATGGAGGGTTTGCTGGCGTTCGTTTTCGCCGTGACCTTGTCTGCGCCGGCGACCGCCGGGCCCGAAGCGGAAGCCGCGTCGGCGGCCGGCGATGCGGCCGTGCAATTGCGCCGTCCCGGCGAAGCGATTTTGCAATACCGGCGTGCGCAAGCGCTGGGCTTTCGCGACATGGCATCGTTGGGCGCGCGGATCGCGGGCGCTGAGGCCCAGCGCCAGGCGTTTTTACGGATTTGCGACACCGGTACCGGCGCGCCCGCGAGGCGCGCCTGCCATGCGGCGCGTTTGCCGGGTGCACCGGATGAGGCACGCGTGTTGCATCGCCTGGAAATCATGGACGATGCCGCACCGCGCAGCGTCGAGGCGCCGCCCCGAATGCAAGGAAATTCATCAACGCTGGAATCCGACTCGTTTCCGAGCACGACCGAGGCTCGGTACTCGAACGCCGCAGCGCCGACTCTGTCGCATTAATTGTCGAATAATATGACGTATGTCGCTTGGCAAGGCAGGGGCGGTCCGTCGATAGTGCGGGTGTGAATTCCACCGCCGACCACAAGCCTGCCGATACCTCCCGACTGGTGCCCGTTCTCGACGAATCCGGCGAACGGCGCAGGGCGACGGATCGGCGCCGGCGGTTTTGGTGGGGCATGCTGTACGGCAATTTCAATCCGCGCCGCCGCTTGCCGCGCCGAATCGACGGCGGCGACTTCCATTTGGTGGATTGGCACCATTCCCGACTGCTGGCTGTTGTGATGGCCATTCTGGTCCTGTGTGTAAGCGATGCATTCCTGACCTTGATTTTGTTGCAATCCGGCGCACGGGAAGCAAACCCGGTGATGGCCACTTTGGTCTATGACGATGCCAAGACTTTCACCGTCATGAAAATGCTCATGACCAGCACCAGCGTGGCTGTCATGGTAATGCTCGCCGGATACCGCTTCCTGGGTGTGTTTCGAGTCGAGGCCCTGCTCTACCTGGTGCTGACGGGCTACGTCGGGTTGGTGGGCTACGAGCTGTGGATGATGCAGGAATTAGGGAATTTCCCGCTTCTGGGCCATTGACGCGCCGATTCCTGGTACCGCCGACATTCCATAATCTGGCTGTTTCAGCTAGACTTATGCTTTGCTTTTCGACCCATCCATGAATCGACGCGAGCCTTCCTCGTTTGCTCCCACGCCCTTGTATGGCGGCAACGCAGATTTCATCGAATCCCTCTATGAGTCCTTCCTGGCGGACCCGCAGTCTGTGGCGCCGGCGTGGCGTGACTATTTCACCGCGTTGAATCCGGCGGATGGCAAAGCCGCCGTGCGCGATGTCGCCCATGGCGCCATCCGCGACCAGATCGAGGCGCGCGCCCAGCTGCCGCGCACAGCGCGCGCTTTTGCCGATGCCGACGGCGCTCAACGCGCCAGCGCCAAACAGGGCGCGGTGTCGCGGCTCATCCAGGTCTATGCCAACCGGGCACACCTGATCGCGAACATCGATCCACTGGGACTGCAGCAACGCGAAAAGCCCTACGTGCTCGATTTGGAATATTTCGGGCTGTCCGATGTAGATCTGGAAACTGAATTCTTCACCGGTAGCCGTACGCCGTCGATCGGCAAGCGCTCCAAGCTCAAGCAGATCCTGGCCGAACTGCGGCACATCTATTGCGGCACCATCGGCGCCGAATTCGCGCACGTGTCCACCAGCGATGAACGGTTGTGGCTGCAAGACCGGTTTCAGGCCGGCCGCATCGAACATCGCTTCACCACCGAAGAAAAGAAAAACATCCTCTGGCAATTGACGGCCGCGGAAGGTCTCGAGCGCTATCTGCACACCAAGTACGTGGGTCAGAAGCGCTTTTCACTGGAAGGTGGCGACAGTCTGATCCCGTTGCTGGATGACCTGGTACAGCGGGGCGGCATGGCCGGCGTGGATGAAACCATCATCGGCATGGCGCATCGCGGCCGCCTGAACGTGCTGGTCAATCTGCTGGGCAAGTCGCCGAAAGATCTGTTCAGTGAATTCGAGGGTCACTACGATCTGGCCAAGATTCGCGGTTCCGGCGACGTCAAATACCACAAAGGATTCTCGGCTGATTTGAAAACGCCGAACGGCAATGTGCACGTGGCGCTGGCGTTCAATCCGTCGCATTTGGAAGTCGTCAACGCAGTGGTCGAAGGCTCGGTTCGCGCGCGGCAGGAACGCCGCGGCGATGCGACCGGCGACAAAGTCGTCCCGGTGCAGATTCACGGCGATGCCGCTTTCGCAGGCCAGGGCGTGATCATGGAAACGCTGCAGCTGTCACAGGCGCGCGGCTTTTTCACCGGCGGCACCATTCACGTCATCATCAACAACCAGGTGGGCTTTACCACCAGCGATCCGCGCGACGCGCGGTCGACTTTGTATTGCTCGGATGTCGCCAAGATGATCGAAGCGCCCATCCTGCATGTCAACGCCGACGATCCGGAGGCCGTGTGTTTCGTGGTGCGATTTGCGCTCGAGTACCGCCGCAAGTTTCACAAGGACGTGGTCATCGATCTCGTCTGCTACCGGCGCCATGGACACAATGAAGCCGACGAGCCGTCGGCAACGCAGCCGATGATGTACCAAGTCATTCGCAAGAAGCCCTCGGTGCGCCAGATCTACACCGACAAGCTGGTCGCCGAAGGCGTTGTGACTGCGACCGAAGCGGCTGCCATGATCGAGCAATACCGCAATGGGTTGGATCAGGGTTCACCCCAGGCGCGCGCGGCATTGGGCTTGATCGGCAACAAGTACACAGTGGACTGGAGCAGTTATCTGGGTGCGGATTGGTCGGAGCCGGTCAAGACCGCGGTGGATCTGCCACGTCTCAAGGCGCTGGGCAAGGCCATCACCACCTATCCGCCGGAATGGACGCTGCATCCGCGGGTCCTGGCCATCATGCAGTCGCGCGCGAAAATGATTGCAGGCGATCTGGCGTTGGATTGGGGCTGTGCGGAGAACCTAGCGTATGCCAGTTTGGTCCAGGAAGGTTTCCCGGTGCGCCTGACCGGCCAGGACAGCGGCCGCGGCACGTTTTTTCATCGTCATGCGGTGTTGCATGACCAGAAGACCGGCAACCGCTATGCGCCGCTGCAGCATCTGGCCACCAATCAGCCCACCTTCACGGTCACCGATTCGGTGCTCTCCGAGGAGGCGGTGATGGGATTTGAATACGGTTTCTCCACCACCGAACCGCATTGCCTCACCATCTGGGAAGGCCAGTTCGGTGACTTCTGCAATGGCGCACAGGTCATCATCGATCAATTCATCAGTTCCGGCGAGGCAAAGTGGGGCCGCTTGTCGGGCTTGGTGCTGTTCCTGCCGCATGGCTATGAAGGGCAGGGCCCGGAACATTCTTCCGCGCGACTCGAGCGATTCTTGCAGCTGTGCGCCGAGTACAACATGCAGGTGTGCGTACCCTCGACGCCGGCGCAGATGTTCCACATGCTGCGGCGACAAATGGTTCGATCGCTGCGCAAGCCCCTGATCGTCATGACGCCGAAGAGCCTGCTGCGGCACCCACTGTCAGTGTCCTCGCTCAACGATCTGGCCGGCGCTCGATTCCACAATGTCATCGACGAGATCGATGACATCAAGCCGGTCAACGTCACCCGCGTGGTGTTGTGCAGCGGCAAGGTGTATTTCGACCTGCTCAAGGCGCGCCGCGAACGCAAATTGGACAACATCGCCGTCGTGCGCGTCGAGCAGTTGTATCCGTTCCCCTCCGATGAGTACGAAGCCATCGTGCGCAAATACTCGGGTGCGACGGAAGTCGTCTGGTGCCAGGAAGAGCCGCAGAATCAGGGTAGCTGGTATCAAATTCGCCACCGGCTGCAGGAAAAGCTCGGCGCGCATCAGGAACTCCTGTATTCGGGTCGCGGCGGCGCGGCAGCGCCGGCCACCGGTATTCCCTCGATGCATGAAGAGCAGCAGCAGAACCTGGTGCAGGCTGCGCTCGAAGGATCGCCTGTCGAAGGCACCGCAAGGCAAACCATGCGTTTTAAAGCAATCAACCCATAAGAACGGTACGGTTTAATGACAATTGAAGTTCGTGTTCCGCAACTGCCTGAGTCGGTCGCCGACGCCACGCTCGTCAGCTGGCACAAGAAGCCCGGGGATGCCGTTGCGCGCGATGAAAATCTGGTCGATTTGGAAACCGACAAGGTAGTGTTGGAGGTACCGGCGCCCGCCGCCGGCGTGTTGAAGGAAATCAAACTGGGCAACGGCACCACGGTCACCAGCGGGCAATTGCTCGCGGTCATCGAAGCCGGTGCGGTCGCAAGCGCACCGGCGCCTGCGGTTGCGACGCCTGCCGCCGTCGCTGCGCCGGCGGCCGCCGCTGCCAAGCTCAGTCCTGCCGCCAAGCGTGTCGTCGAAGAAAATAAGGTGGATGCGGCGCAGGTGGTGGGCTCGGGCCGCGATGGGCGCGTCTCCAAATCCGATGTGGTCAATCATCTTTCCACCAAAGACGCCGCTCCCGCCACGAAAGCGCCGACAGCACCGGTCGCCGCGCGCGGCGGCCGGGTCGAGCAACGCGTCGCCATGACGCGGCTGCGCCAGCGCATTGCCGATCGCATGGTGCAGGCGCAGGCCACGCAGGCACTGCTGACCTCGTTCAACGAAGTCGACCTGAAAGCGGTCATGGACCTGCGCACGCGCTACAAGGTAGAGTTCGAAAAGCGCACCGGTGCGAAACTCGGCTTCATGTCTTTTTTCATCAAGGCGTGCGTCGAAGCGTTGAAGCGTTTTCCTTCGATCAATGCGTCGGTCGACGGCAGCGACATCGTCTATCACGAGTACTACGACATTGGCGTCGCCGTCTCCACCGATCGCGGGCTCATCGTGCCCGTGGTGCGCGACGCAGATCTGCTGACGTTCGCCGACATCGAAAAATCCATCGGCAATTACGCGGCCCGTGCACGCGCCGGCTCGATCACCATCGAGGAGCTCACCGGCGGCACGTTTACGATCACCAATGGCGGCACCTTCGGTTCGTTGTTGTCCACGCCGATCGTGAATGCGCCGCAAAGCGCCATCTTGGGGATGCACAAGATTCAGGATCGCCCTGTTGTGGTCGATGGCGCAATCGTGGTGAGACCCATGATGTACGTCGCATTGACCTACGACCATCGCATCATCGATGGCCGTGAAGCCGTCCAGTTTCTGGTCGCGGTGAAGCAGTCTCTGGAAGACCCGGCGCGTCTGGTGTTGTCGCTGTGAGCGCCGTGGTCAACGACACCTTCGACGTGGTGGTCATCGGCGGCGGTCCTGCCGGCTATCCGGCCGCAATTCGCGCTGCGCAAAACAAACTCAAAGTTGCCTGCATCGACGAATGGAAAAATTTTGACGGAACCTATGCCTTCGGTGGCACCTGCCTGAACGCGGGCTGCATTCCGTCCAAGGCATTGCTCGAATCTTCCGAGCTGTATCATCGCGCCAAGGAAGAGTTCGCCGTGCACGGCATCAAGGCCAGCGGCATCGAACTGGATCTCGCCGCCATGCAAAAGCGGCGTGCCTCGATTGTCAAGATGATGACGGGCGGAATCATTGCGCTGTTCAAGGCCAATGGCGTCACTGCCTTGCAGGGCCACGGACGCATCCTCGCCGCAGACCAGGTGGAAGTCACGAATCCGGATGGCACGACCAGCGTGCTGAAGACCCGACATGTGATTCTGGCGTCGGGTTCGATTCCGGTTCGCCTGAAGACCGTGCCGCATGATGGCAAGTTCATCGTCGATTCGTGGAACGCGCTGGAATTCGAGGCTGTGCCGCAGCGCATGGGTGTCATCGGCGCCGGTGTCATCGGACTGGAGTTGGGCAGCGTCTGGCGGCGGCTGGGTAGCACGGTGACGGTGCTGGAGGCGACCGATTCGTTTCTGCCGATGGTGGATCAGGCGGTGGCCAAGGAAGCGCAACGCCAATTCAAGAAGCAGGGATTGGACATCAAACTGGGCGCCATGGTGTCCAGCGCCGTCGTGAGCGATGGCGCCGTGGCGGTCAGCTTCACGGACTCACAAGGTGAGCATCAGCTCACCGTCGACAAGCTCGTGGTCGCGGTTGGGCGCCGTCCGTTTACCGACGGGCTGATCGCAGCAGGCGTGGGCGTTGCGGTGAATGCGCGAGGCTTCATCGAAGTCGACGAACATTGCCGCACCAATGTGCCCAACGTGTGGGCGGTGGGCGATGCCGTTCGCGGCCCGATGCTCGCGCACAAAGGCAAGGAAGAGGGCGTCATGGTCGCCGACCTGATCGCCGGCTTGTACGGCGAAGTCAATTACAAGACCATCCCGTCGGTCGTTTACACCGCGCCCGAGATTGCCTGGGTGGGTCAGACCGAGGAGCAGGTCAAGGCCAGCGGTCGCGCCTACAAGGTCGGGTCATTTCCCTTCAGCGCCAGCGGCCGCGCACGCGCCATGGAAGCGAGCATGGGCTTCACCAAAGTCATTGCCGCCGTGGATGATGATGAGATTCTGGGTGTGCACATCATCGGTCCGATGGCCGGAGAACTCATCGCCGAGGCCGTTCTGGCGATGGAGTATTCAGCCAGCACCGAGGACATCCAGCGCACCATTCATGCCCATCCGACGTTGTCGGAAGGCTTGCATGAGGCGGCGCTGGCGGCGGACAAGCGCGCCATCGACGCGATCAATCGCTAGCCGCGGAGTTTTTAGCGTTTGCGGCGCGCGCTGATGATGTTGGGCAGTTGCGCGATGCGCGCCAGCACGCGTGACAGTTGCGGCAGGCCGCTTACCGACAGCGTGAACTGCATGTGCGCCAGATTGTCCGCCTTGCTGGTCACCGTGTTCATGCCGCGAATGCTGATCTTTTCATCCGTAATGGTGGAGCTGATGTCGCGCACCAGCCCGCGCACGATCTCCGCGCTGGCGAGCCCCGCGTCGCGCTCGCCTTGCGCGGCCGGCGGCAGGGTCCACTCACGCAGCGCCTGCAGGCTTTGCAGCAACGCAGCGCTCAAAGTGGCGGTTCGATTTGATGTCGTTGTTTCCACTCGAAAATCAGCGTCGTCTTGGGTGGGTTTGCCGGGACATTGACGTTATCATAGCGACCCGGCTTCAATGCGGTGCAGTCCTTGCGAATACTCGGTATCGATCCTGGCTCTCAGCGCACAGGATTTGGAATCTTAGACGCTGCAGGCGCCAAGCTCAGCTACGTGGCGAGCGGGGTCATCCGCACGCCTGCGGGTGAGTTCAGCGATCGGCTGCAGGAGATATTCCGCTGCGTGCGCGATCTCGCGGCCCAATACAAGCCGCAGGAAATCGCCATCGAGCGGGTGTTCGTGAACCGCAATGTCGACAGTGCCCTGAAGCTGGGTCAGGCGCGCGGCGCCGCCATCTGTGGGCTGGTGGACTGCGACGGCGTGGTATTCGAGTATGCGCCCAGGCAGATCAAGCTGGCCGTCGTCGGGTCGGGAAACGCGGAGAAAACGCAGGTTCAATTGATGGTCAAAGGTTTGTTGAAATTGCAGGGTATTCTGGCCGCAGATGCGGCCGATGCACTGGCTGCCGCCGTCTGTCACGCCATGCGTGGTGGCGCGCGCAGTGTCGTGCGGTCGTCGAGGCGGCGGCGATGATCGGTTTTCTGAAAGGACGGATCGCTTCGAAGCATCCGCCGACGCTGCTCGTCGACGTCAATGGCGTGGGCTACGAACTCGAAGCGCCGATGTCGACGTTCTACACGTTGCCGGCCGCCGGCGAACCCGTCGCGTTATTCACGCATCTGGTGGTGCGCGAAGACGCCCATATCTTGTTCGGCTTTGCGACTGAGAGTGAACGCCGGCTGTTCCGCGCGCTGCTGAAGGTCTCCGGTGTCGGACCGAAGATGGCGTTGGGCATTCTTTCCGGCTCGAGCGTGGAGGACTTTTTGCGCACCATCGAAGCCGAGGACACGGCCATGTTGACGCGGATTCCCGGCATCGGCCGCAAGACCGCGGAGCGCATCATCATCGAAATGCGTGACAGCGTGAAAAAATTCGGTGCGGCCGGCGGTGATTTTCCGCACTCCGCATTGAAGACGGGCACGGTTTCCGCGCATGCCGAGGCGTTCGGCGCACTGGTGGCTCTGGGGTACAAGCCGATCGAAGTCACGCGCATGTTGAAGGGGTTTGAAGATTCCAACTCGAGCACCGAGGAATTGATTCGCAGCGCGCTGAAAGCCGCGGCGAAGTCGTAGTCACATGGCCATCGAGAAAGACCGGTTGATCACGGCCAGTGGCGGCAAGGACGATGAGATCGTCGATCGCGCCGTGCGTCCAAAAACCTTGGCCGATTACGTCGGGCAACCCAAGGTCAAGGCGCAGATGGAAATATTCGTGCAGGCGGCGCGCAACCGCGGTGAAGCGCTGGATCACGTGCTCATCTTCGGACCGCCCGGATTGGGCAAGACCACGCTGGCCAATATCCTGGCCAATGAAATGCAGGTCAACCTCCGGTCAACCTCCGGCCCGGTTCTGGAGCGTCCCGGTGACCTGGCGGCGTTGCTCACCAATCTGGAACCGCGCGACGTGTTGTTCGTGGACGAGATCCACCGCCTGAGTCCGATCGTGGAGGAGATTTTGTATCCGGCGCTGGAAGACTATCAGCTGGATATCCTGATCGGCGAGGGGCCCGGCGCGCGCTCCATCAAGCTCGACCTGCCGCCCTTCACGCTGATCGGCGCGACGACACGCGCCGGCCTTTTGACTTCACCGCTACGCGATCGCTTCGGCATCGTGCAGCGGTTGGAGTTTTATTCCATTGCCGAGCTCACCGACATCGTCACCCGCAGCGCCGCCATCCTCAAACTCAAGCTCGAGCCGGAAGGCGCGATTCGCATTGCCGAGCGCTCACGCGGTACGCCGCGCATCACCAACCGGCTGTTGCGCCGCGTGCGCGACTATGCCGAGGTCAAGGGCACGGGGGTGATCACCGGCGAGATCGCCATTGCCGCCTTGGACATGCTCGACGTGGATCCGTTGGGGTTTGATCAATTGGACCGCAAGCTGCTGCTTACCGTCATCGAACGCTTCGATGGCGGGCCGGTCGGGGTCGACAGTCTCGCGGCTGCAATGAGCGAGGAACGTGGCACGCTCGAAGATGTGGTCGAACCATTTTTGATCCAGCAGGGGTTTCTGACGCGCACCGCACGCGGTCGTATCGCCACCCGCAGCGCCTACCTGCATTTCGGCTTGAAAGCGCCGGCGCCGGAGCGGGATATGACGCTGGGCCTCTTCAAGGAAGAGCCTTAAGTGACGGGGGCGCCGAACTTCTCCTCCCGCTTCCGGGTCTATTGGGAGGACACCGACGCGGGTGGCGTTGTGTATTACGCCAATTACCTCAAATACATGGAGCGATGCCGGACCGAATGGCTGCGCGAATTGGGCATCGATCAGAGCCGGTTGCGTGCCGAGCGCGGTCTGCAATTCGCCATCGTCGATGTGACGGTGAAGTACCTGCGGCCGGCCGTTTTGGACGATGAGATCCTGGTCACCGCGGCGCTGACGCGCATGACGCCGGCGACGTTCAGTTTCGATCAGTCCATCTGGCGCGGGCCGGTGCAGCTGACGGAGGGCAACACGCGCGTTGCCTGTCTGGATTCGGTCAATTTGAAGCCGCGGGCAATCCCTGCGGACCTTTTCAAGGAGTGGCGTAGTGGGCAATGATTTATCGGTTTGGACCCTTGTTCTGGATGCGAGCCCCGTCGTCCAGGCCGTGCTCGTGTTGCTGATGCTGGCATCCATCTCCTCCTGGGCAGTGATCTTTCGAAAGCGGCGCATCATCGCCCGTTCGCGCAAGACCGCCGATCAGTTCGAGGCGGACTTCTGGTCGGGTGGCGATCTGAATGAACTGTACAAGCGCGTCGAGACCAAGGGCCGCGAAGGCACGGGTCTGGAGAGCATCTTCGAATCCGGATTTCGTGAGTTCAGCCGGTTGCGGCAACAAAATCTGCCGTCCGATGAATTGCTGGAAGGCTCCCGCCGCGCGATGCGCGTGGCGCAGCTTCGCGAGATCGACCGGCTCGAGCACAACCTGGCGATGCTGGCGACGGTGGGCTCGACCAGTCCCTACGTCGGTCTGTTCGGAACGGTGTGGGGCATCATGAGTGCCTTCCACAATCTGGGCAATGTGCAGCAGGCCACGCTTGCGGCCGTGGCGCCGGGGATCGCCGAAGCGCTCATCGCCACCGCCATCGGATTGTTCGCCGCCATCCCCGCGGTCATCGCCTACAACCGCTTTTCCGATCAGGTGAGCCGGCTGGAGTTGCGGTTCGACACGTTCATGGAAGAATTCTCCAGCATCCTGCAACGCAATTCAGGCGCACGGGTCGCGCCGGCGGGTCAGGCACGCTGACATGGCACAGGTCGTACGCCGCCGACGACTGATGGGCGAGATCAACGTCGTCCCGTATATCGACGTCATGCTGGTCCTGCTCATCATCTTCATGATCACCGCACCGCTGCTGACCCAGGGCGTGAAGGTGGATCTGCCGCAGGCCAGCGCAGATCGGATCGATGAAGAATTCCTCGCCAAGCACGAACCGCTGATTGTGACCGTGGACCGTTCGGGCCGGTTGTATTTCAACATGGGCAAGACTCCGGATCAGCCGACCACCGAAGCCACTATCGCCACCCGGGTCGCCGCCGTTCTGCGGCGCGATGCAAAGACACCGGTGCTGGTGCGCGCCGACACGCACGTGCCCTATGGCAATGTCGTGCATGCCATGGTCATGCTGCAAAAGGCGGGAGCGGCGAAGGTGGGGTTGCTGACGGACCCCGAGCCGGCACCGGGCAAGCAGCGCCGTCAACCCGCCGCGGTAGGCCAGGGCCAGTAGATGTCGGCGGCGCTGCGCGAACATTCGCTGCCGCTGCTGTGGTCCGTGCTTCTGCATGGTGCGTTGGCGCTGGGCATCGTGCTGGCTGCGAAGATTTCATTCGAGCATCCGCCGCAGGTGGCGTTGGGCCCGTCCGTCGACGCGGTGGCGGTGGATTCGAACGTATTGAAAAACCTGCAGGATCGAAAGCAGGCGCAAGCCGATGCCCGCGAGCGCAAAGCAGCCGAGGAGCGGCAGCGCGAGCAGGACGAACGGGATCGGGCGCAGGCTGGTGCGCAGGTTGAAAAGCTGGCTGCGGAGCAGGCGGCAGCCGAGAAGGCCGCCGCGCAGGCCGCGGTCGAGCAACGCGCCGCGACTGCGCAGGCCGCGACGCTGAAAGCCCAAGCCGTTACCAAGGCCGCCGCGACCAAAGCGGCTGCTGAAAAGCTCAACGCGGCCAAACAGCAATCGGCGGCAAAGGCGCGCGCTGCCGCGGTCGACGAACAGACGGCGGCGGATGCCAAGGCCGCCGCCGCCGCACAGGACAACAAGCTGCGGGCGCAGCGTGAGTCGGAGTTGCGTCGGCAGTTGGCGGACGAGGAGCACCTCAGCGCGCTGCAATCCGGACCGATGCAAAAGAGCTACATCGCCAGCATCCAGAACCGCATTACGCGCGCCTGGCTCAAGCCCGCCTCAGCGCGCCCCGGCATCGTGTGCAAGATCGAGGTGACGCAGATCGCAGGCGGCGAGGTGACCAAGGTGCGCGTCACCGATTGCAACGGCGATGACGCCGTTCGACAGTCCATCGAGAATGCGGTGTATCGTGCGTCGCCACTGCCCGAGCCGCCGGACCCGGCGCTTTTCCAACGCAATCTCACCTTGGTGTTCAAGCCCAATGAATAAACAACTGCTTTCCTGGATGTGCGCCACGATCTTTCTGCTGAGCGCCGGCATGGCGCGTGCGGAACTCGTGGTCGAAATCACTCAGGGACAGGCCGATGCCATTCCCATCGCTCTCGTTCCGTTTGGAGCGACCGATGCCGTGCCTGCCTTCGATGTGGCGCAGGTCGTGGCGGCGGACCTTGCCAGCAGTGGACGCTTCACGCCGATGACTCGCAACGACATGGCGGATCGTCCAACGAAGGGCGCCGACATCGTCTTCAATGACTGGCGCACCCTCAAGACCGATTACATCGTCGTCGGTCAATTGCAGACCGTGGACGCGCAGCGCTTCAGCATCGTGTTCGAATTGTTCAATGTGCTCAATCATCAGCGCCTGCTGGGCTTCCAGATCACCTCGAACCGCGCCGGTCTGCGCCTGGCCAGTCATCAGGTCGCCGACATGATTTACGAAAAGATCATCGGCGTGCGCGGCGCGTTTGCGACCCGCATCGCCTATATAGCCGTGTCCGGCCGAGCGCCGAGCCGGCAGTTCAAACTCATTGTCGCAGACGCGGATGGCGAGAATCCGCGAGTGGTCATGCAGTCCGGTGAACCGCTGATGTCGCCGGCCTGGTCGCCGGACGGACAGAGTCTGGCCTATGTCTCCTTCGAGAACCGGTTGCCGGCAGTGTTCGTGCAGCATTTGAAGAGCGGCGAGCGCCGTCGCGTGTCAGCGCGAGCCGGTGTCAATCAAGCGCCGGCCTGGTCACCGGATGGCAAGAAGCTGGCGCTGACGCTGTCCTCGCGCGACGGCAATCTGGATATCTACATTCTGGATCTGGCGTCCCAGTCCCTGACCCGATTCACAGACGACTCCGCGATCGACACCGAACCGCAATGGTCGCGCGATGGCCAGAGCCTTTACTTTACCTCCGACCGCGCCGGCGGCCCACAGATCTACAAGCAAGGGCTGGCGGCCGGTAGCGCTGCGCAACGGCTGACCTTTCAAGGGTCTTACAATGGTCGACCGCGGCTGTCGCCGGATGAGACCCAACTGGCCTTCGTGACCCAGGACGGCAGCGGTTACCACATCGCCGTGCAGGATTTGCGCGGTCGCGGCGACCTGCAGGTGCTGACCAAAGGCCGTTTCGACGAGTCACCGAGCTTCGCCCCGAGCGGTGCGGTCCTGATCTACGCCAGCCGTGACCGCGGTCGTGGCGTGCTGGCATTGGTGAGCACCGACGGGCGGGTTCAGCAGCGGTTGGTGTCGAGCGAGGGCGAAGTGCGCGAGCCCGCTTGGGCCAGCTACTAATCGCGGTACACTAGGAACTTAGGCTATGGAGAATGTGATGAAGAAATTGATGATGGCAGCGGTGGTGGTTTCCTTAGGGGTGGCATTGGCGGGCTGTCCGAAGAAGCCGGCCGTCAAAGACAATCCCGACGCGGGAACGCAGATCCCCTCCGGTGACAGCGCTGGATCGACAGGGTCGGATACGAGTCCCCAAACCGGCGCCGCGACGCCCTACGGCGATGCAGGTTCGGCCAGTGATGCCGCGGCGGCCTTCGCCGGTAAGATCATCTATTTCGACTACGACAAGATCGAAATCAAGCCGGCCTACGCGGGCATCATCACCGAGGCGGCGCGCAATCTGGCATCCCATCCGAACTGGAAAGTGCGCCTTGAAGGCAACACCGATGAACGCGGCACGCGCGAATACAACATCGGTCTGGGAGAGCGTCGTGCGCAGGCGGTTCGCCGGGCCCTGATGCTGCAGGGGGCGGGCGACATGCAATTGACGACGGTGAGCTATGGCGAGGAACGCCCGGCCGCCGAAGGCGAGGATGAATCGGCATTCGCCAAGAACCGCCGGGTCGAGCTGGTCGCGCTGCCATGAAGTCTGTGCGGTTCCGGTGGGTCATCCTGGGGTGCCTGGCATCGTTGACGTTGGGCGCTTGCAGCACGGTGCCGCCGGAAGAAGATCCCGTTCAAATCAAAATGAACGACATCGACAATCGCCTGACGCGCATTGAACGCGTGATGGCCAATCAAAGCCTGATCCAGATGGCGAATGATCTGGAGGCGGTTCGCGCCGACGTCAAATCCATGCGCAACGAAGTGGATCAGCTGAACAACACGGTTCAGGCGGCGCGCAAACAGCAGCGCGATCTGTACACCGATCTGGATGAGCGCATGAAGGTGCTCGAGGTCCGCGGCGGGATCACCAGTACGCCGATCACTCCAGGAGACTCGGCATCTGCCGCTGCTCCGACCTCAATGGCGCCCGCTGCTCCGGCTCCTGCGCCCGAGGGCATGAGCGTGGCGGACGGCACGGACAAGGGCGACTACCAGGCTGCATTTTCGCAGCTCAAGAGCAGCCAATACGACCGGTCCATCAGCGGCTTTCGCAAGTTTCTGGTCACCTATCCGCAGAGTCCGTTGGCGGAGAATGCGCAGTATTGGCTGGGTGAGGCGTACTATGTCACCAAGTCCTACCCTGACGCCTTGCAGGCATTTCATGCGGTCAGCGAGAAATATCCGCAGTCACGCAAGCTGGCCGATGCATTGCTGAAGACGGGCTATTGTTACTACGAGCTCAAACAATGGGGCAAGGCCCGCGAAATACTCTCGCAGGTCGCCGAACAGTATCCGGACGCCAGCGCGGGCCGGCTCGCGAAACAACGCCTGGACAAGATGTCGAGCGAAAAGCACTGACCGGCGAGGCGCGCGCGGACCGTCTGGAACGTCTGCGCATCAACGAGATCTTCCATTCGCTGCAGGGCGAAGCGGATGCGGTCGGTTACCCGACCGTATTCGTCCGATTGACCGGCTGTCCGCTGCGATGCCGGTATTGCGATACCGAGTACGCCTTTCACGTCGGCGATTGGACCACCGTCGATGCGGTTCTCGGGCAGGTCCAACAGTTCGGTGCCAAGCATGTGTGCGTAACGGGCGGCGAACCGCTGGCGCAGGCTGCCTGCATTACCTTGCTGAAGCGGCTCTGCGATCAGGACTACCGCGTTTCGTTGGAAACCAGTGGTGCGATGGATATTGCCGCGGTGGATGCTCGCGTTACGCGAGTGGTCGATATCAAGACGCCGGATTCCGGTGAACAGGCGCGCAACCGCCTGGAGAATCTGCCCCTGCTGCAGCCGCGTGATCAGTTGAAGTTCGTGTTGTGCTCGCGCGCGGATTACGACTGGAGCCGGCAGTTCATCGAGCAGAATCAACTCGAGGGGCGGTGCGATATCCTTTTCTCTCCCAGCTACAAGCAATTGCCGCCGGCGGACCTGGCGCAGTGGATCCTGCAGGATCGACTGAATGTGCGATTTCAGATTCAGCTCCACAAGTTTTTGTGGGGCGATGTGCCGGGCAAGTGAGCGCAGCGCGCGCCGTCGTGCTGCTGTCCGGCGGGCTGGATTCAGCCACCTGCCTGGCGATGGCGCGTTCGCAAGGATTTCAGGCCTATGCGCTCAGCGTTCACTACGGACAACGCCATAGCACGGAGTTGAACGCCGCTGCTGAATTGGCCCGGGAACTGGGCGCCGCCGAGCACCGCGTGATGCGCATCGATCTGGCTGGCATCGGCGGCTCGGCGCTCACCGATACGAGCATCGCCGTTCCCACGCAGCCAGGTGAAGGCATTCCGGTCACCTATGTGCCCGCCCGCAATACGCAGTTACTGAGCCTGGCATTGGCCTGGGCGGAGGTGCTTGAAGCGCGAGACATCTTCGTCGGCGTCAACGCGGTCGACTATTCCGGCTATCCGGATTGCCGGCCCGCGTTCATTCAGGCGTTTCAAACGCTGGCGCAATTGGCAACCAAGGCCTGCGTGGAGGGCATCGAGATGCACATTCACGCGCCGCTCATTCAGATGAGCAAGGCGCAGATCATCCGCGCCGGGTTGGACCTGGGTGTGAACTTTGCACAGACCGTGTCCTGCTATCGCAGCGATGCGGAGGGACGAGCCTGCGGACTTTGCGATTCCTGTCGGATTCGCGCCGATGGATTCAAGACCGCGGGGGTCGCCGACCCCACGCGTTATCAACGCTGACACCGGCAGGAAGCATTCATGTCCCGAGTCGTGACCACCGCGCAGGTGATCGTGGATTGTCTGATCGAGCAGGGCGTCGATACGATCTTCGGCATCCCCGGCGTGCACACCTACCATTTGTTCGAGGCGCTGTATGAACGGTCCGATGCGATCCGCTTCATCGGCTCGCGTCACGAGCAGGGCGCCGCGTATATGGCCTACGGTTATGCCAAGGCAACCGGCAAGGTCGGTGTGTACACCTGCGTTCCAGGTCCGGGCGTGCTCAATACCACCGCAGCACTGGCCACGGCGTACTCGGGACATGCGCCCGTCCTGTGTCTGACCAGTGAAATTCCCTCCACCGAGATCGGCCGCGGTCACGGCATCCTGCATGAATTGCCGGATCAGCTGGGCGTGTTGCGTCGTCTGACCAAGTGGTCCGAGCGCATCAATCACCCGGGCGAGGCGCGCCAGAAAACGCTGCAGGCGTTCGCTGAACTCACGCAAGGGCGTGTTCGTCCCGTGGCGCTCGAAACGCCCTGGGACACGATGAGCGTGAAATCGCTGGTGGATCTTCGGTCGCCGCCGGATCTGCCTCGCGCTGCAACCTTTGCGCCGAATCCGGATAGCATTGCTGCTGCCGCGAAGATCATCGCAGCAGGAGCCAATCCGCTGATCATGCTCGGCGCCGGCGCGATTGATGCCGGTCGCGAAGTGCTGGAACTGGCCGACATATTGCAGGCACCGATCACATCGCATCGTAGCGGCCGCGGCATCGTGCCGGATGATTCGCCCTATGCTTTGTCGCACGCCGCCGGCTATCACTACTGGGGTGGCACAGACGTGCTCATCGCCATCGGCACACGCATGGAATTGCAGTACTTTCGCTGGAAGGCATTTCCGAAGAATCTGAAGATCATCCGCATCGATATCGACCCGGAGGAGATGGCGCGCCGCAGGGCCGATGTGGGCATCGTAAGCGACGCCAAGCTCGGTACGCGGGCATTGATCGAGGCGCTTCGCAGCCGGGTGTCGAACCGCGCCGACCGTCGGGTAGCGTTACAGGAACTGCGAACGCGTTCGCGCAGGGAAATCGAAACGGTTCAACCTCAGGTCGCCTATCTCGATGTCATCCGGCGCGTCCTGCCGCGCGACGCTTTCTTCGTCGAGGAGATTTCACAGGTGGGGTTCACAGCCCGGTTTGCGTTCCCGGTCTATGAGCCGCGCACCTATGTGAGCGGCGGGTATCAGGAGAATCTGGGCTTTGGTTTCATGACGGCGCTGGGCGTTAAAGCGGCACATCCGCATCGCGCCGTCGTGTCCATCAATGGCGACGGCGGCTTCATGTTCGGGGTTCAGGAGCTGGCCACGGCAGTTCAGTTCGGCATCAATCTGGTCAGCATCGTGTTCAATAACAGCAGCTTCGGCAATGTCGTGCGTGACCAGAAGACCGGTTTTGACGGTCACTACATCGGCGGGTCGCTGCGCAATCCGGACTTCGTGATGCTGGCGGAGAGCTTTGGCGTGACCGGGTATCGCGTGGCAAGTCCGGAGGCGCTGCAGCCGGTGCTTGAAAAGGCGCTGTCGCGCGATGAGCCGGCGTTGATCGAGGTGATGGTTGCGCCGGGCAGCGAGGTTTCACCTTGGCCTTTTATTCGACCTAATAATTAGATTAAACAAATGGTTAAGTGGATAATCTAGAAATAGAATTCGGACGATCTCTCGGTGAGTGTGGCGTAGATTCTGCCGCCGCATGGTCGCTCGCTGATTATTCCCCGTTACGGTATCACCGTGGCGCGAAGTTCGGCTATCATGCGCGCCCACGCTCGGGTCGTTAGCTCAGTTGGTAGAGCAGTTCCCTTTTAAGGAATTGGTCGCTGGTTCGAATCCAGCACGACCCACCAAATTCCGACTCC
>JANMXI010000044.1:0-9939 GCA_031394735.1 Pseudomonadota bacterium | reverse complement strand
CCTGATCGCCGGCCTCGGCGGCATTGTGTGTCTGTTCAGTCTGGCCATGGTGTTCTGGGTACTGGGCGTGCGGTTGTTTACGGATCGCGCCTTGCCCGGTTGGGCATAGACCACCGTCCCGATTTACCTGCTGGGCGGCATACAACTGCTGTGCATCGGCATTTTGGGTGAATACGTTGCGAAGATCTACGGCGAAACCAAGGGCAGGCCGCGCTTTCTGATCGAAAAGGTCGAGCGCCGCACGGTCGCCGGCGAACAGCGCAAGAATTAGTTCCGGGAGGGGATTGCATGGCAAGGTCAATTTTTTGGAAGAGGGCGTCGTGGGCGGTGGTGGCCAACGCGGCAATCATTGCCGTGTCGGCTGCACAATCCACAGCACCGCTTAAGTTCGCGCCGCGCGTATCACTCGAGGTACGCCAGCATGCGCATTCGGTCATCGCCGACGATGTCAACGGCGATGGCAAGATTGACTTGATCGTGGCGGCGGCGGGCGCTGACAGCATCGCCGTGTTTGCAGGTCACGGCGATGGCACGTTCGACAAACCCACCTATTGGGCTGCGGGCACCGCACCTAAATTTGCCGTGACGGCCGACTTCAACAAGGACGGCAAGCGCGACATCGTCACCGCGGATCAAGACAGCAAGACCATCAGCGTGCTGTTGGGCAATGGCGATGGCACGTTCAAACCCAAGACCTCCTATCCCGCCTGCAACGGCGACCATGAAGTGGTGGTGGCCGATTTCAATGCAGACGGCAACGAGGACGTGGCCGTTGCCTGTCACGGCAAGCCCTATTTCGCCAGTGTGTTTTTCGGCAACGGCGATGGCACGTTCAAACCGCGTCTGGATCTGCACCCCGGCGGGGAACCTGCGGCGCTGGTGGTCGGGGATTTCAATCGCGACGGCATTCCCGATCTGGCGTATGCGAATCGCGCCGACAGCACGGTGGGGATCCTGCTCAGCAACGGCGATGGCACCTTCAAGGAGCCGATTCCCTTCGCCACGGCAGCCAACCCGCACGCGATTCGGGCCGGCGATCTGAACGGCGATGGCTTTCTGGATCTGGTCACGGCCGATGACCGTGCCAACAGGGTCACCGTGCTGTTCGGCACCGGCGATGGTCATTTCGATCGGCGCGTGGACCTGCCCGCGAATTCCTTGCCAAAATCCGTGGCGGTTGCGGATGTGAACGGCGATGGCCATCCGGACATCATCATCACCAACACCACCTATCCCACCTGTTGCACCTCCGCCGGCAGCACCATCAGCGTGTTCCTCAATCGAGGCGATGGCAGTTTCGGGCCGCGGCAGGATGTTGAGGCCGGCGGTGATCCGTTCTCCTTGCTGGTGCGCGACCTGAACGGCGACGGCAAGGCCGATATCGTCACCGCCAACTTCATCGATCAAGTTCCCCTGCAGCACTGGTATCTGCAGACCTTGAATGACTGGGACGTGCAACCGCGCATCTTCAAGCTGCTGTTCCTTGGGTTTGCCGTCCTCGGCGGACTGGTGGTGGTCAGCCTGGGTTGGCGCCGGGCACGCGTCGCCAGCATCGTGGGCGGGGCGCTAGTAACCGCCATTATTTCCGGTGTGTTCTGGGAGGCCAGTCGGCCCCGCACCGACAGCCCCTCGCATATCAGCATCTTGTTCGGTCGCTGAGGATACTCACGGTGGAACAGAGCCAATCGCATCGCGTAGCCGACACCTTCGTGTTCGGGCTGGTCGTGGTGTTTGCGGTTTGCGTGCGCTACGCGATGCGCGAATACGTCACCAGTGATTTCGTCAATTTCACCAGTCTTTGGTATGCGGCGGTGAAAGAGCATGGTTTTGCCGCGACCGGCACGGCCGTGTCGAACTACACGCCGCCGTACATGTATCTGTTGTATTTGACCTCGCGCGTCGCGCCCAACGTATCACCTGTCATCGCGATCAAGATTCCCTCGGCGCTGTTTGACTTCGTCTGCGCCTGGTTCATGTATCGCATCGTCGCGCTGAAATATCCGGGCGGCCGTCAGCCGCTGTTTGCCTGCATGGCGGTGTTGGTGGCGCCCACCGTGATCAGCAACAGTGGGTTGTGGGGTCAGGCCGACAGCATTTACGCCGCCATGCTCCTGGCGTGTGTGTATTGCCTGATGACCGGCCGCGCTGCGCTGGCGACTGTTGCTTTCGGGCTCGGGCTCTCCATCAAGTTTCAGACCATGTTCATGGCGCCGGCGCTGTGCGCACTGTGGTTGCGGCGCGTGGTGCCGTTCTGGACGCTGCTGCTCATTCCCCTGGTCTATGCAGTGGCGATGATCCCGGCCTGGTTTGCGGGAAGACCGGCGTTGGAACTGGCCACGATCTATCTGACTCAAAGCGGGACTTATCACAGCCTGACCAAGAACGCGCCGACGCTGTATGCCTGGCTGCCGCAAAGCTACTACAGCGTGATCGTCGTTGCCGGGCTGCTGCTGGCGGTAGCTGTCAGCGCCGGCATGATCTGGAAGGTGTGGAAGAGTCGCGCCAAGATGGATCCGGAGATGATTCTGCAGATCTGCCTGCTGTCGTTGATCATGACTCCGTTCTTTCTGCCCAAGATGCACGAACGCTTTTTCTACCCGGCTGACGTGCTGGCGATCGCCTACGCCTTCTATTTTCCGCGCCGATATTTTGTGGCGGTGGCGGTGGGATTCGCGTCTTTTTGTTCCTATCATCTGTTCCTGTTCCACCGCCAGATGGTGCCGCTGCCGGTCTTGTCGCTGGTCATGTTGATCGCGCTGGCCACGGTCGCGGTTCGATTGAGGGCGGAACTCGATCGAGCGAGCGTGCAGTGAAAGGGCGCCTTCGCGTATTGCATGTCATCGACTCTCTGGATCTCGGCGGCGCCCAGGCCGTCCTGATCAATCTGATTCGGTATGGTGACAAGTCGAGGTTCGAATTTGAGATCGCGTCCATGCATGGCCGCGGCGTCTACTGGGACGCCGTGCAATCCCTGGGGGTCCCGGTTCATTCCCTGTCGATCAATCGATTCCTGCCAAGCTATGTCCCCGCACTGATCTGGTTGTGCCTGACGCGCCGCTACGACATCGTGCATACGCATCTGCTCGGCGCCAACGTCATCGCCAAGCCGATCGCGGCGATGTGCGGAGTGTCAGTGCGGATCAATCATGATCATTGCAACGACAAGGGCGCCGATTTGAACGGCTGGGCGGCGAAGCTCGACAAGGCCACCAATCGGTTCTCGACACATATCATCGCGGTGTCGGAATCCACCCGCGACTATGTCGTGGAGAGCGAAGGCGTGGAGCCCGGGCGCGTGACGACGATTTACAACGGCATCGATCTCAGCATCTACAAACCGCGACCGGAGGCCAAGCAGGCGATGCGCGCGCGTTACGGCTTCCCGCCGGAGGCGTTCGTGATCGCCGGCGTAGGCCGGCTCTCCTACCAAAAGAATTTCACGCTGTTCCTGGACGTGGCGGCGTTGGTGATTTCTCGTCACCCGAACGCCTATTTCGCGATCGCAGGCAAAGGCGCTGAAGAGGCAAGTTTGCAGGCGCACGCTCGCACGCTGGGGATCGAATCACGCGTCAAATTCTTGGGCTACGTAGGCGATATGCCCAGTTTGTATCCTGCCATCGACATGTTGTTGCTGACCTCCCGCTACGAGGGATTGCCGATCACGATTCTCGAGGCCATGGCCACGGGGACGGTGTTGGTGTCCTCCAAGCTGGATGGCGTCCAGGAGGTCCTGTGCGACGGCGTGGATGGCGCTCTGGTGGCTCCCGGTGACGCGCACGAATTCGCGCGCCGTATCGGCACCTTGATCGACCAACCGCAAGCGGTGTCCCGCTACCGCAATGCTGCGATGGAGAAGGTGCGTGCGCGCTTTTCCGCCGAGGTGGGAACGCGTGCGGTGGAAACCATCTACGGCAAATATTTGCCGCAGCGAACGTAAGCAGGGCTCGAATCAGCGCCGCCTTGCGCGCTCTGCGGCACGAGTCAGGCGGCCTTGTTCAACTGCTCGGCCATTTGCTCATGGGTGACAAAGCGAAAGCCCCGATCCGTGACGGCACGAAAGACGGCACGCAGCACATCGTCGTTGACACCCTCGTAGCAAGGGTGACCGTACAAAACCACCCAATCGCTTTGATCTAGCCGCGTATTCAGATCCTCGATGATCTGTGGCAGCGGGGTATTGCGCGCGCCATGCCATTCCAGCAAGGGCACGGTGCGCGGGCCACACAGCGTGACCGGAATGCGCCAATGGGACGCCGGGTGGTGATCGAATTGCGGGCGGTGCGGATCGCCACCGATGGCATCGCCGTCGTAGCGGAATTTCAGGTGATCGACGATGCGAGTGATGCGTTCGTCGGATTTGAAGCCGGGGGAGGTGAACCCCGCGGGCTTGCCGAACAACTGCGTCATTTCCGCGTGCGAGTCGGCGACGTCCTTCGCGATCACACTTTCCGGCAATTCAAAAAATCGCCGGCTCCACACCACGTGATCCGAGCCGCCATGCTGGCCCAGTTCGTGACCCGCTTTGACGAGCTTTTCCAGATGGCTGATGAGCGAGCGGCCCACCGGCCGCGACAGCAGTGTTTCGAGAATGAAGCGCGGCCAGCCGATCTTCTTGATCAGGTGCACGGCTTCCATGTCCTGCAATTTGGCCTTGGAGCCTTTCAGGCCGCCCTTGCTCAACCATTCCTTCAGATTGGTCGAGCGGCCCATATTGACGAAAAACGTGTTCTTGACGCCGAATTCGTCACACACCTGCATGATGCGCGGTAACCCGTCGGTGATGCAGGCGCGGTGGTCGATGTCCCAGCGGAAAGAAAACAATTTTTCGGAAAGGCTGTTCATAGGGTGCAATTATAGCAAATCACGCTGCTGCCACGGCGTGCGCAGCCGATATTTGCCGGCCATTTAACCTAGTCTGTGGCGGATTGTGATCTGCGCACGCGAACCGACGATGCCGCACGACATTTTTTCGGGAGTTGCTTCCTTGCACGATGAGGGTGGATTTCCTATCCTTGCGCCGATGTCTTACACCCAAAGCGCCGAGGCGCGTAGCAACGCGTCGAACACGGAACGCGCGAATACCCTGGCTCACTTAAGCCGCGAACCCTTCGACGTCGTCGTGATCGGCGGTGGCATCGCGGGCGCGTGCACGGCGTGGGACGCCGCCATGCGCGGCTTGAAAGTGGCGCTGGTGGACAAGTCCGATTTCGGCAGCGGCACGTCCGCTCAATCGCTCAAAGTGTTGCACGGCGGCATACGCTATCTGCAGCATTTGGATATTTCCCGGCTGCGCGAATCCTGCGCGGAGCGTGCGGCATTTTTACGCATCGCGCCGCATCTGACGCGTCCGATTCCATTTGCGCTGCCCACGTTTGGATGGGGTATGCGCGGCAAGTTGCCACTGCGCGCTGCGTTTCAGTTGCTGAATCTGTTCACTGCGGGACGCAACCGCGGCATTGCCAACCGCAGTCAGCACATACCCTCACCCTTCATTTTGTCGAAGCGCGAATTCGTGGCGAAATTTCCGGCATTCGATGCGCCGGATCTGACCGGCGCCGGCGTTTTCTACGACGGCCAGATGCTGAATCCGGCGCGCATCGTGTTTTCAGCGGTGCGTTCGGCCCAGGCAGCCTCTGCGGTGGCGGTGAATTACTGTGCAGCGGAAGGGTTATTGCTGCGCGATGGTCGTGTCGAGGGCATCCGCGCCCGTGACGGTCTGAGCGGCGATGTTGTGGAGATTCGCGCCAAGGTCGTTGCCAATATGAGCGGACCGTACGCGCCGGCTTTTCTGGACAGCGCAAAAACGTCCGCCCGATTGAACGTCCCGCTATCGCGGGACATGGCCATCGTCATCAACCGCCCATTGCTACCGGGGATGGGTATCGGCATCCAAACTAAGTATAAGGACCCGGACGCCTGGCTGAGTCGCGGTAACCGACATCTGTTCATGGCGCCTTGGCGCGACTACACGCTGATCGGCGTTCACAGCCGCGTCTACGAGGGTGATCCCTTCAAGTTGACGGTCACCGAGGCCGAGATACAGGGGTTCGTGGACGAGGTCTGCGAGGCCTGTCCTGCGCTGGGCATTACGCGCAGCGACGTCGTCGTCGTCAATGCCGGTTTGCTGCCCTTTGGTGAGAACGACCCGGGCACCAAGGATTTGAGCTTCGGCAAGCGTTCAGTGTTGGTGGATCACGGCGCAACCGGCGGGCCCGAGGGGCTGATCTCCGGCATGAGTGTGCGCTGGACCATGGGACGTCTGCTGGGCGAAAAGGCCACGGATCTGATCATGAGCAAACTCCGCAAGGACGCGATTGAATGCCGGACGCAGGCCGCGCCCGTGCACGGCGGTGATTTTCAAGATCGAGAAGAGTTGATAAAGGCGATAATGAAACACGTAGGACCCGCCACGCCCGCGAGCGCTGTTGCGCATCTCGCCGACACTTTCGGCAGTCATTGGAGCGATGTATTGAAAATGCATGACAGCGCCACCTTGCTCCCCGACGGCGCCACATTGGCCGCCGAGGTCCGCTACGCAGCGCGCAACGAGATGGCCGTCACCCTGGCCGACATCGTGCTGCGGCGACTGGATCTGGGCACGGGTTCAACGATGAGCGCAGAGCTGCTTAAGTCCTGTGCCCGGATTGCCGGCGAAGAGCTGGGCTGGGACCTGCAGCGACAGAATACCGAGATTGCGCGGCTCGCCCGCAGCTACCCGTTTGCCAGTCCGGTCTCGCAACAAATTGTGAGCGCGTAATGGTCGAACCCTTGCGCATTCTGTGTCCCACCTACTGGTACCCCTCGTACGCCGACGACACGCAGGCAATTTACGTCCACGACATCAATCGCCATCTGGTCCGGCAGGGGCACAAGGTGTGCGTCGTGACGCCAGGCCGTCCTGGCGTCCCCGAGCGCGAGACTTTCGATGGCGTCGAAGTGGTGCGCTTCCCCTTCGAATTGCCTGAGGATTTGACCTACGGCCGCGTGGCACAGAGCAAGGTCACGAAGTTCGCAAAACTGAACCGGCTGTACATCATGTCGCGCTACCTGTGGGCGCAGTACCGTGCCTCGGTGCGCGAGGGTCGCCGCTTCGGCGCACAGGTCGTGCATGGTCACTGGGCCATCCCCACCGGACCGGCGTTGGTGGCCGCCGCGCGCCGACTGAAGATTCCCTCGGTCATCACGTTGCATGGCGGCGATGTGTACGTGAACGCCGCCGAAGGCTACGATTTTCCGACGCGCTGGTATGTTCGTCCGGTGCTGGAGCGCACGCTGCGCGCAGCCTCCGCACTTACCGCCATCAGCGAGGATTGCAAAGATCACGCGTTGAACGCCGGCGCGTACGAATCCTCCATCAGCGTGGTCATGAATGGCGCCGATCTGCGGCGTTTCAGTCCCGCGCCGCAAGACGCGGCGGATGTCGCGGCGTTCGGTCCGCGCATGATCTTTGCCTGCCGGCAGCTGTTCCCACGCAAGGGCATCCGCTTTTTGATCGAAGCGGTGGCCAAGTTACGGCCCAAATACCCGGATATCAATTTGATCATCGCCGGTGACGGATTCGAACGGCCGGTGCTGGAAAAGTTGGCCAAGGATCTCGGCGTGGGCGATCGCACGCAATTCCTCGGCTGGATGGCGAACAAGGATCTGCCGCGCTATTTCCGCGGCAGCGCCGTGTCGGTCATTCCCTCGCTGGAGGAGGGCTTCGGCATCCCCGCGGCAGAAGCCATGGGCTGCGAAATTCCGGTCGTGGCCACGGATGCCGGCGGACTGCCCGAGGTGGTCGACAATGGCGTCACCGGATTCGTCGTGCCGAAGGGCGATGCGGGCGCATTGGCGCACGCCATGGACACCTTATTGGACGATCCGACCCTGCGCCTGCAGATGGGCAAGGCGGGGCGGGAGCGGGCGCTGGCGCGTTTTGATTGGGACCGCACCGTCGAGCAATTCACCGCAGTGTACGAGCAGGTTCTGGGCCGAAAGCTCGGCACGGCGAAGTCGCTGACCGACGCTCCTGGCACCCACCTGAAAATCCTCACCACCTCCTATGAGTATCCGCCGCTGGGCGGCGGCGGCGCCAAGGTCGTGCACGGCATCGCCACTCGTCTGGCCGCGCGCGGACACGATGTCGATGTGTTTACGATGGGATTTCGCGGGCTGCCGAAGCGGCAGAATCACGGCGGCGTCAGGTTGCGACGAGTGCCCGGCATCCGCCTACGCATGTCCACCTGCAGTTTTCCGGAAATGATTCCCTACGCGATACTGACACCGTTCTACGTGCTGAAAAGCTGCCGCACCAAGAAGTACCTGGTGAATCACACGCATTTCATTTTCCCGGGTGGCGTGGTGTCTTACTTCTTGAAGCGCATGGTCGGCGTTCCCTATGTGATCACGGCGCACGGCTCCGATGTGCCCAACTACAACCCCGACCGCTTCAAGATTCTGCATCGACTGTTACGCCCCGTCTGGCGTGCCGTGGTGTCGGACGCGGACTTGATACTCTGTCCCAGCAAGTCCATCGAGGATCTGATCAAGTCGAGCAGCGCCACCGCACGCACGCGGATCATTCCCAATGCCATCGACACCAGCAAATTTCAACCGCGCGACAAGAATCCGCGCAATCTGCTGATCGTCACGCGCATGTTCGAACGCAAGGGCGTGCAGTTTGCACTGCGCGCGCTGGCGGAAATGGGCGGCCAATTCAATATCAATATTGTCGGCGATGGACCCTACCTCGACACCTTGAAGAACCTGGCCAAGGAACTGAAGGTGGAGGCGCGTTTTTGGGGTCACCTGGACAATGACTCCAAACAGCTCAAGGATCTGTACGAGACCGCGGCGATTTTCGTGTTCACCTCCGAGGCGGAGAATTTCCCCATCGTGCTGCTCGAGGCCATGATCGCAGGCGCGGCCATCATCACCTCCAGCGGCACCGGCTGCGCAGAGGTGGTGGGCGACTCCGGCCTGCTGGTGCCGGTCAAGGACGCAGCGGCGATCAAGGCCGCACTGGTCAGGCTCACCCAGGACCCAGAACTGGTGGCCCGCCTTGGGCGTTCGGCACGCGAGCGCGTCATTGCGCGCTTCAGCTGGGACGGGGTCATCGATCAGCATCTGGAGGTTTACCGCCAGTTCGAGCGCTCCTGAGGCTAGGTTTGCGCCCTAGGGCATTCATTTTCTTGACGAAAAACGCCCCTTGCGGTAACGTTCGCCGCCTTCTCGTGGGGCCATAGCTCAGCTGGGAGAGCGCTTCCATGGCATGGAAGAGGTCGTCGGTTCGATCCCGTCTGGCTCCACCAAATTTGGCCGTTCGAGTTGATGTTGGTTTAGGGTCCCCATCGTCTAGAGGCCTAGGACACATCCCTTTCACGGATGCGACCGGGGTTCGAATCCCCGTGGGGACGCCATTTATTGACAGATGTGCGTTGCGGTGAGCATTGGCTGACCGCACAGCGATCACCGGTAGTGAGCGCGAAATCACGGAAGGCCGGCGCCTCGCTGTCGGAAACTAGGGACTTACAGTTACGTCCAAGGAATGTAAACCATGAAACGTTTAGTCGCGCTCCTCGCCATATCCCTGTTCGTAGCTGCCTGTGGCGGCGGTGGAGGGGGCGGATCGACTACACCTCCGGTGCCGGTGCCCTCGGATTTGTCCTACCCGTCGTCTCCCGTGGATGCCACATTGGGTGTGACCCTGCCCGAGCTGGTGCCAGTTGTCACCGGTACGGTCACAACTTGGGCTATTAGTCCCGCGCTGCCGACCGGCTTGAATTTCGATGTGGCCTCAGGACACATTACCGGGACCCCCACCGTTCTCACGGCGCGCGCCACGTATACGGTCACCGCCAGCAACGCCACTGGGAATACGACATTCGGACTTTCATTGGCGGTCGTGCCGGCTGCGCCGACCGGATTGTCGTATCCGGCCATCGTCGCTACGAAGGG
>JANMXI010000043.1:0-38422 GCA_031394735.1 Pseudomonadota bacterium | reverse complement strand
GTGGTGCTCAACCTGCTGGTGAAGATCGTCACCTCGCCGTTTGCGCTGCTGGGTTCAATGTTCGGCGGCGGACCGGACTTGCAGTACGTGGACTTCCCCGCCGGTCTCGGCGCGTTGGACGAGGCAGGTCAGAATCGCGTCAAGACCATCGCCAAAGCCCTGGCCGAACGGCCGCAGTTAAAGATCGCCGTGCCGCTGGCAGGCGTGCCGGATCTGGATCGACCGGCGTTGCTCGACTCCAAATTGCATTCACTCCTGCTCGAGCAACAGCGCGCGCAGAATCCCCGCAAGAAGGACGCGGCGATGCAGCCGCCAGCGTTCGATACATTGCCGCCGCCGGCACAGTTGGAGTTGTTGGCGGCGGTGTACAAGAAGCAGACGGGTGGAGCGGCGAAGTTCCCGACGCCGGCAGAGGCTGCCGCTGCGCCCGATGTGCCGGCACCCTCGAAGGCCGATCTCAAAGCGCAGCAGCTGACCCTCAACATCGATTTTCTGCGCACGGAATTGCTCAAGACAATTCAGGTGGACGATGCGGAGGTTCAGGCGCTGGCGCAAGCGCGTGCGAGCGCTATCCAGCAGGTGCTGCTGACTGACACGCAGATCGATCCGGCCAGGGTATTCCTGGTGGCCAACAACAAGGCCAAAGCGCAGGCCAATGCCGTGCGACTCGAACTGACGCTCGAGTAGCCGATGAACGCGGGCTACTGGCAATGGGTTCAGGAGTGGCGCGCGCGCGGCGCCCCGGATCGTCGGTGGCTGCTGTGGCATCGGGCCGGAACATATCTCGGAATTGCGGCGGCATCTGCAGCGCTGAACCTCGCGAGCAGAAATTCCCGCGCCGCTTCAATTCAGATCGCGATAGGGGTATCCCCGAACCAATTTGCATCGAAACCAATCATCGCATTGCAGCAGTACGGCGCATGCGCACCCTTATGTTGCGTTTACTTGATGCATTGCATTGTTCGCGCGCACTAAAAGCGTGCGCACGATGCGAGGTCTTAGAGTCGATTCTCACCGCAACCGTCTGATCTGCATCGAAACACACATCCTGGCATAGCGCGTGCTTTAGGGCAGGGGGCCTAGCGAGTACGACGAAAACTTAGGGAGGGGTGTCAATCGATGAAACTGATCACGGCCATTATCAAGCCTTTCAAACTCGACGACGTTCGAAAAGCCATCAGCGATGTAGGCGTGCAAGGGGTGACCGTCACCGAAGTACGCGGCTTCGGACGCCAACGCGGCCACACGGAAATCTACCGTGGCGCCGAATACGCAGTCGAATTCGTTCCTAAAACCAAAATCGAAATCGCAGTCTCAGATGAGCTGGCGGAGCAGGTGATCGAAGCGATCACGCGCGCCGCTCAAACCGGCAAGGTCGGTGACGGCAAGATTTTTGTTTTCGATCTCTCGCAAGTGGTGCGCATCCGCACCGGTGAGAGAGACGCGAGCGCCATTTAGCCATTTGTAGGGGGATTAGCATTGATGAGTAAACTGTCTCGAATCGTTCTCATGGGCCTGTTGGCGCTGTCGACCTCGGCCGTGCTGGCTGACGAGCCCGCGCCGGCATCGGCCGCCGCGCCATCGGCTGTCTCGGCACCTGCCGCTGCGGCTCCTGCGGAAACGCCCTCTGCCGCGCCAGCACCTGCTGAAGCGGCCCCTGCGGAGGCTGCACCCGCTGCTCCTGCGGGACCGTCGCTGGTTACGCTGGACAAGATCAGCTCAGGCGACACGGCCTGGATGCTCACATCGACCGCTCTGGTGTTGATGATGACCATTCCTGGTCTGGCATTGTTCTACGGCGGCATGGTCCGCAAAAAGAACGTGCTCGCGACGCTCATGCAGAGCTTCGCAATCACCGCGGTGGTGACGTTGCTGTGGTGGGTCATCGGTTACTCCTGGGCTTTCACGCCGGGCTCCGGCTGGCTGGGTGGGTCGACTCGCGCTTTGATGAACGGCATGACGTTCATGAAGGACGCGGGCCAGCTGTCTGTGTCGCATCTGGCAGGCACGATTCCTGAAACCGTGTACGCCATGTTCCAGCTGACGTTCGCCATCATCACGCCGGCACTGATTGCGGGCGCATTCGCCGACCGCATGAAGTTCTCCGCCATGTTGATTTTCATGTCCGTCTGGTCGTTGGTGGTGTACGCCCCCATCGCTCACTGGGTGTGGGAACCGACCGGTTGGCTCGCCGCAAAGGGCGTGCTCGACTACGCCGGCGGCACCGTGGTGCACATCAACGCAGGCATCGCGGGTCTCGCGAGCTGTCTGGTGCTGGGCAAGCGTCTGGGCTACGGCAAAGAAGCCATGCCGCCGCACAATCTGGTGTTGACGCTGATTGGCGCATCACTGCTGTGGGTGGGTTGGTTCGGCTTCAACGCCGGTTCGGCGGTGGCCGCTGACGGTCGCGCTGGTATGGCGATGGCTGCGACGCAAATCGCAACCGCAGCCGCGGCTCTTGGCTGGATGTTTGCCGAGTGGATCACTAAGGGCAAGCCCAGCGTTCTGGGTATCGCCTCAGGTGCAGTCGCAGGTCTGGTCGCCATTACGCCGGCCTCCGGCTTCGTGGGTCCGACGCCGGCCGTCATCATCGGCTTGATCGCCGGTGTGGTGTGCTTCGTCGCTGCGACCTCGCTGAAGAGCGCCTTGGGCTATGACGACTCGCTGGACGCCTTCGGCGTACACGGTATCGGCGGCATCATCGGCGCATTGCTGACGGGTGTGTTTGCGAGCAAGGAAATCTCCGGTGTCGAGGGCTCGGTGATCACGCAATTGTGGGGCGTCGGCACCACCGTGATCTACGGCTTCGTGGTCAGCTTCATCATCCTGAAAGTCATCGACATGACGATCGGACTGCGGGTCACTGAAGACCAGGAGCGCGAAGGTCTGGATATCTCGCTGCATGGCGAGCGGGTCGACTAGGACTTCGGCGTCACTGTGACCTCATTGCGGGCCGGTGGTCGTTGCACACCACCGGCCCTCAGTCGAAGGCACGGACTTAAATGGAAATTTTCGCACTTGGACAGGATCTCGACGATGTCTTTACACGCGAGCCGGTAATTTTCCAAAGCACTGTTCAATCAAATCTAATGGGGATTTACGCTTTATGAAGAAATCAGGAATGGCAGTCGCTACTACGGCGATCTTGATGGGGCCCACGTTGAGCGGCGCAGCGATGGCGGAGGATGCCGCGAAGCCCGCAGCGCCTTCAATTTCGGATGTTCTGGCCTCCTCGGGCATCACGGTCAGCGGCTATGTCGCTGCCTCGTACTCGAAGTCCAATGGTTATCCTTTCAACATTCACCAATTTGACACCAAGCACGATTCGTTTCAGCTCGACCAGGCGGGATTGATGATCGCCTATCAGACGAAAGAAGGCTTTGGTGCGGTTGTGGACTTCATCGCCGGTGAGGACGCGCGCATTCTGCATGCGGCCGAAGACGGCAATGACAATTCGTTCGACGTTCGTCAGGCCTTCGTGCAATACGCCGCGGGGTCCTTGACGGTGATGGCCGGTAAGTTCGTCACGCTGGCCGGCGCGGAAGTCATCAATCCTGCACTGAACACGAACTTCTCGCGTTCCCTGCTGTTTTTTGACTCCGAGCCGCTGACCCACACCGGTGTGCGCGCAACGTACGCAGTGTCTGACACCTTCAGTGTCACCGGCGGTGTCAACAATGGTTGGAACGCCACGTCCACCTCCTACGGTTCGAAGACCGGCGAACTCGGCTTCGGCTGGATCCCCAACAAGACCTTTTCACTGTTGGGCACGGCCTATTTCGGCAAGACCGATCCTGGCTTCGGCGGCAATGATTCGATGAAGACGCTGTTCGATTTCGTGGCGACCTACAACGCCACCTCGTCGCTGTCGTTCATCCTCAACGTCGACATCAACAAGTGGGACGATGCGCTGGGCGCTGGTCAGGATGCCAAATGGAACGGCATTGCTGCTTACGCGAACTACGCCATCAACGACCAGTGGCGCGTATCGGTTCGCGCCGAATACCTTGACGACAAGGACGGCTTCCTCACCGGCACGCAGCAAAAGCTCAAGGAAGGAACCGTAACCTTCGGCTATTCGCCCGTGAAGAGCTTCGAACTGCGCCTCGAGGCCCGTGTCGACAAGGCGGACAACGACACGTTCTTCAAGACGCGAGATGCATTGGCCGTCGGTCCGGACACCGACAGCCTGACGGGAATCGCGATTCAAGGCGTCTACAAGTTCTAAAACCCCTTGGGGAGAACAAGCAGGAGGAGGTGCTGACACCGGCCCCCAACGGGCCGCCGGGTTCCATCGAAACCGTGGTCCGAAACGCCGCCGCGGCGACCATCAAGGGCGTGGAATTGGAAGTCACGGCCGCTTCATCGTGTCGGGAAACCATAAATGGCTGGATAAGTTCGCCTCCTCGCCGGTCAAGGACACCAGCGGGCTGAACCGCGACATCATTGCCTCCTACGGTCAGTTTGACGCGTCCTTGAGCTATGAGCGTGAATTGAGCAATCATCACTCCCAGTTTCGGGCCTCTGCGTTCGTCAACGATGCGTTCCATAATGGCGGCCGTGTGATACGCACCCTGGATGCCGGCGTGTTCTGGTTCGGCGAGGTCAACGTGGCGCGTATCTGGGGCGTCGAGTTCCAGTACGAATATTGATCCAACTACAAGTGAAGCAGTTCCATGAGTGCAATCAACAAAGTGCTGATCTACGGTGCCACGGGCGATCAGGGCGAACTGCAACTCGCGCCATTGCTGCGCGGCAAATTCGCGGTGCGCGCGGCGGTGCGCGACCCGGCCGCGGCGGACGCGCGATTCACCGGCATCGAGCGGGTGCATGCGGACTACGAAGCCCCGGCGAGTCTGGACGCCGTCAGCAAAGGCATGGATGCGGTGCTACTGAATATGCCGTTTATTTTCGACAAGGCGTTGGCGCTGCGATACGGGCAGGCCGTGGTGGATGCGGCCAAACGTGGCGGTGTGCGGTTGATCGTGTTCAACACGAGCGCCTATGTCGCCGACCATGACATTGGTCTCAGCGCGCATGACGGACGCGTTGCCGTGGAGGCGGCGATCCGCGCCAGTGGCCTGGCGTACGTCATCCTTCGCCCCGTGGTGTTCATGGACAACACGCTGCGGGCGTGGGAAAAGCCCTCCATCATCGAAAGCGGGATCTTTGCCTATCCGGCCGGCCCGTCGCTGAAAATCTCCTGGGTGGCGCTGACCGATGTGGCCGAATACATGGTCAAAGCCCTCAGTTCGCCCAAGGCATGGAATCGCAGCTACGTCGTCGGCGGTCCCGAGGTGCTCACCGGCGATCAAGTGGCCGAGCGGTTGACCCGCGGCATCGGCAAGCCGATCAAATTTCAGAGCATCACGCCCGATGAATTCGCGCGCACCATGAGCAAGCTCATCACCGGCTCGGAACTGGTGGAGCCGGACAGCATGTGGGACCGCATGGCGCAGTTCTATCGCTGGTACAACGCGCAGCCTGTGTCGCCACTGGCAGTCGACATAGCAGAGGTTTTGGAGTTGCTGCCGATCAAACCCACGCCATTCGCGGAGTGGGCAAGTCGGCAGGACTGGTCCGCTTAGACGATTGGTTCCTTCCCGCGGTGTGCCTGACTCGTCGCCACGCCGGCGGAACTCCTGTGTCGCGGGTGGGTCAGCCACTGGACATCGCCCACGTTGTTGTTTTTGGCATCTTACGAATCGCAGATGATGAACCTCGCCAATCATGTGTTGGACCCGACTGGAATCATTCAGGACAGGTTCATGCCCGGAGGACTAGCATCATCGCGACCGCCACACTGGAGATTGCAATGAAAGCCTTGAGCATCATTTCTTTGACGGTTTGCGTGTTAACAGGGTCGGCCGTCTGGGCCGCGGATGAGCCTAAGACCGAAGCAGCCGCCAAGCCGGCGCCCGCTCCGGCAACTGCGCCAGCACCCGAGGCGAGCATTCCCTTCGCCGATCACGATGGCATTTACAGCTGGCAGGTCGAAAATGACCGCTCAATCCTCATTCAGGGTCAGAACCGCAAGTGGTATCGGGCCAAATTGATGAGTTCGTGCTTCGACCTGCCGTTCGCAGAGCAAGTCGCCTTCGAAACGAACCCAAGCGGCTCCTTCGACAAGTTCTCGGCAGTGAGGGTCCGCAGCCAACGGTGTCCGGTGACTTCACTGGTCGAGACGACCGCGCCGGCGAAAAAGGTCAAGAAGCCCAAGTCCGAGCCAAAGATCGCGCCGGAAGCCACGACGCATTAGCGTGCCAGAGCGATCGCTTCGAGCGTTAGCGCGTGTCTCGGACCCAGTCCATTGGTCAGGGGATCGATTGCTTGTTGCGCCGCCTTCTGAACGGCACTATGAGTCGAGGAGTCCGCCTTTCCTGCAAGCAGCACTCTGGCCTTCCAAAGATAGGCTTCGCCGACATCTGCGCTGGCACTTGGTGTTCGCGCCTGAAGGCGCGCAAGTTCGACGGCATCCTCCGCGTCCCGCAAGGCCTCGTCGAGGAGCTTGCCAGCTAACGCTACACGGCATGCAACGACCGCGATTCGCTGGCTCTGCTCGCCCCCGCCTAGGTGTAGAGGCCGCGAAATGGCCAGCGCAAGCGGCGCAATCAATGCGTGTGCTTGCGCAACCTGGCCGGACGCGAGCAAATACTCTGCGCGAACAATGGCGGTTCGCTGCAGCACGTTGCGATAGGCGGTTTGGTCCGCGTTTGCCTTCGTTTCGACGAACTTGATATCTGCAGCGGCGTCGTCCTGGCGGCCCGCTTCAATCAACGCGCGAGCGCGATTTGCGCGTATTTTCAATTCGAACACCAGGTTGTCGGTTGCGCGCGCGTCCGTCGCCGCACGATTGAGCCAGCGAACCGCGCCAGCGAAATCACCCATGCGCGCCAGCAAACTGCCATAGGTGGCGCTATCGGAAGGGTGGAGTTCGTGCTTCAGGTCTGCCGATTCGGACTGTCGGATCACGTCGCCTTGAAGCGCAAGCGCGGTCCGTATCTCGCCCAGCCCCTGCAAACCACTGGCAATGTTGTGCATGATTCCGAGTGCGCCTACGGTGCTTCCCCGTCCAGTCTGTTTCAGCAGATCCAGGTTACGTTGATCTGCTGAAAGTGCATCGCGCTCACGACCATCAGCGCTGTAGTACATGGCCAGTTGCGACAGCAGTCCGGAATATCCGTTGTCACGAAAGGCCTTCGGACCCAAGCGTTCCAGCTCGGCAATAGCCTGCAGCGTCAGCTTGATTGCACCGGCCGTATTTCCTTGCGCCTCGGCCATCGTAGCGCCGGCGCGTGTGCAATTCGCCCGGTCTGCGGGATCCGGATTGCTGACCCGTGCCAGCGCGGCTTCACCGTCTTTGAGCCGCGCAGCCGCTTGAGCTATTCTGCCGGCCGCGATTTCTGTTTCGACCGTATTGCATTGCACGGCTGCTAGCAGCGCCGGGTCGCCGGTGCTGCGGGCGATACGCTCAGCCTTCACCAGTGTTGCGTATTCCTTTTCGCCGTTGCCGATGTCCATGAAACGCCCGGACATATTGATCAGTTTGTGTACGACGAAATTTGGATCGTCGCCAAATTGCTTGTCGAGCAGCACGATCCCCTGTTCAATGATTTCAGAGGGCGATAGCGGCCGACCGCCTTCGCCCTCTGAACCCATCATGAGCGTATTGAAACTTGCTTCAACTTCGGCTCTTTTGGCCTGGTACAGAGCATCGTCACGTTGACGGCGTGCTTCGTTCATCTGTTGCCATGCGAATCCGCTGAGTCCGATGAGTGCCAGGATCATCAGCGTTCCGGTAAGCACACTGACGCGATGCCGCGTCACGAATTTGCCTGCGCGGTATCGCCAGGAATCCGGCCGAGCCTTGATGGGTTCGTTGGACAGGTAGCGCCGCAAATCATCAGCGAAGGATTCAACCGACGCATAGCGCTCGAGCGGCTCGCGCTTCAGAGCTTTGGCGACAATGTTGTCCAGATCCCCGCGCAGTGTGCGTTCCACGGGCATCCCGGCTGTGAAGTTTGATAGTCTCGGCGCCTCATTGTCGAGAGTGAGGCGCATGCGCTCCACCGCAGAGTCACCGCTCCCGCTCGACGGATGACGTCCGGCCAGCAATACGAAGAGGACCAGCCCCAATGCGTAAACGTCGGTTGCCGTTGTCACGGGCTGATTCAGCAATTGTTCCGGCGCGGCGTATTCTGGAGTGAATGCAGTGCCGGCCTCCACCGTCAACCCCGATGCGGCTGCACCGCTGCCCGGCGACAGCAGCGCAGCGATGCCGAAGTCCAACAACTTTACGGTGCCTTCGCGGGTCACCATGATGTTCGAAGGCTTGAGATCGCGGTGTACGATCAAATGGCTGTGCGCATAACCCACCGCTGCGAGCACGTCCAGATACAGGCGCACGCGCTCGTCGACGGCCAGCCCCTGGGTCTCACAGTACTGATCGATTCTCAGGCCATCGATGTATTCCAGAATCAAAAACGCCTGTCCGCCGGCGGTGGCGCCGGCGTCGAGCAGGTGTGCGATGTTAGGATGCTTGAGGTCGGCGAGAATACTGCCCTCGCGTGCAAAGCGTTGCTCAACGGGGCGGCCCACCAGCGCGGCATTCAACAGTTTGACGGCTACCTGTCCTTCGAACCGGCCGTCGTTGCGGCGTGCCAGCCACACGCTGCCCATGCCGCCATCGCCAACGCGCTTTTCGATGGTATAGCTGCCGAATTGAGTGCCTGCGAGCAGAAGGTCCTGATAGGCCGCGACCGCGCCGCTGTCCAGAAAGCCGCTGGCACGCACTTTCGCGCGGTCGGCAAGAAATCGGGCAACTTCCGCTGCGATGGTTGGATTCTCGATCGCAAGTGCGCTGAGATAGTCGCTGCATGCCGTAGCATCCAACTCCAGGACCCGGTCGATGTGGGGCTCCAGCGCTTTCCAGTCACTGCCGCTTATTGTCATTGAGTGCCCCTTTTATATTTAGATCGTATTTGCAGGGGTAAAAGCCGCCAGTTGTCTTGCTAGAGCGTCCGTTCCGCTCCGCCCAGTGACCGATGCAAAAGGGTGCGCGCCTTGTCCCAATCGCGCTGCACGGTCCGCTCCGAGATTCCACGCAACTCCGCGATTTCAGAAAAAGTGAAGCCGCAAAAGAACTTCAGGTCGACCAATTCGGCAAGACCCGGGTCGATTGCGACAAGCGCATCGAGTGCATCGCCAATCTGGGTCAGTTCGCGATCATCGACGAGGAATTCGGGAATCTCGGTTGGCAGTGACGTGATTTCGAAGCCACCGCCGCGCTTTTGAGCATGACGATTGCGAGCGTAATCGATGATCAGTCCGCGCATCACGCGGGCTGCATAGGCAAGAAAACGGGCGCGATCCGGGAACACGACCGTGCTGCGTCCGGACATTTCCAGGTAGGCCTCATGCAACACAATCGTGGGGCTCAGGCCCAGAGAACCGCCGCGGCGCCCGAGTTCGCGCTGCGCGATGCGGTGCAAATCCTTGTACAGCACCGCAAAAACTTGTTGTCGCGCGTTGGCATCCCCCAGATTGGCAGCCTGCATCATGAGATGAAGTTCCATGGGTCAGCTGGCCGCGTGAAGGTGATTCCAGTACTGCTCGCGCAGCTTTGCCTTGAGGATCTTCCCGGTGGCGGTCAGCGGCAATTCGGTGACAAATATGACGTCGTCGGGCAACCACCATTTGGCCATGCGTGTGGCGAGAAACTCCACTATCTGCTCTTTTGTCGGAGTTGCGCCGTCGACCGGCACCACGACCAACACCGGGCGTTCGTCCCATTTCGGATGAAACGCCGCCACCGTCGCGGCCAGCTTGACCTGCGGATGCGACATAACGGCATTCTCCACATCGATCGAACTGATCCATTCGCCGCCGGACTTGATCACGTCCTTGGTGCGATCGGTGATCTTCATGAATCCGTATTGGTCCCAGGTTGCGACGTCACCGGTGGGAAACCACCCTTGGGCATCGAGCACAGTGCCGCCTTCGCCTTTGAAGTAGCCGGAGGCGACCCAGGGGCCGCGCACCATCAGCGGACCGAAGGTCTGCGCGTCATGCGGCGCCACGTCGCCCTTCGAATCGCGCACCTGAATTTCGACGCCATACGGCACGCGCCCTTGTTTGAGGAGTTCCTCGGTTTGCTGAGCCTCCGGCAGCGCTGCGACTTCCGCGGTCAGCGTGCTCATGGTGCCGATCGGGCTGGTCTCGGTCATGCCCCAGGCGTGCACGGCGGTGACGCCATAGTCTTTCTTCAAGGTTTCGCGAATGGCCGGCGGCATGGCAGTGCCGGCAACCAGCAGGCGCTTCAGGTGGGGCAGCTTTGCGCCGGTTTCCTGCAGATAGCCCAGCATCATGGTCCAGATGGTCGGCACGCCGACGGAAAATGTCACGGCCTCGTGAGTCATCAGATCGCAGATGCTTTTTGCATCCATGCGATTGCCGGGCAACACCATTTTTGCGCCCACCATGGGGCAGCAATACGGTAGCGACCAGGCATTGGCGTGGAACATGGGCGCGATCGGCATCACGCTGTCGAGCCCGCAGAGCGCGAACGAGTCCGTTTGCACGGTGACCAGGGCGTGCAACAACGTCGAGCGGTGGCTGTAGAGCACGCCTTTGGGGTTGCCCGTCGTGCCCGAGGTGTAACAGAGTGAGGAGGCGGAGTTTTCATCGAACGTCGGCCAGCGGTATCGCTCGCCACGCCCTCCGATCCACTCCTCGTAAGCCGCCAACGTCAGACGTTGCGAGGAGGGCAGCGCCTCTTTCGCGCACATCACCACAAAATGCTCGACCGACGGAATTTCGTCGGCGACGCTTTCCACGATGGGCAGCAGATCGGCGTCGAAGATCAGCACGCGATCCTCGGCATGCCGGATGATGTAGGCGATTTGTTCGCGGAACAGGCGCGGATTCACGGTATGCAACACGGCTCCCATGCCCGACACGCCGTAGAAACATTCCAGATGACGGTAGCCGTTCCACGCCAATGTCGCGATACGCTCGCCGGGCTTGATGCCGATGGACTCGAGCTTCTCGGCAAGTCCGCGTGCGCGGCGTTCGACGGCGGCGTAATCGGTGCGATGGATGCTGCCGTCGCCAAGACGCGAAACGACCTCGCGGCGCGCATGATTGGCGGCTGCGTGTGTGATCAGACCTGAAATCATCAACGGATGGTTCTGCATCAAGCCGTACATGTGCTTACTCACCTTATTTTTCTATAAACAACTCTGGATCCACCCAGGCGTGGTTCAGACTCAACCCCCAATGCAAATGCGGTCCGGTGACGCGGCCCGTCATGCCCACTTCGCCCAGTTTATCGCCCGGCTCCAGTTTTTGTCCTGCTTTGACGGCGATCTTACTTAAGTGGCAATACATGCTGATGAAGCCACCGCCGTGATCGACGAATACCGTATTGCCGTTGAAGAAGTAACCGCCGGTATCGAGGACTTCGCCGGCGAGCGGTGTGCGCACTGCTGTTCCCACCGGCGCGGCGATGTCCATGCCGCTGTGGGGATTGCGCGATTCACCATTGAATACGCGGCGCAGACCGAATGAAGAGCTGCGCATGCCAGGCACCGGCTGCGCAAATCGCAGCGATTGTGGCGGCGTGTCGTTCCAGTGGCTCAATGCACGTTCGATGGATACGCGTTCCCGCGCCACGCGTGCCAGGTCCTCTTTGGACAGGTTGACCTGCTTGGGCGGGACTTTGAGCGACTGCGTGGCGTATTGTTTGGCGACGACCTCGAAACCGATGAAGCGGGGCGCGGTTCCGCCGAGCGAAATCGTGGCGCGTCCCGGGTCAGTAGCCAGTGCGATGCCCACCACCGCGACCCAGCCGGACTCCTGGCGGATGACGAGCACACGATGTCCGCCGGTCGTCACCACCGGCGCTTGATCGGATTGCACATTGAGAGATAGAACGACCACGCCGCCGGGTACGACACTTTGCTTGGGTAGCGCGGTACACCAGGCCGACAAAGGCATCGTCACCAACAGGCCCACCGCTGTTGCTCGCCTCACGACGCGTCCTCGACTTTGGCGCGAATCTCACCTTTCAACACTTTGGCGCGGATGATGTCGCCGGTTTTCACCTGTGCCGCATCGGTCACGATGCTGCCACTGTCCAGGCTGACAATGGCATAGCCGCGTTCCAGCGTGGCCAGCGGACTCACGGCCTGCAGCGTGCGCACCAGCGGACCAAAACGCGACTGCGCGCGCTGCAGTCGCGCGATGACGGCGGCGCTCATCCTCGCCAGCAGTTCAGCATGCCGCGCCTGGTTTTCGCGCAATCGCAGTGCGGGACTGACACGCCACAATCGGCCTTGGCTGTCCAGCAACAATGTCCGGTCGTGTGTGAACGTCTGTCGCAACGCCCGGATCAGCCGCTGTTCGAACTCATCGAGTTGTTGCACGCGTTGCGCCAGTCGTGCGGTCGGACTGACCAGCGAGGCGCGGCGGCGTAAGGTTTGCAGTTGCTGGGTGAGCATAGCGAGTCGCCGGCTCAATGTTTGCTGCAGCCGCAGGCCGCGCGATTGAAAGAACTTTGCGTATTCCGCACCGTCGGGCACGACGATCTCAGCGGCCGCAGACGGCGTGGGCGCGCGCACGTCGGCGGCAAAATCGGCAATGGTGAAATCCACCTCGTGACCGATGCCGGTGACGATGGGAATGGGCGAGGCGATGATCTGGCGCGCCAGCGCCTCATCGTTGAACGCCCACAGGTCCTCGAGCGAGCCGCCACCGCGGGCCAGGATCAACACGTCGCACTCCGCGCGCTGCGCCGCCAGTTGTAGTGCGGCGATGATGTCGGGAGCGGCCTGGGCACCCTGCACGGGCACGGGGTAAATCAACACCGGCACAGCCGCAAAGCGCCGCTTCAGCACGTGCAGGATGTCGCGGATGGCCGCTCCGGTGGGGGAGGTGATGACGCCGATGCGTCGCGGCAGGCGCGGCGGCACCCGTTTGCGCTCGGTGTCGAACACGCCTTCGGCCGCCAGTTTGGCTTTGAGACGATCGAACTCCCGCTTCAGCGCCCCCTGACCGGCATCTTCCAGGTGATCGACGATCATCTGAAAGTCGCCGCGCGGCTCATACAGGCTGATGCGGCCCCGGACCAGAACCTGCTGGCCGTCTTTCGGCGTGAGGCCGGCCAGCATATTGCGCTGGCGGAACATGGCGCAGCGCAGCTGTGCGCCGGCATCCTTGAGCGAGAAATACCAGTGTCCGGAAGCCGGACGGGCGAAATTCGAGATTTCAGCCTCCAGCCACACTGACGGGAAACCCCGGTCCAGCAGCATCCGGACCTCGCGATTCAGGCGCGAAACCGTGTAAATGTCGCGATTTTCTCCGCCCAACCCGGCGATTCCTTCAGGCCTTGGCATGGGCAGATCATACGTCGGTTTACCGGGGGCGGCGCGCAAGGTAGAATGCGTCGCCTCTTGAATGAACGTGAACGCTTACCTATGCGAATTCTCGAAGAGGCACTCACATTCGACGATGTGCTGCTGGTGCCGGCTTACTCCGAAGTCCTCCCGCGCGACGTCTCCCTCGCGACCCAACTGACCCGGCGCATCCGCGTCAACCTGCCGCTGATCTCCGCGGCCATGGACACCGTGACCGAAGCGCGCCTCGCCATCACCATGGCACAGGAAGGCGGCATCGGCATCGTTCACAAGAACATGTCGATCGCACATCAGGCACGCGAAGTGGGCCGCGTGAAGAAATTCGAAAGCGGCGTGATCACCGACCCGATCAGCGTCAGTCCCGACATGACCATCCGTCAGGTAATCGAACTCACCCGCGCCAAGAACATCTCCGGCGTCCCGGTGGTGCAGGGCAGTCGGGTGGTCGGCATCGTCACGCATCGTGATCTGCGATTCGAGACCAAGCTCGACTCGCCGGTTTCCGCGGTGATGACCCCCAAAGATCGCCTGATCACGGTGCGCGAAAATGCGCCGAAAGAAGAAGTGCTGGCGCTGCTGCACAAACATCGCATCGAGAAAGTGCTGGTGGTCGCCGACGGCTATGAACTGAAGGGCATGATCACGGTCAAGGATTTTCAGAAGGCCACCGAGTTTCCAAACGCCTGCAAAGACAGCGTCGGCCGCTTGCGCGTTGGCGCAGCGCTGGGCACGGCGCCGGACACGCTGGACCGTGTCGCTGCACTGGTGGCCGAAGGCGTGGACGTCGTGGTGGTGGACACCTCGCACGGCCATTCGCTCGGCGTGCTGCAGATGGTGCAGAGGATCAAAACGAAATTTCCGGACCTGGATGTCATCGGCGGCAACATCGTGACAGCAGAAGCCGCTTTGGATCTGGTCAAGTACGGCGCCGATGGCGTGAAGGTGGGCATTGGCCCCGGCTCCATCTGCACCACCCGCGTCGTCGCCGGTGTCGGCGTGCCGCAGATCAGCGCGGTGTCGCGCGTGTCGCGCGCGCTGGAAGGCAGCGGCGTTCCGGCCATTGCCGATGGCGGTATTCGGTATTCAGGCGATGTCGCCAAGGCACTGGCCGCCGGCGCGCACAGCATCATGATCGGCAGCCTGTTCGCCGGCACGGAAGAGTCGCCGGGGGAAGTGGAGCTGTATCAGGGCGGATCCTTCAAGGCGTATCGCGGCATGGGGTCGCTCGGTGCCATGGCGCAGTCGCATGGTTCCAGCGACCGGTATTTCCAGGACACCACGTCCGAGTTGGAGAAACTGGTGCCCGAGGGCATCGAGGGCCGCGTGGCGTTCAAGGGCAGCCTGGTCGCCATCCTGCACCAGCTGGCCGGTGGCTTGCGCGCCGCCATGGGCTACACGGGCAGCCACAATATCGAAGAGATGCGCACGCGGCCGCAATTCGTACGCATCACCAACGCCGGCGTGCGCGAAAGCCATGTGCATGACGTGACCATCACCAAAGAAGCGCCGAACTATCGGATCGGTTGATGACAGATATCCATGCTGATCGCGTTCTGATTCTGGATTTTGGGTCGCAGTACACACAGCTGATCGCACGTCGCGTACGCGAACTCGGCGTGTATTCCGAAGTGTACGCGTGGGATGTCGATCCGGCCGAGATCGTCAAATTTGCTCCCAAGGCAGTGATCCTGTCCGGGGGTCCGGAATCCGTCTACGACGCGCAAGGTCCCGCCGCTCCAGCCATTGTTTATAAATTGAATCGACCCGTGCTGGGTATCTGCTACGGCATGCAAACCATGGCCGCGCAGTTGGGCGGACTCGTTGAATCCTCCGCGCATCGTGAATTCGGCGCCGCGCGAGTCCGCAACACCGGCGGGTCGCGTCTGCTCGACGGTCTCGAAGACAATCGCGATACGCAAGGGCGACCGTTACTCGACGTGTGGATGAGCCATGGCGATCGCGTCAATGCGCTGCCAGCGGGCTTCAAGGTCATCGCCAGCACCGACAATGCGCCGCTCGCCGCCATTGCCGATGAGAAGCGGCAGTTTTATGCATTGCAGTTTCATCCGGAAGTCACGCATACCTTACAGGGCCTGGAAATTCTGCGCCGCTTCATCCACGACATCGCCGGCTGCGCTTCCAGCTGGCGGACCAGTCAGATCATCGATGACGGGCTGGCACGCGTGCGCACGCAGGTGGGTCGCGACCATGTGTTACTCGGTCTCTCGGGCGGCGTGGACTCCTCGGTTGTCGCAGCGCTCTTGCATCGAGCCATCGGCACCCAACTGACCTGCGTCTTCGTCGACCACGGATTGTTACGCCTGGGTGAGGGCGATCAGGTGATGAGCACGTTCGCCGAGCACATGGGCGTGAAGGTGATTCGTGTCAACGCTGAAAAACGCTTTCTCGATGCGTTGGCCGGCGTCACCGACCCGGAGGCCAAGCGCAAGATCATCGGCCGGCTGTTCGTCGAGGTGTTCGATGAGGAAGCGGCAAAACTGCGTGACGTGAAATGGCTGGCGCAGGGCACCATCTATCCCGATGTCATCGAATCCGCCGGCACCAAGACGGGCAAGGCGCACGTCATCAAGTCGCATCACAATGTGGGCGGGCTGCCGCAGCACATGAAACTGAAATTGCTCGAACCGTTGCGCGAGCTGTTCAAGGATGAGGTGCGCAAGCTCGGTTTGGAGTTGGGCCTGCCGCCGACGCTGATCAACCGGCATCCCTTTCCGGGGCCTGGCCTTGGCGTGCGGATACTGGGCGAGGTCAAGAAATCTCACGCCGATCTGCTGCGCGGGGCGGACGCCATTTTCATCGAAGAATTGCGTCGCGAGAGTCTGTACGAATCGGTGAGTCAAGCGTTCGCAGTGTTTCTACCCGTGCGATCCGTGGGCGTGATGGGTGATGGCCGACGTTACGACTATGTAGTGGCGCTGCGTGCGGTGCAGACCATTGACTTCATGACGGCGCGCTGGGCGCGGCTGCCGTATGAATTTCTGGATCACGTGAGTCACCGCATCATCAACGAAGTGCCGGGTATTTCGCGCGTCGTCTATGACATTTCGGGGAAGCCGCCGGCGACGATCGAGTGGGAGTGACCAGCCTCCTTCTCTATTTTGCCATGTTCCCGTGTGGGGCGTAACTTCGAGAGTTACGGCAAAAGTGGCAAATACTCGGGGCGTCATCACATCGCCGCAGCTCAAGGACGGTGCGCTGCATAAATTCCGTGGTGGTTCATGTGGATCATTCGCGCCACGAATGCGAGCGGGGGTGTGACGAGTCGCAAAGGTATGCTACTCATTGATAGACGGCCGGGCTCGGCAGAATGGGCAGAGGCGCCGCTATTAGCATGAATGCAGAATGTCACAGTGATATGCAGCAGATTCGAGATGGCGCAGAGGCATTCAACGTCACAGTGATTGAAGCCAATGGGACGCCAAAGCGCGTTGTGCTGTTTGCAGTGGGGCGCGGCGGAAATCCATTGCGACATCTTCCGCTATTGCGATCCGTTGCGGGGCTCGGATGCACGGTAACCGCCCCACATTTCGATATGCTGCCTTCGTGTCAATTGAGCCCGGTTAACTGGGAGTCATGCGATTGACAGCAGGCAATGCATTGGTAATACTAAAGGTATGAAAGTGGCTGTCTCCATTCCTGATGACGTCTTCGCCGAGGCCGAAGCGCTGGCCAAGCGCCTGAAAAGCTCGAGAAGCGAGATCTACAGCCGGGCGCTCGGGGAATTCATCGGAACACATGCTCCGGACCGCGTCACCGAGCGGATGAACGATGTGGTGAGGGACATGGACCCTGATCCCGACGCGTTTAGCGTGTCAGCCGCGCGGCAGATCTTGAAAAAGACCGAGTGGTAATCGGGCAGGGCGAAACCTGGTGGGCTGATCTCGGCGAGCCTGTGGGTTCAGCACCGGGCTATCGACGTCCCGTGGTGGTCGTGCAATGCGATGCACTGAATACCAGTCGGATCGGCACGGTCGTCTGCGTGCCGCTGACGAGCAATCTCAAATGGGAGCGAGCTCCGGGGAATGTCCTGTTGTCCGCTGCGGCCACCAGTTTGCCCAAGGACTCGGTGGCGAATGTGTCGTTGATAGTTGCCTTGGACAAGCGCCAGCTTGTCGAGCGGGTGGGGAAAATTCCGAGGCGTCAATTGGAACTCGTGTTGTCAGGAATTGACGTGATCGTCGGCCGCTGATCGGCTCCCGTTTTCGGCACCGTCGGCAACTCGATGGGCATCGGGTGGTGGGGGGGGTCATGGGATGGGTTCTGCGGCACAGGCAGCAGACGTGACGAGCAAGGATTCGTACAAGTATGCGCGACCTTACTCGTTAACCTCCCGTCTGTGCGCCCTGACCGGATATACCGGCTGATCATTGCTTTACCCGATTAATTCAACACCGACCCTGCGCAACGCTACCCAGTGGTTTTCGTTGTCGATGGCTATTTTGGTAATTTACTGCAGCTTATGCTGACTACGGTTCCCTGAGCTGCGACAAGACCATCCCGGAAGCGATCATCGTCGGATTGGTCTGTCAGGATCGAACCGGCGAGATTGGTCTCGAAGTTGAGCATGGACATTTGGGACTGAAAGTCAGCGCCTTTCCGCCGGCGGCTGAATTTCGAGGAGCGATTCAAGGAAAGCGCAATGCGGTGTGCGCTGCGCGTGTGTCGCGAAGGGCGTTCATCGCGCGTTCGTAGCGCGCCTTACGGACCGGGCTGACGGCCCCGTTCGTGGCCGCAACAGGACCTGGCACGTCCTTCTGGTTTAAACTGCTCGCATGAGCATCCGACTTGCAGCGATCCTGGCGCTGGGCGCATGGCTGATTCTGACCGTTCCGGCCGCCACTTCCGCAGCGCCGGCCCCGCCGACCCCGTTTGCCAGCCTCGTCGAGGTCTACCTCGACGGGTTTGGGCGATTCCATCCCTCGATTGCCGCCGGCAATGGCCTTCACGCCCATGACGGTGAGCTCGAGGACTTTTCGGCCCCGTCTGTCGCGGCGGAGATCAAATGGCTGCATGCCATCCGGGCGCGCCTCGACGCGATCGCGGAAGCTACCTTGAGCGCCGACGAGCGCGTGGACCGGCGTATCCTGCAGGGTGTCGTCGATGGCTGGCTGCTGGATTTGGAGACGATCAAGAACTGGTCGCGCAATCCCATGATCTACGTCGCGGCGATCTCCGACGGATTGCACAATCTCGCCACGATGGATGCCGCACCGGCCGAGACGCGGATGCGCCAGGCGATTTCCAAAATGCACGCCATCCCGCGGCTGCTCGAGTCCGCGCGCCGCAATATCCAGTTGCCGCCCCGGGTATTCGTGGAGAACGCCATCGGCATGCTCGGCGGCGTGGAGGAGTTGCTGTCGCGCGATTTACAGCTGGCCTTTGCCGGTGCAGGAGACGCAGCCCTCCGCCAGCAGCTTGCGGCTGCCGCGCGGGAGGCGGCACGCAGCATCGTCGAGTATCGCCGCGAACTCGAGACGCGCGGTCTTGCTGCCGCGAGCGACGACTTTGCCATCGGTACGGCGGCCGTCGAGGCGCGCTACCGCGCCGAGGAATTGATCGACCTGCCGGCCGCCCGGTTGCTGGCGATCGGCGAGCGCGAGTTGGCGCGCAACCAGGCCGAGTTCACGCGCACCGCCGCGCGCATCGATGCAACGCGTACACCCATTCAGGTGTGGGGTGAGCTAGTGCGCCATCACCCGGCGCGTGGTGAGCTCGTCGCCGCGGCAGCCGCGCAAGTGGATGAATTGTTCGCCTTCGTCGCGGCGAAGAACCTGCTCGTGATGCCGGCCAGCGAGCACATCGTAGTGGCGCTGGCGCCGGCCTACGACATCGGCATGGCCTCGATGCATTCATCACCGGCCGCTCGAGGCGCGGCCGGTGCAAAGCTATTACTACATCACGGACGCCGACCCGGCCTGGCCGCTCGAGCGGCAGAATGCCTGGCTCGAATCGTTCAACTTCGCGACGCTTGCCGACATCACCGCGCACGAAGTCGCGCCCGGACATTACGTGCATAGCGTGTTCATGCGCCGGACGCCCGGAAAGGTGCGGCGTATCTGGATAGGACTCAATCCCTTCCCGCAACCCTCGTCTGGCCAGGATGGCTGGGCACACTACGCCGAGCAGCTGGTCAGCGACGAGGGTTTCCACGTGGAGGATCCCCGCTACCGATTGGCACAGATCGCAGAGGCGCTGAATCGAATTTGCCGGCTGATCGCTGGGTTGAAGCTCCATAGTGGCACGTGGAGTGTCGCCCAGGCCACGGACTTCTTCGAGCGCGAGGCGCATCTGTCCAGAGCGCATGCGGCGCGCGAGGCTGTGCGCGGCACCTACGACCCGACCTACGGCGGGTATTTCCTGGGCAAGCTCGCTGCACTGAAATTGCGGCAGGATTATGCCGCGGCGCGTGGTGCTTCGTTCAGCCTGCGTGAATTCCACGAGCGTGTGATGAGCAATGGCATTGCGCCTTGGTGGGTTCACCGGCAGTTGCTCCTGCCGGGAGACCGCGGTGCCGTGCTGGAGTAGCGCGCCAGTGGGCTCATGATCGCGGAGCAGGTGGCGCTCGAGTGCAAGTCATGGCCTTCAGAGGGCGACGCCAAGGCGGCGATCGATTCGCCCCTCAGGTGAAGCCCACGCGCTCGACGATTCCCGGCAATCCGCGCAGCCGGGAAATCTTGAAGTCCAGCTCCGGCGTGTCGCCACGAGAACTCATAGCCAGAATGGCTACACGATCGAACTACCGGTCACGCAAGGGCTGCGTCGCGAGCAGTTGCACGCATTGGGCTTCGCGGGCGGCCACCAGTCCTTCGGGTATGCGGATTGGCGGCACTTGCAGTACGTAGACCGATTCATTCTCGAGAACCAACCCGCGCAGCGCGGCCAGACTGGCAAGGCTGTCGTCGTATGCAGAGGCGAACAAATTGATGTCGCGGCGGAAGCGCCTGGCGAGACTGCCGCCTTCAGCGAGGTGCGGTGCGTGCGTCAACGTGGACCAGACGGGTCGATCGAGATCGTTCATCGTGCAAGCTATATAGCACGAAATATAGGGTGTCGAGCAGCCATGGGGGCACTCACCACTCTCGTCATCGCGCGACCCTGCGAGTCGCGCGATTCTATGTCAGTCGAGACTGGGCGGCAGCCCGGTTAGTACTGCAATTCCCCACTCTCAGCGCGTGACGATACCCTGCATTTGCACCACTTCGAAGTCGCCCACGGTCACCTTTTTGAGCGTGTTGAGCACCGAGTCGTTCCAGCGCGCATCCGCCGTGCCTGATAAATAGAAATTGCTGCCATTGTCTGCAACGATCATTCCGTATTTCTTGAGCGCCCTCAAAATCACTTGCGCTTGCGCCGAGTAGCCCGAGATATCGAAACCCTGCTTGAGGCGCACGCGCATGCCCATCGGAGCGAGTGAAGTGTCTGTACTGCTACTGGCGTAGTGCGTGGCCGGCGGTATGTAGGCCTTGCGTGTTTTGGCTACCGTGAACCTCAAGGCATGATTGATCTCTGCCCGCTCATAGACTTCGTCGTAACGCACTAGGCCAGGAAAAATGGGAAGTCCGGCGGCGTCCGCCGAAGTCCAACCCGGCGGTCGCTGGGTTCCGTTGACGAGGTCGAATATGGCGCCCGAGCCTGCAGCCCACGTGTCGCTGCTCGTCAGATGTGCGGCGTACAGCTCATAGAGCATGTGTTTGTCGCGTGTGATCATCAAAATGTGATTGTCGCCGTCGCCCGGTTCGATCAGCGGATTGGGCGGGATCGGATACGGCCCGGCGTCGCTCTCGTCGGCGTAATCAAACGTGACCGGCACAGTGGTTTGTGAGTCTGGAACCACGATATACGGAATTCCAAACGCGCCTCCACCATAGTTGGCGCCGAAATCCGGATGTAGCGGAGTCGAGGTGCCGATCTTGCCAAGTATCAGTGACGAATTCGGATCGACCGGCGAAACATCCACCGGCTGATTCCATGGGTCGCTGGCCGGAAAGACTTGCGCTCCATGCAGACTGGCGTTGTTTCCCAAATCCGGGCGGCCTGAGACCGGCGGTGGTGGCGTCGTCGGTGGAGGTGGCGAGGGTGGGGGAGTCGTTGTGCTCGCTTTTACTGTCACTGAGAATTGGGGCAATGAGGCGCGTCTGCGGCCATCACTGACCGAGATCACAATCATCCCGTAGGAGCCCCGGCCTGCGCATTGGTTGGCGTGCCCGACAACCGGCCTGTCGCGGTACTGAAAGTCGCCCATGAGGGTTTGTTGCTGACAGAAAATTGCAACGTGTTGCCGTCGGCACCTTTAGCCGTTGGCGTGAAGCCATAGGCTTTTCCGGCGGTGACACGGGTTGCCGGAATTCCCGTGATCGTGGGCGCGTGATTGCGTGCCTCGGCGATGTTTCCGGTGGCGATCAGCGCCGTGCCCAGAACGACTGCATGCCATTGTTTGGAATCGAACATTGGACACTCCGCTTGCGTTATGCGGCAATGAGTCTACGGAGGGAACCGGACCGCACAAACTGTCGCACCATGGCCACGTCGCCTTGTGGCGACGTCTCACGCCTGCATCCCGCGCGTACGTGGGCTGCTCCAATCGCCGGTATTGCTATCCGCTCCAGGGAGCGTCAGGGGCGATCTCGCGCCATGTGCCCGGCGCGAGTCCTTCCAGGCTGACCTTGCCGATCGCCGTGCGTATCAGGCGAAGTGTCGGAAACCCCACCTTGGCTGTCATGCGCCGCACCTGGCGATTCTTTCCTTCCCGTATCGTGAGTTCAATCCACGCCGTGGGGATTTTTGCGCGATAGCGGATCGGTGGATCGCGCGTCCACAGAGCCTTGGGTTCGTCGATGAGCGTCGCGTTCGCCAGTTGCGTCGTGAAGTCGCCGAGACTAACGCCTTTGTGGAGCGGATCAAGTGCAGCTGGGGTGGGCGTGCCTTCCACCTGCGCCCAGTACACCTTCGCTATCTCATGCTTCGGCTCCGCGATTCGCGCCTGCAAGATGCCGTCGTCGGTGAGCAGCAGCAGACCCTCGCTGTCGGTGTCGAGGCGACCGGCGGGATACACGTTTTTCACGTTGATGTAGTCCGCCAGCGTCTTGCGATCCGGCTCCGGGGTGAATTTGCAGGCGACGTCGAACGGCTTGTTGAATGCGATGAGCACGCGGGCGAGTTCAGGCCAGTGCTCGTTCGATCAGATTCGGCGGCACCAGTGTGCGTGGCACGCTGTGCAGCGTGCGGCGGCGAGCCCTTTTCCTGACGCCTCGATCCGGCGGAGGTTGCTCGAACCATTCGCGCACGTCCAGATCGAGACCGACGCCGTGCATGTAGTTGTACAGAGCCTTCTTGAGTGCTGCGCCAAACACATCGTGGTCGATTCCGGTGGCATCGATGAAATTGATGTCGTTGTTGGCGAACGTGGTAAGTAGCGGTGGAGATAAAGTCACGCCATACTGTTCCGGATGCTTGCCCACCGGCGAATGCACGGTGCAGGTGAAGCGATGGAAAAATCCTGACTGTATGCAACCGGCCGCGAACAATTGACGCACGTATTCCAGGGCGTCGACGGTGTCCTGTGCGGTCTGGGTGGGGAAGCCGTACATCAGATAGGCGTGTACCAGGATTCCCGCGTCGGAGAAGGCGCGTGTGACCCGCGCCACCTGTTCGACCGATACGCCTTTCTTCATGAGTTTGAGCAGGCGATCCGATGCGACTTCCAAGCCACCGGTGACGGCAATGCAGCCGCTGTCGGCAAGTAGCTGGCAAAGGCTGGAATCGAAGGACTTCTCAAAACGAATGTTGCCCCACCACGAGATATCCAGCTTCCGCTGCAACAGTGCGTTGGCAAGCGACTTGAGCGCCTTGGGCGGCGCTGCCTCGTCGACGAAGTGAAATCCACTTTGTCCGGTCTCGCGAACGAGGGATTCGATTCGATTGATCAGTACGTCAGTCGTCGCCAAGTCGTAACGTGAGATGTAATCCAGATTGACGTCGCAGAAACTGCATTTCTTCCAATAGCAGCCGTGTGCGACCGTCAGCTTGTTCCAGCGGCCGTCCGACCAGAGGCGGTGCATTGGGTTGAGCATGTCCAGCAGCGACAGATAGTCGCCCATCGGCAGACCCGCGTAGGTCGGCGTGCCGCTCTCGGAAAAAGCGATATCGGGTTCTTTGAAGTCGATGTACGGATGGTTGCGCGTATAGGTGCGTACCAACTTCTCGAGCGGCCGCTTGTTCCGCAAATGTTCGATGAGCGCCAGCAGCGGGCGTTCGCCGGCGTCGAGCGTCACGAAATCGAAGTAGTCGAAGACACGCGGCTCGTTCAGGGCGCGCAGCTCGGTATTGCAATAGCCGCCGCCCAATACGGTGACGATGGTCGGGTGCGTTTGCTTGAGGGATTGCGCGATGCGAAAGGCGCCGTACACATTGCCCGGAAAGGGCGCGGTGATGAGCACGAGGGTTGGTTGATGCGTCGACAACGCGTCGAGCGTCAATGCGTGCAGAAATGCATCGACCAGATTGTGTGGCGCATCGAGCGCCGTTTGCAGCTGATCGAACGTTGGCTGGCTCGCCGCCAGCGATTCTGCATAGCGCACGAACTCGAAGCGCGGGTCGATGGCGTCGCGGATAACGTCGGCGAGGTCATTGAGGTACATGGTGGCGATGTGCTTGGCGCGATCCTGCAGGCCCAGCGCACCAAAAGCCCAGTCGAGTGCGTCGTTCTCCTGCGCGAGTGACGCAAAGCGCGGACCTTCGGGCAGGAAGTGCCTCGAGGCAATACGATGAGCGAGACTGGGATCACGACCTTGGAGAAACCGAATAGCCGGCTCGATGGTTGTGCCATAGGACTCGAAGTGCCTCGCGAAAAAGCGCGTGGATTCCGTGTGTTGTTTGCGGGGCATCTCGCGCAAAGGCCCGTGAATAGCCCGCACACCCTCCACCGACAGTAACTTCAGCGCCAGGGCGATGGAGAGATCTGTCTGTTCCGCGTTGAATCCGCGCGAGCGCAGGAATCCGGTGAGATACGCAGTGGAGGGATACGGCGTGTTGAGCTGGGTCATTGGCGGGATGATCGACAGAATGCGCACTTCGGTCATGTCCGAAAGTATATCGCGCTGGGACCTCCGGCAGGATTGGGATTAAGATCGGGTAATGGAATTTACCCTCGATTTCCCTCTGATTCGCGACATCCTCGAGCAGGAGCACGTGCAGGCACGCGACGAGATCCGAAACCTGGGCGTGCTTCGCGCTCTTGAAAGCTCGCAGCAGCGCCACGACGTCCGTATTGCGGCTGCCGCGGATGTTAGCACCCTTGCCTGTCGAGCAGGGTGCACTTGGTGCTGCTATTTCACCGTGGATGTTCGTCCCGCCGAGGTCTTCAGAATTCTCGATGTCGTCGAACAGTCGTTCACGCCCGAGGAGAAAGCCCGCGTCTATGCCGAGGTGCGCACCAACAGCGCAGCGATCCGACAATTGAACGAGGACGAGCGAGTCACGCGGAACGTGAAGTGTCCGTTCCTGAACGAAGGACGGTGCACCATCTATACGGCCCGCCCCCAGTCGTGCCGCAACTATCATGCGACCAATGTGGCCGGGTGCCAGCAATCCTACGAAGAGCCTGATAATCTTGACATCGATCCGGATTTCGCGCCCGTCGTGTACCAGGCGGGAGCTGCGCATGTGGAGGCGGTCAGCGAAGCGATGGGCAACGCGGGCTACGACGTGAAGGCGTACGAGCTCAATTGCGCGCTCGATGCGGCGCTGTCTGACGCCGGTGCGCGCGGACGATTTGAGTCCCAACTGGAACCGTTCATTGGCCTCAGGGGCGAGGAAGTGCCTGCTGAGTTCGATGATCTGGAGTCCTGAGGCCCCGATGCGGTAGGGGGACGAGCTTGATATTTCCAAGCGTGTCTGAGCGAGGGCCGGCCGAGGTTACGCTAGCGAATTGATGAGTGGTAGGCCGCGCCGAATCGCGTCGCCAGGTCATCAAGATTCTTATCCATGGTCCAGAGCACTGCATCCGGAGTGAGCAGGACCGATGCGAGCAGAGACATATCAATTGCTCCGCAGCCCAAATTCTGCAGGCGCTCTTTTTCAATCAATGCAAGGGTTTCTTCCGTCGATGCAATGATGGATTGACGTAGATTCTTCAGGTCGCCAAGAGTGCGTTCGCGCGGTGACGGAGGAGTTCCGCAAGCGAGCTCCAAAACGATCAGCGGATGGCAAAGCAGTTGATCGGTTGCCAATAGCGACTGAAGTGCTGCGTTGGATTTGCGGAAATGCGCAACCCAAACGGATGAATCCGCCAATATTGAAGCCACGGCGTCTGACTCTATGCGGGCCGGCGACGCGGAATCATTTTCATATTGGGTGTTCTACCACCCAGGGCTGCAAGCCGCTTTCCCGCTTGAACTCGAATAAATACTTTCATCGCCTCTCGAAACAGGTCGGCTTTATCCATTTCCGGATCGGCAATCTCCAGCGCCCGGCTGTAGAGCTCATCATCAATGGTGACAGTAGTTCTCAAAAGCATTTCCCCCTGCACATCAATTAAGATGCATATTAGCACCAAATTAGGTGCAACTATGATGTTTATTTTTGGGAAAAACGTCAAAATTGTCTGGCCGGCGCCGATTCAGGTCGAACTCGATGTCGGAACAATTTATGTTGGCCGCCGGCCCCAGATATGAAGGACAGCATAGCTGCGCCAAGGACGCCAGCGCTGCGATAGTGCATCGGCTTCCGATGCGGTGACGCCACCCAGATTCTTGAGAATCACGATGTCCTTGGTCGGGAACGCGTCCGGCCAGCGCAGAGCTCGCATGGCGATGTAATGTGCCGTCCACGGTCCGATTCCGGGGAGCGCCACCAATTGCTCCATAACGTTCTGCGGGTTGGCGCCGGCGTCGAGTCGCAGGTTTCCGGACTCGAAGGCACGCGCAAGCGCCAGGATGCATCGTGCACGCGCGCTGATGATGCCGAGCTTTGCGATGTCGTCGACGGATGCGTTGGCGATCACGGCAGGCAAGGGCGACAGCCGGCTCAATGCCGCGAACGGCGTTTGAATTTCCTCCCCAAACGCATTGGCGAAGCGCCCGGCCAGCGTCGTTGCGGCTTTCAATGTGATCTGCTGGCCGAGGATGGCCCTGACGGCGAGTTCGAACCCATCGAACGCGCCGGGAACCCGCAGTCCGGGATTGCGGCGGACATCGGCTCGCAAGATCGTGTCCTGCCGCAGATGCGCTGCGATCAGATCGGGGCGCGCACTCAGATCGAACAGATTTCGCAGGCGGCTGAGCAGCGCGGGGAGGGCGGGTGTGAGGGAGCGTGCAAACTCTACCGTCAATACATTCTTCACGGGCAGGTGACGAACTGCAATCCATCCCCGGTGCGCACCCACTCGAACGGTTCGCCGGTAGACGTCGGCTTCCAGGCATTCGACATCGGCCATCATTCGAGCTTTCAGGAACTCCAGAATGCCGGCCCAGTGCAGGGGCGGGCGGTAGCTGAGTTGCAGGCAGGCGGTATCGGAGGAGTCGGGGCGCTGTTCGTCAGTCGATGTCTGCTTGCGCAGGCGCGTGGGTGGCATGCGATAGCGTGAACGGAACGCATCATTGAACCGTCGCAGACTGGAATAGCCGCTCGCAAAGGCAACCTCGGTGATTGGCAAAGGCGTCTCCGTGAGCAACTGTTTGGCAAGCAGCAGTCGTCGCGTTTGCATCAGCTCGATTGGCGATACGCCCAGTTCCTGCTGAACGACGCGTCGCAGTTGGCGTGAGCTCAACTCGAACCGCGACGCGATGTCATCCAGATTGTTGCCGTTGTCCGCCCAACCCTCCTGCAGGCGATCGACCAGTAAATGGGCGACGCGGCGCGTGTCGTCCACCGGCGCATTGCCCGGCGCCAACTCGGGACGGCATCGCAGGCAGGGGCGGAATGACGCCTTCTCCGCACCTTCGGCGGTGTCGAAGAAGCGGCAATTTTCCTGTCGTGGCGTTCTGGCGGGGCAGATGGGCCGGCAATACACGCCGGTGGACGTAACGCCGACAAAAAACACGCCATCAAACCGGTTATCCCGGGATTTCAAAGCGCGGTAGGCGGCGATACCGTCAAGCATGGGCTTCGGTGTTTCAGTTGCGGCAGACCTCGTCACTATACGTGGCGGGCGGCGCTGAAACCGGCTGTTTTCGGACAACTATTTCTGTTGAATCCGGTGACCGAAAATGGCCAGACATTCGCGTTCGTCGTGGCATATTGAAGCTGTACCCTGTGGGAGATTGAAGATGAACAGACAGCAGAGCAAGCCGCTCAAGACTTATGCATCCAAGACGATATCCTCGCCCGTCGGTAGGCTCACGCTGGTCGCCAGCGACGCAGGCCTCGCAGCGATCCTGTGGGAGAACGACAACCCGCGTCGGGTGCCACTCGAATCGGTACTCAACGAGGACAGCCACCCGATGTTGCTTCGAGCGGAGAAGCAAATCAACGAGTACTTCGAGGGACGCAGAACCTCGTTCGATCTGGAGTTGGACTTCGCGGGCACGACGTTTCAGAAAAAAGTTTGGAACGCGCTGCGGCACATTCCGTTCGGTGAGACGCGCACCTACGGTGAGATTGCTGCGGAACTGGGCAACCCCAACGCGGTACGAGCGGTGGGTGCAGCCAATGGCCGGAACCCACTGTCAATTGTGACGCCTTGTCATCGGGTAATTGGAGTCAGTGGCCACTTGACGGGATTCGTCGGTGGGCTTGGCGCCAAGGAATATTTGCTGCGCCTCGAACGCAGTCTTCCATCGACGGGAACTCGGGCATAAGATTGATGGACAATTGCTGGAGTCGCCGCCATGTTTCTCAAAAACTGCTGGTACGTAGGTGCTTGGGACCACGAACTGATCGACGGTAAACTGTTGAGCCGCGTGTTGTTGAACGAACGGGTTTTACTGTATCGCGGTGAGGGTGGCAGGGTCGTCGCCATGAGTGACCGCTGCCCGCATCGCGGAGCACGGTTGTCGGATGGTCGCCTCGAAGGGGATGACATTCGCTGCATGTACCACGGTATCAAGTTCGATTGCAGTGGCAAATGCCTGCAAATTCCAGGTCAGGAGATGATTCCCCCGAAGATGCGGGTTCGCACATACCCCGTGCATCAACTGGGTAGCCTGGTGTGGATATGGATGGGGGATCCGGCGAAGGCCGATGCGTCGCAGATTCTCAGCCTGCCGTATCTGACAGATCCGAATTGGAAGGGATTGCCGGGATATCTGCACTACGAGGCAAATTATCTGCTCATTGTCGACAACTTAAGCGACCTTGCGCATTTGGCGTTCGTGCATACCAATACACTGGGAGGCTCGGAAGAGTATGCCTATGTGTCGAAGCCTGCGTCGATCAACAAGAATGAGCGCGGCTACACGCTCGAACGCTGGCACCTGAACATCGATCCGCCGCCGTTTCATCGAAAGGTCATTTCCAACAAGCTCGAAAAACTCGACCGGCGTAATCGAGTGAATATGGTCGTGCCTGGCATTTTCGACATGGCGACCCTGTTCGCGCCGGCGGGTCAGGGTGCTGCGAGTGGGACAATCGTGCCCGGCACGCGCGAGTACCGGAACTGCCAGTTCATGACGCCCGAAACGGACGAAACAACGCACTTCTTTTGGGTCTATCTCAACAATTTTGAAGGCGCCGACACCACTGTTTCGCACTCTTTACTGAGCAGCCTCATCGAGGGTTTCCTGGAAGACAAAACCATCATCGAGCGACAGCAGCAGACCTTGGAAGAAGACCCCGCATTCGGACGCGAAATGTTGGCGATTCACGCCGACGCGCCGTTGGTTCATTTCCGCCGAACGCTGAACCGGATGATCGATGCCGAGCAGGGCATCAACTCAGGCGCTGCGTCTCCGGTGGCAGTCGGGTAGCAGTAGGTTACGATCAATGCGAGCCTGCGCCGCGTCGGTGGTCTTCTTGTTGCGCTCGGCGCCTCACTCTTTCATGAGCGCTGCGTTGCTTGTCGGTACCGAAGCCGATGCCAGGTCCTACGTTGAAAACCCAATCCGGATTCGCAACACATTGCTCTCGTCAGCAAGTCGTAAGAGGACATCGTTCAACGCCGCGCGTGCGGCGCCGCGCCGATGCGCATTTGCATCCACGGTAAAATCGATGGGCTGTTCGTTGAGCGCTATTGCGGTTACGCCGCAGCCGGCGGGGCCGATTTCATACACCACATCGATCGATCGTCCCAGCAGCATGGTCTTGACGCACATGCCATTCAGATCCGCCGGAATGACCGGGTCGAGGATGAGCGACTCCGATTCCTGCCTCAAGCCCAGAAAATATCGCATGATCAGACTCAGCGCGATGCCGGCGCCGCTCGAGTACACGCGCCATCCGCCTTCCAATGCGATATCGCCGCCGGCGATGCGTTCGTACTCCGCACTCGCCTGATCGCGATCCTTGAACGCCGCATCGGAACTCGAGTAGTAGCAATTCGACTGGCGTAGCTGCGCTTGCGGGACCAGCTCGCGAATTCCGATCGGGTTGGCCTTGCACAACGCGTCAAAGAATTCTTCCGCATGACCCAGATGAGCCAATGCCTGCGCATAGCGTAGATGCGCGTGCATGTACATGAGACCGATTTCGCGGCCGAAGAAGGTGGCGCTTTCGGCGCGTTGGAAGATGCGTTGGGGTCCGCCGTGGTAGGGCATCGGTCGGTCGAACAGTCGAATCCCGTCGGGTGTTAGTAGATGCTCGCGCATCAGGGCAAGGTGATCGCGGATCTGCTCCGTCGAGAACATATCTTCGAGCAGGGCATGAATCATTGCGAGCGAACTGTAGTGCACGCCGGTGATTTGGTCGCGCGGATGCAATATGTAGCGATCGCCGGTGTCCTCGAACAGCGCGTAGCCGGTAAGCACGCCATCGACCACCAGCAGGCGCTGGAAGTCCTCGCGAATCAGCGCGGCGCGGTCCTGCAGCGGCGCTGCGTCCTGATCGCGGCCTATCGAGCGCAGTGCGCGCGCGAGCGTTGTCAGCACCTGCACATTGAGCGTGACCGTCCACGAACTACATAGCCGTTCCCGCAAACGTGGGTCGGCCGGTTGTAGGGAGTCATTCCAATCGCCGTGCCCGTACGCGGCCAACGCAGTCCCTGGTATGACACGCTGCTCGATCAGCGCCAGCGCCCGGCGGGCATGATCCCAAACGCTGACAGATTCACCACTGTCGGCGCCACTCGAATCGAAGAAAGGCACGTGCTCATCGAGTACGCCGGCGTCGCCGGACGCCAGCAGATACTGCGCCAGCACCAACAGCGGCCAGAACACGATATCGCCGTGCGAATCCCCGGGACGGATGCCGCGCTCACGTTCGAAGAACATGAACCATTGCGGCCAGTCGCCATCCGGATTCTGCGTGCGCATTACCCGCAGCAGCAAATCGCGGATGGGTTCGACGCGCCCAAGCGCAAGCAGCATCTCGAGCGGTCCCTGACAGACATCGCGGGTTCCCCAGCCGCCACCGGAGTACTGCTCCAGACCCCGCGGTGACAGGTAATGCACCAAGGCATTGTGGGTGAACCAGGGCGCGATGTCGGCGAGTTGCAAGAGTGATTGCGAGCGCGGGCTGACCCTGGCGACTTTGGCGACGAGCGTGGGGATCAGACTCGCTTCAGATATGGCGCGCAGGGGTGTCTGCGAGCGCGCATCCACCAAATTCGCGCCGATTCGCAGTCCGATCTGCGTGGCCGGCGCGCTGATGATGCACACGAAGGGTTGTTGGCGCGAACGCCTGTCGATGAACAGCAATTCATCGCCGCCAACGCGCTCGAAACTCGTTCCTGGCGTGGGCGTGATCCGAAAGCGACCTTGGGGAAAACGCCGGCCCACGTCGCTGTCAGGTGCGGCGGCAACGAGAATCGCATTCTTGTCCTGAGTCCACAGCGCCGCGCCTGACTCGCTGCCGTCATCACCGTTCATGGCGATATGCTGGGAAATCAAAAAGCGACAGGGTCCGCCGGCAAGAACCTGGATGGACAGGCCCAGTTCCTGCGGATCATGGTCGGCATTCGCTTGCACGACGAGAGTGCCCGTTGCGTGACGGTAGATCCAGTGGCAGGCGTTGGGCTGGATATGAAACGCCGAGGGCAGGTCGAGCAACTGCCAGCGGCAGTCAATTTCCGCAAACACGCGCAAGCCATGCGAGCGGAACAGGCCGAGGTAGCTGTGGATGGTGGACAGAAAGCGGTTGATGCTGACATGGCCTTGCGTGACCATGGAATGAAACACGCCGTTCATCCAGGCCGTCGATGTCAGCGCAGATTCGTCGGGCGTCAGATGCAGGCCGGTGCGCAGCAAATGACCATGCGGACGTAACACGCGCAATTCCTTGGCGCGCAGAACGACGTGGCTGGCGAGTCCGTGGAAGAATGACAGGAGCGTCCCGGAAGCGTCTCGTTCCTCGTGCCGCCAGGGACCTTTGATGGTGGCGCGTAGAAATGAATTATCCAGATCAAGCGACTGCAACGGCGCGGCACAAAATAGCGTCTTCGCGCCGGATGGGCGAAACGGCAGTGGGGCGAAAGTGACGGGCGTTGCTTCCGGCAGCGCCAGCGTCTGCTCCACCAGCGTTAAATCCGATATCGCTGAGGCGGCCGGATGATCCACCATGAAATGACCGAAAAATCCGGCGTTCACCACGGCATGCGGCGCAAGGTCGATCGGTACATCGCGGAGCACCGACATCGAGTGCTCGTGCTGCAGTCGTTCCCTGGGCAGGTTGCCGCTCAGTCCGACAGGCGGCACATCGCCACGCCGTGCGAGACCATAGAACTGCAGGGCGTCGGTGGCAAATGTTTCAACCTTGCGCAAAGACCCGGTCAGACACCAGGGGAATTTGCCGTCGGCGGCCTGATTCTGGCGCGAAGCGATGACAATGCCGTGGGTTGGGTGGGCAAGCGGCAAGTGGTCGATGTATTGGCTGACATAGAACTCATTCATGCGCACGGCACCGTAAGAAGCCAACGCGAGGTCCTGCACGCAGGTCAGGTCCACTTGCAGCGCAGAGGCAGTGGTGTTCTCGAGGCGCACATGCCAGAACCAGGCCGGTGTGTTCTGTGCGAGCACCAACGCGAGAGAATACCGGATGCCCTGCCAGGTTCCGACGCCTAACAGGCTGCCGGTGTCCGGGTCCTGCTCAAAGCGGGTAGGACTGTCGGGTCCCAACAATGAGGTCCAGTCAGCCGCTGTACCCAACCGGCGTAGATACAGATTGGCGGGACCGCCTTCAATCTCATTGCCGAGGAACAACAACAAGGAGATTGCACCGTGATCGAAGCGGCGCAGCGACCCGTTCGCATTGATGTCGACGCTCAGGCCTGATGCGCTCGACAAGCGGATGGCGGAGGCTGCGTCGCTTGAGGGTTCAGTCACGGCAAGGATCCTTGGATGGCCACGATGGCCTGCCTAGGATAGCAGCGTCGCTAACGCTTCATCGCCTTCAGGTAATTGAAGATCGTCGCGCGGCTCAAGTTCAGCACGCCGGCGACATAGTTCGGTGCGCTCTTGCCCTTGAACGCCCCTTCCGCATACAGCGCCTGCACCAGGTTAAGGTTGTTCTGCACCCATGATTTGCTCGGCCGCGAGCAATGCGCGGGTGATTCGCTCCGCCCAAGCGGCCTGTCCCGCTTCATCGCCGACCAGATCCTGGCGTATTTCAATTTCGACGTGCGGCAGTCCACGCGCCTCGGCATGGACCGGAATCGTGTAATCGGTCGCATCACTGACGAAGTACGGTTCATTGTCCGCCACCAGCAGTTCGCGCTCCCGGCGTAGCGCATCGAGCACCCCGCCGGCGAAGCGGCGGTCGCGGTTGTACAGCACTGCAGCGTGCATGGGGCGATGAACGTCCTTGAAGACATCCGTCATCGTGTGCTGCGCCACGAGGATGCACGGCCGGCCGGCCGCGAGCCGCTCGTCGATCAACGCTCCAATGTGATGGTGGTACGGCCAGAAGATTTCCGTGCGCCGCGCAGCAACCGCGGCCTCGCTCAGTCCGCGATTGCCGGGGATTTCACTGTTCTCGCTCAGTGGCGGAATCGAGCTGGGTACGTCCGGATGGCGATTGCAGTCGATCACCAGGCGTGAATAATTTTGCGCCACCAGCGTGGCATCCAGACGTTGGGCAACACGTGCGGCAACATGCAAGGCGCCGATGTCCCAGGCAATGTGCCGGTGCAATTCGCTGGGCGGCAGTCCCAATACGCCCAAGCTGCGCGGGGTGCGTGCGCTCGCGTGATCCACCACGATGATGATGTTCGAGCGGCCCCGACGGCGAATTTCCGTGAAGGCCGCCGGTTCGTCGGTCGCCAGTAAACTCATTGTGGACTTCTTTGCAATTGCTTCAACTCCTGCCTCCGGCGGACATTTTTGCAAACGCCCGGTTTAAGCGTACCACCGTGCCTGCGAAACTGGGGTGGCGCTGGATTTCGACGTAAAATCGGCCAATACCATTTCAATCTTCGTTGGACATCACCATGACTTTGCAGTTGTTCGCCCATCCGTTTTCCTCGTACTGTCAGAAGGTGTTGATCGTTCTGTATGAAAACGGCACGCCGTTTCAATTTCGACAGCTCGGTCCGGATCAACCGGATACTCAAGGGGAGTTCGAGCGCCTCTGGCCGATCAAACGCATGCCCGTGCTGATGGATGGCAGCAAAACCGTGTTGGAGTCGACCATCATCATCGAGTATCTGGACCGGCATCACCCGGGAGCGCATCGATTCCTGCCGGAGGATTCGACGGTAGCGCTGGATGCCCGCTTCATGGACCGGTTCTTCGACAATTATGTGATGGCGCCGCAGATGAAAGTCGTCTTCAATGCATTGCGCCCGGCGGACCACCGTGATCCTTACGGCGTCGATGAATCACGCCGGTTGTTGGACGCCTCGTATGCCTGGCTCGACGCGCGTATGAAGGGTCGGCAGTGGGCCTCCGGCGATCAGTTCAGTCTCGCCGATTGCGCGGCGGCGCCCGCGCTGTTCTATGCTGATTGGACGCATCCGATACCGGCATCTTTTACGCACGTGCATGCGTACCGACGCCGGTTGTTGGCGCGACCGTCGTTTGCTCGGGCGGTCAACGAGGCGCGACAGTATCGTTCATTCTTTCCTCTGGGCGCGCCCGACCGCGATTGAAACCCGCCTCATTTTTTTCAAGGAGACTCAACATGGCAAGTTATGTAGATGGATTTGTGATTCCGATACCGAAGAAAAAAGTCGACGACTATCGGCGCATCGCACGCAAGGCGGGCAAGGTATGGAAAGAGCATGGCGCGGTGGCCTATATGGAGTGCATGGCGGACGACGTCAAGCCCGGCAAGTGGACCTCGTTTCCCCAGGCGGTCAAACTCAAAGCTGGCGAAGTGGTGTTCTTCTCCTGGATCGTTTACAAATCGCGCAAACACCGCGATAGCGTCAATGCCAAGGTGATGCGAGATCCTCGTCTGGCCTGCATTATTAATCCCCATGCAATGCCCTTCGATGGGAATCGCTTGATTTTCGGCGGCTTCAAATCCGTCGTTGAATATTGATCAGATCTGAGGTATCCGAAGTATGTTGTTCAAGTTCACCGGCCTTGTCGCGTTGTTTCTGCTAGCGCCGGCTGTCGCCGGCGCGGCTGACAGATACAGCATCGATCCGCAACACACGTTCCCGAGCCTGGAGTTCTCGCACATGGGGTTGTCCGTGTGGCGGGGCAAGTTCGACAAGAGCAGCGGTGAAATCACGCTGGATCGCAGTGCCAAGACCGGCACCGTGGCGGTGTCCATCGATCCGGCGAGCATCAATTTTGGCCTCGCCGCCATGGATGAGAAGGCTCGATCGGAGGATTTCTTCAATGTGAAGCAATACCCCACTGCCAGCTACAAAGGCGTCGTGCGCTTCATGGGTGACCAGCCAAGCGAGGTTGAGGGTGAAATCACGCTGATGGGCGTGACGCGCCTCGTGAACCTCACCATCAAGAGCTTTCGCTGCATGCCGCATCCCATGCTCAAGAAGGAGGTCTGCGGCGCAGACGCGGAAGGCGAGGTTAACTGGTCGCAATTCGGCATGAAGTCGAGCAAGTACGGCGAAGGCGAGAAGGGCCGCGTGCTGTTGCGCATTCAGGTCGAGGGATTGAAGCAGGACTGAGCCGGACGCACCCGATCCGTCAGGCGATGCCGCCGCTGATCGCGATGATCTGTCCGGTGATGTAGGCGGATTCCGCGGAGGCCAGAAAATTCACCAGATTCGCCACTTCATGCGGCGTTCCGGCGCGCTTCATGGGAACCAGTTGTTCAATGCGGGATTTGGCGAATGCTGTTTCGCTCATGGCGGTGTCGATGATGCCCGGCGCGATGGCATTGACCGTCACGCCGCGGCTGGCCACTTCCAGAGCCAGCGCCTTGGTGGCTGAATTCAACGCGCCTTTGGCGGCGGCGTAGTTCACCTGGCCGCGGTTACCGATCAACGCGCTGACCGACGAGCAATTGATGATGCGCCCCCAACGGGTTCGCAGCATGGGCAGCAACAGCGGTTGTGTGACGTTGTAGAAGCCGTTCAGCGACACGTCGATGACCGAGTGCCATTGCTGTCCGCTCATGCCCGCCAGCACCGCGTCGTCATGTATGCCGGCATTGTTCACCAGGATCTGGATCGGCGCGGATTCCACGAGGGCTTCGAGCGCGGTGCGCGCAGCGAGGGCGTCGGTCACATCGAAGCAGACAGTCTCCGCGCTGCCGCCGGCGGCGGTGATGGCTGCTGCTGTCGCTTCCGCCGCGTCGCGATGGCGGTTCGCATGCACGTAGACATGGCAGCCGGACGCCGCCAGCCTTGTGCAGATGGCTGCGCCAATGCCGCCGCTACCGCCGGTGACCAGCGCGCGCTTTTGAGTGGTTGTGTCCATCAGCTTCGCAGTCCGCCGGGCGCAGCGGAGTATACGTCCGCATCCAATACTACCGTGGCGCGGCCCTCGAGCAAGGGCAACCCGTCGGCGCTGATGCTGAAGGTATACAAAATAGTCGATGTATCGCCGCTCAGCCGCTCGCTCTCGACCTTCAAGTCCGCGACGATGTCATCCAGCCGAGACAAATGCAGTCGAACGGCGCGCACACTCGCCAAATAGCCGGGTTTGGTGGCGGCGCCAAGCAGCAGTGCACCGTGAATGGCCATGGACTGCGCGGCATACTCAACGCCGCAAATGGCGGATAACCGCTCGCCGCTGCGCAACGGGTTGTGCGGCGAGCGATGCGAGGTGCTGCGGCAGAGGATGCGTTGCTCATCCCAGCTCTCGACCGCGTCCAGCAGACACATGCCATCCTGATGCGGAATATGCCGCGCGATCCAGTCGTGATCTAGTTGCACGGTTCGACCTCGACTCGCAATCCGCTCGGCTCCAGATATTCAAGAACCGCGCTGCCGCGTTGGTGGCGTGCCAGGATCTGCAGCAAGGGCAGAGCGCGTGCAGCGGGAATGGCCGCACGCAACGACTCCAGCGACGTGTCTGCCAGACGGGACAGGGCATCCTCACTCAATTGCGCGCTCAACTGCGCCCGCGAGCGTGCGCCGCGCGTCGGCGACAGCAGCAGCGCGACGCCGAACGCGTCCGGCAACGGCCGCTTCTCATGCAGCGGCAGCGGATACTGCGCATCGTAGCTGATCAACAACACCTGTTTTTGCTCCACGACCACTTGCATCAGCGCATCCAACAGACCGGCGGCAAAGCTCGCATCGTAGGCGCACACCACATTGGAGGCCTGCATCGCGCCGGTGGCGATGCCCCAATAGCCGGCGGGGGCGTTGTGAACGGAATTGTGGAAGCGGGTTGGCGACAACTCGCGCTCTTTGCTTGCCAGTGTTTCGCAGATCTCATGACAATTCTGACCATCGGCGCCTGAGGAGGTGAACACGGTGAGCAATTGCGCCGCGTCGGCAGCCGCGGCGTCGACGGCTTCCCGACCGACTGCCAGCGCCAGCTTCACCACGGTATTGGTGCGACGTCGCTCCGCCGAAGGCAGCCATTGAGGCAATGGCACCACGGTTCGTGCCGGATGCCATGCTGCCTCACCGCGCAGGATGGCGGCCATCGCAGGCCAACCTTCAAGGCCTGGCCCGAGTACGCCTAGTCCGTCCACAAACGCTGACAGCGGCACGGCGCTCACGGCAGGCGACCGAAGATGAGACTGCAATTGGTGCCGCCAAATCCGAAGGAGTTGCTCAAGACCCGACGCAGAGGCTGCGTGCGGTTCTGCCGCAGGTAGTGCAAATGCAACGCGGGGTCCTGCTGCGACACATGGAGTCCCGCAGGCGCCAATCCGTCCTGCAACGCGAGCAGACTGATCACCGCTTCGAGCGCGCCGGCCGCGCCGAGCGTATGGCCGGTGGCGCCTTTGGTGGAACTGCAAAGGGTCCCGGCGTCGAATAGCGCATTCACCGCTTTGCTTTCCGAGCGATCGTTGCCGGGCGTTCCGGTGCCATGCAGATTCACATAGTCAATATCGCCGGCCGTCAACTGCGCCGAGCGCAGTGCGGATTCCATGGCGAGCTGCGCGCCCAACCCGTCTGGATGCGGCGCGGACATGTGATGCGCGTCGCTGGATTCACCCGAGCCGAGCAGGGCCAATGCGCCGGCGCTGGGGGAATCAGGCATGCGTTCGAGCAGCACGAAGGCGGCTGCCTCGCCGATGGAGATGCCATCGCGCGCCACATCGAACGGGCGGCAAGGCTGGGTGGAGGTGAGCTGCAGGGAGTGAAAACCGTACAAGGTCGTCAGGCAGAGGGAATCGATACCACCGACCACTGCTGCGTCGATCAGACCCGTCTGAATCATGCGTTGTGCCGCTGCGAACACCTTGGCGCTGGAGGCGCAGGCACAGGAGACCGCGACCGCAGGACCCTGCAATCCAAAGAATTTCCTGACGAAATTCACGACCGCAAACGAGTTGTGCGTTTCGGCATATCGAAACGACGCAGG
>JANMXI010000042.1:0-34114 GCA_031394735.1 Pseudomonadota bacterium | reverse complement strand
GCAGCGCAGCATGACCTGCGCGGCGACGCGATGCCGAAAATCATGCAACCGTGGTCCGCGTCGGTCTGTGGGTCCACGCAGTCCGATCTTTCTCGACAGCCGGACGAGGGACTTCCATGCATCGTTATGGCGCATGCGTGTGCCGTGTCGGGATACGAAAAGCGGCTTGATATCGCGACCGTGGAAATATTGGTCGCGTCGCTGCAGATAGTTCCGCAGTGCCGTGCGTGTCGAGTGGTGAAGCGGAACCAGGCGTGACTTCCTGAACTTCGAATCACGAATGTTGAGAATACCGAGGTCAACATCCACATCCGTAAGATCCAGTCTCAATGCCCCACCGATCCGCAATCCGGCAACACTGAGCAAGCCGTAGAGCGTATAGCGGACCCACCTCGAAATGCTGGTCGCGCCCACCCGATGCTTCAAAGTCTCCGCCAGCAAGGCTCGAATCTCCTGATCGGAATACAGGTAGAAGCGGTTGCGACCCTGCATGCGCGGCATCAGATCCACCGGCGGCACCTCGGTTCGCGGATCCACGGTGCTGTGATAGACAGCAAACACGCGAACCGCGCCAAATCTCATCCCCTGGTAACAAGGATCGGTCGAGGGGTTCTGCCGCACCCATCGTACGATCCACTTCCCGGTGATCCGCCGCGCACGGTGTTTTTGCATGAACGCCACGAAATCCAGCAGATAGGCTTCCTGTCGTTGCAACTTAAACCCCAGCGCTCGTCGCATGCCGAGATAGTTCTTCACGGATGTGCGCAAGTTCATCATTGAGGGCGTCCGGGCCAAGGCAAGGCCACTTCTCGGAGCGCGTCGATATCGACCTTGGCATATAGCCGTGTGGTGTTGGGATCGCGGTGGCGCAACACTTGGGCAATCTCTGTGAGCGAAGCGCCCCGCCGCAGCATGTTGGTCGCCAATGCGTGGCGAAACTGATGTGCACCGTAGCTTGCCGATCGAATGTGAGCTCGCTTCAGTGCACGATGCGCAATCATGGATATCGCACAGGCGCTGGCGACTCCTCGCCACGGTGCTCGCGCGCGCAGGAATACGCGTCGGCACGAGGATGCCGGTCGACCTTCGTGCAGATACTTGGCGATCGCTTGACCGACATCGTGCGGCAACGGGAGCGGTCGCTCCTGACGCCCTTTGCCGCACACATGAATGCAGCCGCTGGCCCAATCAAGGTCATCGAGTTCGAGCAGCATGACCTCCCGGGCGCGCAGGCCCAGCCGCGACAGAAGCAACAAAATGGCGTGATCGCGAAGTCCACAGGGAGTACGCTGCCGCTTGCTCTCATCGAGGACTCGGCGAACGGCCTTAAGCGGCAACGCCCGTGGAATCGAGGCCATCGACCAATGAGCAATCGCCGGCACCGCTACCGTCAGGGATCGATCAATGTAGCCGCGGTAGTGTACGAAACGCAGGAGGGAGCGGACCGCGACCGCCAGCAAGCTCGCGGCTTTGGATGTTCGATACCTTCTTGCTTCGTGCGTGACGAAAGCGCGAATATCTGCGGCGGCGAGGGCCTTCAAATCTCGCCGTCCAGCCGGGCAAGTGCGCTCAAGAAAACGCTTCGCAAGCGAGGAATAGATCTCAACACTGGTGGATGCAAGACCTCTTTCCGCCACCAGGTACGACGAATACTCCTCGACCAGCGCGTCCACGTTGGACGTCTCGTGCGCCTGTAGAGCCCGCGGAGGTATGATCTGTTGGCGGCACATCCATGCAAGAAGATGCTTCAGGGTAGTCGGATCGCCGTTGCGAGGCCGACAATCGCGCAAGAACCGCTCGCCGATACTGAGCGTCAGGTCTTTTGTGCCGATGCCGTGCTTATGAAGCCAACGACTGAATCGCATGACGAACCAGGTCATGCCCAGAAAACTCTCGTGCGAAAATGCCTCCTCGTTCAGAAGACCTGCGTACGCTTCCAGGATCGGACTCAGAGGACCTTCAACCGACCCCGGCAATATCGTTCTTTGCCAACGCATCGAGCAATAGGCCGAAGCCTCTCCCGTTCTTCGTTGAAGGGGAGACTATGCCGAATCCTATCTGCCGGATAGTCTGTGAAATCCCGCGTCTTTACCGCGTTGTACGAAGTTTTGCCGCATAGTCCGGAGCGCGGCGTAGTTCGCCTTATGCCGATATCGGCATAAGCAATATTTGGCGATCAACACTTGGGCAAGCAGCGCCGGCGTTGCCAGGCCGCCGGCGATGGCGCGGGCGGGCGCAGGTGCCTGATGGATTTTCTCGCAGCCGCGACAGCCGTACTTGGGCCGGCGGATCCGCAACACTCGCACCTGGGCTGGGATCCAGTCGAGCATCTCGCTGATGCTTGCACCGATCGCGTGCAGTTCACCCCCGCAGCAAGAACATACGGGCGAGTCCAGATCGATGCGGCGATCTTCTCGCGGCAGATGCTCGGGCAAGGCTTTGCGACGAGGCGCGGGTTCCGCATGCTCGTATGGCCCAACGCCATGTGCACTTTGACGCTCGCAGGAACGATCATCATGAGGTGGACTCCTGTTGGCTGATGTATTGTCGAACGAGATCCGGATCTGTGCCGGCCGGCGCATATACACGCCTGCCAAGACCAGGGTTGCGCACAGAATCGATAGGCTAGGGTCTGGGACCTCTCGCCTGCGGAGTAAATCGAGCGCCACTATTTCGCTGCGCGTAGCCGCAGCGCGTTGCTGATCACCGATACTGAACTCAAGCTCATCGCCAGCGCTGCGATCATGGGGGACAAGAGCCAGCCAGTGAACGGATACAGAACGCCCGCCGCCAGCGGAACGCCCAACGCGTTGTAGATGAACGCAAAGCCAAGATTCTGTTTCATGTTGGCAATCGTCTGCTCGGAGATGATCCGGGCTTGAGCGATGCCACGCAGGTCGCCTTTGACGAGCGTCACTTGTGCACTGTTCATTGCGACATCGGTGCCTGTGCCCATTGCAACGCCCACGTTCGCCATCGCGAGCGCCGGCGCATCGTTGATGCCATCACCGGCCATCGCGACAACGCGCCCTTCATGCTGCAATCGAACCACCAGAGCGAGCTTGTCGGCAGGCTTCACCTCCCCATAGACTTCGACGATGCCAAGCTGAGCGGCAACGGCTTTCGCCGTGGTTAGGCCATCGCCGGTCGCCATGATGACGCGCAGACCCGTTGCCTTCAATGCGGCCAGTGCGGCAGCCGAGGTCGCTTTGATTGGATCGGAAACCGCGATTAATCCAGCTGGCTTTCCGTCTGCTGCCAGGTACATCACGCTGGCACCCTGAGCGCGAAGCGCCTCCGCTTGGGGCTGGAGGGTATCAACCTGTATATGGAGTTGAGTCATCATCGCGGCGTTGCCCAGCGCCAGCGACTTACCTGAAACACGACCACGAACCCCGATTCCGGTGCTGGATTCAAATCCCTCCGGTTTTTCCAAGGCGATGCCGCGGTCTCTCGCTCCTCGGACAATGGCCTCTGCCAGGGGATGCTCGCTGCCTTGATCAAGGCTTGCCGCCAAGCCCAGCACGTCATTGTCGGAATAACCAGACAGCGCCACGATACGATCAAAGGCGGGCTTGCCGGCCGTCAACGTGCCGGTCTTATCGACAATCAAGGTGTCCACTTTGCGGAAGTTTTCGATCGCCGCGGCATCGCGAAACAGCACCCCCTGCGTGGCGGCCTTGCCCGTGGCGACCATGATCGACATAGGCGTCGCCAGACCCAAAGCACAGGGGCAGGCGATGATGAGAACGGCGACGGCATTGATCAGTCCGTAAGCCCAGCTGGGTGCGGGACCGAAGAACCCCCAAACGAACAACGTAATCAACGCAATGCTGACGACGCTGATGACGAAGTAGCCGGCGACCTGGTCCGCCATGCGCTGCATCGGCGCCTTGGACCGCTGCGCTTGAACGACCATCTGTACGATGCTCGCCAATACAGTTTGTGCGCCTACGCGTTCAGAACGCATCGTCAGCGCACCGCTGGTATTCATCGTTGCGCCAATCAGTTTGTCGCCGGTGCTCTTCGTGACCGGCACCGGCTCCCCCGTCAACATGGATTCATTCACTGCGCTGCTACCGTCGACCACAACACCATCGACCGGGACCTTCTCACCCGGGCGAACCCGCAATGTGTCGCCGACGTGGACATGGCTGAGGGGAATGTCCTCTTCCGAAGCATCGGCGTTGATCCGCCGAGCCGTTTTGGGCGATAAGCCGAGTAACGATTTGATTGCCGCAGAGGTCTGCGAGCGAGCCTTGAGTTCCAGAATCTGACCCAGCAATGTCAACGAGATGATCACCGCAGCTGCTTCGAAGTAAACCGATACTCGACCCATGGCGACGAAGGAGGAGGGAAATACACCAGGTGCAACCGTGGCGACCACGCTGTACACGAAGGCGGCGGAGGTTCCCAGGCCGATCAGCGTCCACATGTTGGGACTACGACGCACGACTGATTGAACCGCGCGTTCGAAAAACGGCCAGCCTGCCCACAGGACGATGGGCAAGGAGAGCAAAAGTTCTATCCAACTTTGCGTGGCCATCTCGAACCATCGCAAGCGGTGGCCGGCCATGGCCAGTACAGTGACCACAATCGTCAGCGGCAAGGTCCACAGGAAGCGTCGCCGAAAATCACGCAACTCGAGGTTCTCGCCTTCGTCGAGCGTCGGCATTTCAGGTTCAAGCGACATGCCACAGATAGGACAGGTGCCCGGGTGATCCCGCCGTATCTGAGGATGCATGGGGCAGGTGTAGATCGTTCCGACAGGTGTAGGCTCCATCGTGGCAGGCGCTGACGTAGATGCCTTGGCAGGAACGTTAGAATACTTAGCTGGGCTGCTCTCAAATTTAGATTTGCAACCTGCGCTGCAAAAATAAATCGGCTGACCTTCGTGCTGCAGCACGTGTCGGGATTGCTCGGTTACCGTCATTCCGCAAACCGGGTCTTTCAGTGCATGTATCGCCGTATCGGCCAACGGAATTGCGTCTTTCATTACACACTCAGACTGATGTTTATAGACCAAAAGAGTGTAACCCCCGTACCCGACCCCAGAGTAAAGAGATATTTGAAGGGCTCGTTGTCATGCGTAGGCAGGCGAGCCCGACAGTGATGTTGGCACCAGGGCGTTTTGTTTATATGTGCGCCAACGTACAGAAAATTCGCACAACTTGAGCGCAGTCTCACCATTCGATGTCGGTGAATGATAGGGACTATTCGCCTATCCATCGGTAAATCCCCGCATCGATTTTCGCACTGCCGTCGCTATTCTGGTCCAGCGTCCAGTCCCACAAGTTGCGGGGTGCGGGCGATCGACGCGGCGTTTTTAATCAGGAGCTAGGGTCATGATCAAAGTGAAAGACGGTTTAATCGGACTATCGGTAGTAGCCATTTTTACAATGGGAGCTTTCTCCGTCGCGTCCGCAGCGGACGAGCCGAAAGCCGCTACCGAACCACCGAAAACATCGACGGATTCGAAAGCCAATGATACCGCGAGCAAAGACCACGTGATGATGGATCACTCGAAGGGTGATACCAAGAGCATGAACATGATGAAGGATAAAACGGTCCCGATTCATCACGAAGGCGATCCGCCGGCCAAAGCAGTTGGTCCCGACGATTGTAAAGACCACCTCATGATGGATCACTCGAAGGGCGACACCAAGAGCATGAACATGATGAAGGATAAAACGATCCCGATTCATAATAAATGCAAGCCAACCGTCAAGCCAGCAGCAGCTGTCAAGCCGGAAGACCACATGATGATGGATCATTCTCCGGGAGATCTGAAGAGCATGAGCAAGATGAAAGACAAGAAGATTCCTATTCATCATAGCGGCACCGATGACAAAGCAAATGCGGAGAGTCCGCAGAAGTAATACAGCAGGTTCGCTATTATGCGGCGTTGATCTATCGAGCGATACCGGCCTGATGCCCTACGGAGACAGCTCAATGAACTGTGAAACGACTAGGCGAGAGACACTCGTGGCGATAGCCGGCGCTATGGGAGCCGCTGTGCTTTTTGGTAGCGGTAGATCCCACGCCGAGGGTGCCGAATCATCTATGTCTATGCCAAAGGGGCAGATGTCGATGAGCCCCCAGGATATGAAAGCCTGCATCGAGGAATGTGAGAAATGTCACAGTGCCTGCGTGCAAACAATTAGCTACTGTCTACAAAAAGGCGGCCATCACGCTTCGCCCGCGCACATCCTTTTGCTGACGGATTGCGCGGAAATTTGTCAGACTAATGCGAATTTCATGATTCGTGACTCTGCGCAGCACAAGACGATTTGTAGCGCGTGCGCTGAGATCTGCGATCGCTGTGCGCAATCGTGCGAGTCCATGGGTGAGGATGCGCAGCTCAAAGCGTGCGCCAAATCATGCCGCGATTGCGCAAAGTCCTGCCGTGAGATGGCTAAGAATTGATTGCTTGTCGCTGATGGCCCAGTGTGTCGGCCTGACACCGCGCACCCGCTAGATTGTTCCTGGCGCAAGCTGCGGTGCCGCGCGGCCGACGCGACTCTATTGCCGCAAGTTCTTGCGGTGGGTCTTCAGTGATGCTTGATGAATCCCACGTCCACAATGTCATTCCAACTGGTCGTATTGTGGCATTCGAAGCATTCTTCAACTTGGGCATGTTCTTTGCCCGCAATTGATTGCGACATCGAGGAAAAGTGTCCCATGAAATGACTCGGTGGCGGCTGATGGCACTGTACACAGTTCGTCGACCTGGATGAGGGATGCTGGTAGCCGGCAATCCTCCAGGATTGGAATACGTGGCACTGCGCGCAGTCGCTTCCAAAGCGCTTGAAATGCGGGTCGCGACGATCGTGGCATCCCGCGCAATTGAGAGCTTGCAGGGCAGAGCCAAGCTCCAGTTGACCAGGCTCTTTGATTTTCAGCCATGTCTGCAATGATTTAAGTGTTGCGTCGCTGTCCAAGTCATATTGAGCGGCCCTTTTTAGGGTGCGCGCTCCCACTTGGGCGAGGACCAAGTGGTCCATTGCAAGCGGTCGCACATCTGAATTCTGATGTTCGACATGGCAGGCGCTGCATTCCTGCACGCTGGCATGGAACTGCGTCGGCTGCCGACCCAGCAGTCGTTCGGCGTTCGCATGGCAGACAGTGCAGTTGGTGACGGTCACGCCGACACCTGGTTGATGGCACACAGCACAGCGGTCACGCAAGAAAGCATGTCGAGGCGATAGCGGCCCGGGATGCACGAACTGTTGTAGGGCCACTGTTGCGGACGTGAAGTGAACGACAGCAAGCGACCCCGCCGCGACGCTGGCAACCAGGAGTGCCAACCAGAGGTAAAAGGGCTTCATTGCATCCACCGCAGCCCGTAGAAAATACCAACCCCAATGTGCAGCGCGAGTAGTGGGTAGAAGACCATTGACAGCGCAATGTGCAGGGTTAAGGAGCGGCCAAACCAACGCTTCAGCAGTTCGTGCAGGCGGACCGAATATTCCAGATCCGCGACGGAGTCTGCGAGCTGTACAACGTTCCAAGCCGTCGTTGTGCTGGAGGTCTCAATTCCCACCGACGCAAGCGTCGCATGGCGCAGGGTCGCCTTGGGCAGCACGCGCTCTTCTGGCGGCGAGTTTTCCAGCACGCCCCATGCGTGGTCCAGATCGCCCCTGGCCGTTTGCAGCAGGACCAGCTTATCGGTCATACCATGGGCAACGTAAGTCAGAAGATAGCGAACCGTGAATCCGCTCACGACCACGAGCAGCATGATCGCGGTCAATGCAATCCCCAGCCCGCTGTCGAATTTATGCCCCGTATGGATGATGGCGAACAACGCACCGACGATACTCGACCAGATGTGCAGGCTCATCAAAGACTGCAACGAAACACGTGCAAGGATCCAACCGTGTAAGGCAGGAATACGCTTGGCGATTGGATACACCAGTGGCAGCAACAGCAGGACCGCCGCGGCAATACCGAATACGGCACCCAGTCCACTACCCGCAAAGCGCGGTGAGCGATGCAGTAAAAATCCCAGCCAGGTGAGCAGCAGCAGGCAAAAAATGGCGCTGAAGAAAATGCTTTGGCGATCCTTCACGGCTACGCATCCACCGTCACATCGACTGTCGGCTTGGCCTGGCAGGCAAGGATGACACGGTTGATTTTGTCGTCGGCATCCAATGCGTCTTGAACCTCCATGTCGACCTCGCCGGAGGTCATCTTTGTCTTGCATACCCCGCACGTACCGACCCGACACGAAAATTCGATGGCGATATCAAGTTCCTCAGACAACTCCAGAATGGTCTGATCGACGTGTATTTGGGCCGACTTATTGTTTTTGGAGAATGTCACCCAGGGGCCAGTCGCAGCGGCCGCCGACTTTACAGTGGTTCCCGCAGCCGCAGGCGTCGGCTTCACGGCACCGAAGGATTCGGTTTTCACCTGATCCGAGGGGACCCCTAACTCAGTCAGTATCGCCTTGGTCGCCTCCATCATCGTCGGCGGCCCGCATAAGTGGATTCGTCGACTCGCTATGTCAGGTACCGACTGAATCAGCAATTCTTTGGTCAGGCGGCCGCGCGGGCCTTGCCAGTCCGTACCCTCGGCACCCGACATGGTCACGATGACCTGCAGTTTGGGATTTGCACGTTGCAAAGCCGCAATCTCGCTTGCAAAGATAAAGTCTTCTGGTGCTCGGCAGGCGTAGAACAGGAATATCTCGCCAGGCCAGGAACGCTCCGTGAGGTAGCGGGTGATACTCATCATCGGCGTAATTCCTACGCCACCGGCGATCAGGACGATGCTATCGGCTTCCGCTCCGGTAAAGGTAAACCGTCCGATGGGCCCGCCCGCTTCAATCTGATCGCCTACCTTGAGCAGATCATCGATGTGTCGGGAGACGGCACCACGCGGTTCACGGCGCACCGTGAGGTCGATATGCTCGCGCTTGGTGGGGGACGACGAAATCGAGTAAGACCGATTCATCCTCGCACCGCCAATCCAAAAGGCGACGTTCAAGAATTGGCCGGGAGCAAAGGTGAACGGCAGCAGGTTTTCGCTCGATGCCGGCAGAAGCCGAAAGGTTTTTACGCTCGGTGTTTCGGTAAGGATTTCTCCGATGCGCAACTGCCCACGCCAATTCGCGATCAACGGCGTTCCTGATGTTGCCTCCGAATCGCGGATCGCCGTTAGTCCGCCCGAGAGTGAATCGGTGTTGGAGGTAACGCGGGCCAATGAGTTTGCAGGGGAGGCCGGCGCTGGCGGTGCTGCGGCAGTTCCTCTCGCCGCCGGATCGGCCACCGGCGAGTTTGGCACTTGAGCGGTTGCCGAAGGACCCGGTGCAGATGTAGACGCAGTTGTGGTGACAGGCGATGAGGCAAGTGGGGGCGGGGATGGAGTAGTCGGCGGCGCGGGTGGTGCTGTTGGTGCGCCCCCCAACGGTGGAGAGGAACCCGGCGGGGGTGCCGCCGGATCGGGCTTGATACGCCCGAATAGAGCGGCTGCTCGACGCATCTTGAAGAAATACATGATCAGCATTGCCACCGCGAAGAGGATGAGCAGTCCCATGGTGAACAGGTGAAAGGGCGTGACACCGGGGTGCGTTGCGGATGCTGTGGTTCCAATCGGAGAGGCAAGATTCATTTCCCGCTTGAACCAGTCGAGGGCTAGGTTGCGCGGTGATTTGCCTTCTAAAAGCACCCGCCGGGCGGCTATTCCCGCCCCCAGTTCATCCAAACCCTCATGCATCAAGCCCACCGATTGCTGCATGCTGAGGTTGTCACCGGCGAGCGTTGCGCGATTCAGGTTCTCGAATCCGGTCTCGAGACGGCTTTTACCTTCGCTGACTTGCTGGCTCGCCAGCGCATCGATCTCGGTGCGCTTGTCCGGCGTCAGCGCAGGCAATGTCATGAGTGAGGGGTAAATGGGGAGCTTGGCATTGCCGGAACCACAGCCGCCTCCCATGCAACCGCCCATCGACGCGGCAGCAGGCGCCGGCATGCCGGCCATTCCACCCGTCGCCGGTGGCGCCGCAGATCCCGGTGCCGGAGTTGCAGCCACTGCCGCCGGCGCACTCGACCCTGCGTCAGGAGGACTCATCGCCGCAGCGCCCGGATTGGATGGCGCCATCATTTTGCCCATCATGTCGCCCATACCAGGCGCTGCCGCGGCAGGCGCAGTAGGGGCCGTCGGCATCGGAGCCGTTGGCGCGCCCGCCGCCGGGTGATGGCTGGCATGCTCGTCCGCTGACGCGTTGCCAACGTTCGGTGCGCCAAGCGCCATCATTGCTACCAAGCCGACAACCAATACCTGATGCAAAGGCCGCATCTTGAAATCCGCATCGAGGGGAGATTCAGACTTGACTCGAATTCGTCTGGAAGGATCGTTCATGTATTGCTCTTCATTTTGAGGGCCTTTCCAAGGATCGCCGAACTCGTAGCGCACAGACAAAAGAAGCTTGATCTTAGAGTCGCCTGCGTCGATAACGATCTGCAATATCACCGCATCTGGGCTCTAGCGCTGCAACAATGAGATCCGGCTATTTGACGATGTATCCATCGCTACCAATCATCAGGCCGTGGCCGCGTTTCAAGTACCAGTCACTGCGATTCGCGCCTACGTCGGCTTAGTGAGTCCGTTTGCGTCGATGGTGTTGGCGCGACGGACGACAAGGCGGCCAACGATCGCATTGCAAATAGCGGCTCCCTCTCAGATCCTGAATTCGCGCATCGTCAACGAAAGACAATAGATCCAATATTTTCAACCATAGTCCTAGTGGGCTCCCCCTGTCTGTACGCGAACCTACTTATAGTGCGCTATGAGCGAAGCTGCCATAGTTCCTCTGACCTGTGGGCACGCTAATGGTGGATGGTGTGTTGCACGGCGATAGCTACGGAGATAATTATCCGGAATCAGCATGCGTTAACGCTCCCCCTCGTATCAGCATCGTTCACGAATATTGGGCTTCACCCGAACTACAGTTATTGGAGTCAGTTCCATGCAAATTTCAATGCAACACCGTTTGATCGACAAGGCGGGCGTCGGCGCAGCGGTTGCCGTATCGCTGCTGGTTCTCGCGCTCACCACACCGCTCGTAATCGCTCAAACCACAGCGCCGCGTTCCGCGGCACAAGCCACGTCTGACGCTACAGCGACCAACGCGCAGCTTCAGGCGCAGGTCCAAGAGCTTCGTGCACAAGTTGCACAACTGCAGAAAGCGCAGAATGGCTCTGCGGAAAGCGGCACGGATGCGGTAGCGCCAATGCCGGCCAAAGAGCAGGACGCTGCTGCGATGGGCAAGCACATGCAGATGCTGGCTAAGCACATGCAGGACATGGGAAAGCGCATGGAAAGCAAGGGCAAGCAGATGGAGAAGAAGGGCATGCAAATGGAGCAGAAAAAATGTTGCTCGGCCGGCACCGACAAAGCGAAGGCCGCAATGGATATGGACAAGATGGACATGGGCATGGGCAGAATCGGCATGGCCATGGACAAAATGGATAAGGATACGATGAACAAATCAACGTCGGACAAGCCCATGACTGACAAGCCGATGGAATCAGAAGACGAAATGTAGACTTATAGTCGATACGGTCGGCTGCACGCACGTGGCGCGCCGACCTCCTAAGAGGCAAGGGTTTTCGCCTGACCCGGTTTCTTCGCCATCGAGTAGTAAGACATCCATGCCGCGCTCACCGATTGGAATATCTCGACGCCGCTTCGTGCAAGGCGTCACGGCGGCGACAGTTCTAGGTTCGTTGCCTATGCGGCTGCGCGCGGCGGGTAGTACTGCATCTGAGCTGACCGGCACGGAATTTGACCTCGAGATCGCGAGGTTGCCCGTGAACTTCACGGGACGTGCCAGCATTGCCACGGCGGTGAACGGGCAAGTGCCTGCACCACTATTGCGTATGCGCGACGGCGATACCGTCACCGTTCGGGTGACGAATCGGCTGAGTGAACACACCTCAATCCATTGGCATGGATTGTTGGTGCCCGCGGATATGGACGGCGTACCCGGCATCAGTTTTGCCGGCATCGCACCGGGCGAGACGTTTGTCTATCGTTTCACGCTACGCCAGACCGGCACGTACTGGTACCACGCGCACTCGCTGCACGAGCAAACAGGCCTGTTCGGCGCGATTGTGGTGGAACCACGTAGCCCTCCACAATCACTTCCCGATCGCGACTACGTCGTGATGCTGAGCGATTGGACGGACGAGGAGCCGTTGGCGGTGTTCCTCAATCTCAAGAAGATGGGTAGTTACTATAATTTCGCGCTGCCTACCACGGGCGATTTCTTTACCGATGTGTCGCGACTGGGACTTAGCGGAGCGTTTGCGAAACGCGCGAAATGGAATCGCACTCGTATGAATCCGACTGATTACGCTGACATCTCGGCGGCAACCTATACCTATTTGATGAATGGCAGCGCGCCGAGCACCAACTGGACCGGCATTGCGAATGTCGGTGAACGCGTGAGATTGCGCTTCGTCGGCGCTGGCGCCGGCACATACTTTGATGTCCGTATTCCGGGTCTGAAGTTGCGCATTGTTTCCACCGATGGCCAAGAAGTGGATCCGGTGGAGGTCGATGAGTTTCGGATCGGTCCCGGCGAAACCTACGATGCCATCGTGCAATTGCCGCAGGATCGTGCGTATACCATTTTTGCGCAGTCGATCGATCGCACCGGCTTTGCGCGTGGCACGTTGGCACCGCGCGTTGGAATGCACGCCGATGTGCCGGTACTGGATACACCGAGTTGGCTTACCGAGACCGATATGATGGGGGCGATGGGCGGCGCGGCGAAGAAAGCTCATCACGCTCGCAGCGAGTATGGCGCCAGCGTTGATATGCGCGTGGATTCTCCGCGCGACAATCTGGATGATCCGGGCATCAACTTGCGCGGCAACGGCAGACGCGTTCTGACCTATGCGGACCTGCATACGGTGGGTGGTGCGATTGATTCTCGCGAGCCGGGTCGTGAGATTGAGATGCACCTGACGGGCAACATGGAGCGTTTCGAGTGGTCCATCGACGGCGTTAAGCTCAACGACGCAAAGCCGGTGCATTTTCGCGTCGGAGAGCGGCTTCGAGTCACCCTGGTCAATGACACGATCATGACTCACCCCATGCACCTGCATGGCATGTGGTGTGAACTGGAGACCGCCGATAAGGCATTTCTGGTGCGCAAGCACACCGTGACCGTCCAGCCAGCGCAGCGAGTGAGCTTTGTAGTCTCCGCGGATGCGCCGGGCCGCTGGGCGTTCCACTGTCACTTGCTGTATCACATGGCTGCCGGGATGTTCCGCGAAGTGGTCGTCGCATGAATACGCGCGGCGATCACGCGAGCCTGCTTACACCATCTTGCTGGCGTCTAGTCGGCAGTCTCGCGCTTGCTGTTGTCGCAAGCCTTGGAACGCCGTCTGGCTCCTCTCGGGTGTTGGCAGCGGAAGCGCCCGCGATAGTTGTCGTGGACGAAGGCGCGCACAAGCCGGCCGCGAGCTCGGCTAAAGCTGCGACCGATCCGATGCAGGGGATGGCGATGGAGGCAACCCCGGCGCCAGCACCGCCGCCGATGAAAGATATGGACATGGGTGCAAAGCCAACTCCTGCTCCAACACCTGCGCCACCGATGCCCGGGATGGACATGTCGAAGCCGGCTGCCGCCGGCGCCCCGATGGGTGCAATGAGCATGGATTCCATGCAAGGCGGTAAGGCACCACCCGATGCGCGAGATCCGAACGCCTATGCTGAGGGCTATGTGTATACCGACATGCCCGGCCTGGAACAGGCGGATCACCTCAAGGTTGCCAAGCTGTTGGTCGATGAGTTGGAGTTTCTGTCCGGCAATGATGGCCATGGCGTCAACTGGACGGCCCAAGGCAGCTATGGGGGAGATCACGACAAATTCTGGGTGCGAACCCAGGGACAGAAGATTCGGGATGAAATCCTCGATCCCACCAGCGGCCTCGAAGCGCTCTGGTGGCACGCCATTTCGCCGTTTTGGGGGACGCAGGTGGGGCTGCGGCAGGATTTCGGTCCGGACTCTCACACCTACGCGGCATTCGGCATTCAGGGCCTCGCGCCGCGCTGGTTTGAAATTCAGGCGACCGGTTATGTGGGAGATGCGGGACGGATTTCCGCGCGGTTCAAAGCTTCGTACGATATGCGCTTCACGAATAGATGGATTTTGGTGCCCAGCGTAGAGACCAACCTGTATTCAAAGGCCGATGCGGCACGCGGCACGGGCACCGGACTGGGTAACGTTGAATTGGGCTTGCGGTTACGCTACGAAGTGATACGCAAATTCGCGCCGTACGTGGGCTATGTGTGGGAGCGCTCCTTTGCCGGCACGGCGGACCTACGTCGTGCCGAGGGGGGTTCGGTCAATGAGCACCGCTTTGTTGCGGGTTTCCGCGTTTTCCTGTAACTGAGAGAGTCGGTATCAAGCATTCACCGTGGTAGACAACGATCGCTGAGTTTTACTGTTTCCGAACGGAGTTAAGTATGAATAAATTTAGTCTCGTATTTGTCGCGGCCATGGCCGCGTTTTCCTTATCAAACGGCTTCGCCGCGCCTGCCGAGGAGTTCGTAACACCCGCCCAAATCGCTGCCGCAAGGACCCCCGCAGATCACGAAGCGATCGCGAAAGCATATGAAGCGGAAGCAGCGAGTTATGATAAGAAAATCGAACTGCATAAGGCGATGGAAAAGACCTATGAGTTTGTCAATCGCGTTAACTTAGCAGTGGCGCGTCACTGCGATAGGTTGGTGACGAATTTCGAAAGTACCGCTCAGGAGTACCGTGCAATGGCAGCAGAGCACCGTACGATGGCAAAGACGGCGAAGTAGATTTTGGCGTGACCGGGCGCCTTCGCCGGCACCGCAGCTTTGCGACGCACCGAAGGCTGTTCGGTATATGGGTGCCGTTTTGTGGCAACTTTCCGCACCTGGTTATGAAACAAGGATCGACGTAGACAAATCCCGTCGGTGCGGCTCTTGACCTCAGCGTCGGTCACAAATTGTCTGCTCGGTTGTCGGGCAACACGGCAAAGTAACGGCAGGTCTCACCATTTCAAACGCAGTATCCGGCGAAATGATGCTCCCACCGGGTCGATAAGGTTTTCGAGTAGGCGGAACACCTACACGTGAGCTGGAACTTACAACGTCACGTTACCTGCTCAAGTGGCGTAGCGATGTCGAACCAACCCGTGAGATTTCTCACGGCTGTTGCGATTTTGAACTCTATCTATCTGGAAACTTTATATGACTAAATTAGCTACAATTCTGTTCGCTGCCGTGATCTTGCTCACCGGTATGCATACATTTGCGGACGATACGTAAAATGGCACCATGAACAAAGAGAAAATGATGAATGGCTGCATGTCGCGCATGACAGCAAAAAACGATGGCGCTATAAAAGATCAGATGCACAAGGCATGCGAGGCCGAAATGAAGAAGGGTATGGATATGGGCAAAGAAGGAATGGGCATGGGTAAGGATCATATGATTCCGCCCAATCAAAAATAGCATCGATAAATTGGTCGGCTCCGACCAGTGTCAGATTACGCGGGGCGGGGCCTGTCGTGACCCCTACTCGTCAGTGCCGGCGGCACCGCTCCGGACACTAGGGATGGTCACCCTACCAGGTATGGGATCGTGCCAGCCCTCCTTACCGCTGACTATGCGTGCCGCCGCAGCCGGGCCCCAGGTGCCAGGCGTGTACTCGCTGACTGCCTCGGCAGTGGGAACATCCAACTTCAGTATGGGGTCGATCACTCTCCAGGCCGCCTCTACACTGTCATCGCGTGTAAACAGGGAACGATCGCCCCGGATGGCATCGTGCAGTAGGCGTTCGTAGGGCATCTTTTCGCTACCGGCCAGATGGCGGCCGACCAGTTCGACCGGTTCGCCACGCATATCCTCACCAAAATGTTTGACTCGCGCGCCCATCGCAATCACCACGTCGGGGCTGAGCCCGAAGCGGAAATAATTTGAGGTCGCAGTGCTGACCTGATCGAATATCGGCAACGGCGGGCATTGGAGATCGACCACCACTTCGGTGGCGGTAACGGGAAGACATTTGCCGGCGCGGATGTAGAACGGAACGCCGGCCCAGCGCCACGTGTCGATATACAAGCGCAGCGCGACGAAGGTCTCAACCTGAGAATCCGGCGCCACGTCCGCTTCATCGCGATAACCAACGAACTGGCCGCGCACGATGTCTGCCGGATTCAAGGGCCGCATGGCTCGAAATAGCCGTAGCTTTTCGGCGTGCATCGACTCCGCATCCGGCCCCGTCGGCGCTTCCATCGCCAGGAGCGCGATCACCTGCATTAGATGGTTTTGCACTACATCACGGATTGCCCCCACTTCTTCGTAGAAAGCACCGCGCCCTTGCACACCAAAACTTTCGGCCATGGTGATTTGCACGTTGTCGACGTAGAGCCGGTTCCAAATCGGTTCGAGGAAGGTGTTGGCAAACCGATAATATAAAAGATTCTGCACCGCTTCCTTGCCCAGGTAGTGATCGATGCGAAACACCGCGGATTCATCGAACACTTCGTGCAGCGTTCGGTCCAGCGCCTGTGCGGACGCAGAGTCGCGACCGAACGGCTTCTCAACGATGACCCGGGCACCCTTGCCGCAACCGGCGATTGCCATTCCCTGCACCACGGGACCGAACATGCTGGGCGGAATCGCGAGGTAATGCAGCGGCCGGACGGCCGCGCTGCCGCAATTTGTCGAGCGTCGCCGCCACCCAGATCATCCTCGTTACTTTCATCATTTCAGTTTGCACGGCGGTGTCTCTTATCAAGACATTCAAAATAAATCTAGTCTTGCGTTTACTTAGCGCAGGTGTCGATGCGGCCAGTCACGGAATCACGCTTTTGTATCGCACCTAATGTCATCAACCGAGACTTCTTTGATTTGCATCGTCGCCTCACTGCTGCCGACCTTCTCCGTCACGATGGTTGAGAAGTCACCAACTCTCCCCTGCATGCTGAAGCCTGAGCCCCCGGGTAAGTAGCGGGTGTGGCCTGATCGCGCATCGGTGTGCACTTGGCCGCGTGCGTCAGTCCAGATCACTCGATAATGGAACAACACATCGACTGACGAAATGGCGGTATATGCGGCACTGTTACGGGACTGTTGCGACCAAGTCCCTTGGATTTGAAACTTCAGTGACGTGCCATGCGCGGTTTTCCATGATTTCGCAAAGTTGGCGGTTGCCGTGCATTCGCTCGCTTGCGCAGTAACACAGCCGACTGCCAGCATTCCAACGCAGAAGTACGACGTGACTAATGATTTCATGGGCGATCCCTCGTTTGGAAGACTTGATGTATACACCTCGGCCAATTCGATATCGACAGGGGATAACACCTACAAGATTGGAGGACATTGCAATCTACCTTTACCTGCGTAGAGCGGGTAGCGTGGCCAGGTCGGCTTGGGAAACGATTCACTCAAGTGACGATTAGCGTTGAATTGCAATTCATTAGGAACTTTATATGACTAAGCTAGGTACAAGTTTGTTCGCTGCCGGGCTTTTGCTCGCCGGCATGCAGGCATTTGCGGACGACACGCAAGAAGGCACCATGAACAAAGAGCAAATGATGAAAGACTGCATGGCCCGCATGACGGCGAAAGACGATGGCGCGACAAAAGAGCAAATCCATTCGGCGTGCGAGGCCGAAATTAAGAAGGGAATGGATATGCGCAAACACGGAATGGGCATGGGCAAAGATCACATGGACAAGGAGCACATGAGTCCGCCCAATTAACAAGCGGATTGATTGATAGATCAAACGGCTCCGATCTGTGTCAGATCGGGCGGGTCGGGGCCTGTTAAAATTTTCCTGCGCCGGTGCCGGCGACGCCTTGCTTGGGCTTCAATGAGCGCTCGTACGCAAGCGCCGCCATCCGCAACGCCTCCGATTGCGACGGATAGGTATGCAGGATATCCGTTAGTTCGAGCAGCCCAATTCCCTTGTTCATCATGAGGCTAACCTCATTGATCATCTCGCTGGCACGGGATGCCACAATGGTCGCGCCGATAATTCTATCGGTCCCCTCTTGCAGATGCATTTTAACAAAGCCCGCATCCTGAGCGTCGGTGATTGCGCGATCGACATCCTGCATCATGACGGTGAACGTCTTAACGGGGATTGATTGTTTACGTGCTTGCCAGACTTGCATGCCGACGTGGGCGATCTCCGGATCGCAGAACGTGCACCACGGAATGATCAATTTGCTATGACGCTTAAGGGTTCCCTGAAGGGCATTGTGCGCTGCCATGCGCGCCGACATTTCGGCGACGTTGGCGAATCTATGCGTCATGCAAACATCGCCTGCGGCGTATATGCGGCTGTTCGTTGTGCAAAACAAATCATCAATCCTAATTCCGTCCTCAAGATCGAACTCAACACCGGCGTTTGCGAGTTCAAGTTTCTCTACGTTTGGCACACGGCCGATGCTGAGCAGCACTTCATCGCAGGCCACTGCGATCTTAAGTTCATTGCTCACGGTATCCAGTAGTTTGACGCCGTCTTTGCTACGGGCCGCAACGACGGCGGTGTTCAAGCGAATATCGACACCGTCTTTCGCCATCGATCGAGATAGAAGCTCCGCCGCGTCACGCTCCTCACGTGGTAGGAACTGCGGTTCGCTTTGCAAGATCGTCACACGCGATCCCAAACGACAAAACGCCTGCGCCAATTCGCAACCCAGGGGGCCGCCGCCCACCACGGCAAGCCGTGGTGGCAAATCCGTCATATCAAATATGCTGTCGCTGGTGCGATAGCCAACCTGACCCAAGCCAGCAATATCGGATTCTCGAGGGTGTGCCCCCGTGGCAATGAGTGCCTTGTCGAACTGCAACTCGGTGTCGTCTACCATGAGCGAGGCGGTGCCGGTGAATCGCGCGTTGCCGAAGAAGAGGTGAATCCCGGCCTCACTTAATCGAGCGACCGAATGGTATTCGGCAATACGCGCGCGTGCGCTTCGCATGCGTGCCATGACGGCGTTGAATTCAACGCAGGGTTGATCGGATGGTGTGACGCAGATCTCACCCGATGCGCGATTCGCCTCGCACAAACGCGCCAATCGTATAAGCGCTTTGGAGGGTATGGAACCGACGTTAAGCGAGTTTCCGCCAAGCCGATAGCGTTCGACTACCGCAACCTTGGATTTCAGAGCGATCGCCAGCTCCGCCGCCGCTAAACCGGCAGGCCCTGCGCCTAGGATGACAAGATCATAGGGTCCCTCGGCTTTGGGATTTTGCCAATCAATGGGATGCACTCGCTCTAATAGGAAATCCTCACTGTGCGGCTCCGGATTGTGATTGCTCGGTGTGGGGATCATGCCGAAAGCCATCCGCCGCTAAAGCCCGCGATTTGAAGTCCGACTCGGATGTACGGGCAGCTGCGGAGCAACCTCCAAATTAGACCGGTGCGCTCATTCTCGATCATCATCACCAGTAACCCCTGGTCGAGCCCATACCACCCTTCCGAAACCCAGCCGCCATCCCCAGCGTCCAGGGTTGGATTGAAGCCGCTTGAAAAACGCTGCTGGTTACACACCTGCGGATATCGTCGAAGGAGCTGTCGTGTGCCTTCAAGTGCTGTCCGCGCCCCAAACGGCAACGTGGCGAGCATTGCCCAAGGCGCGATCGTGCCATCGTCGGGACCATAGGGAACGCCACGCGACATGTATCCAAAGAACCGACGGTCCTTTCCATCCCGGCGCAAGTCTTGATTGCCAGGTCCATCACCGGCGGTGACACCCCAAAAATTGCGCGCATAACCCTCGAAACCGCTCGGGTTACGTGCACCGTGTTCTCGGTGCACGGCGATCGAGCTGCGAGTATTCTCAAAGTAGTCGCAGTCCTTTTCTCGCATAAAGTCATCTTTGATACCCCGAAAATCGACCCATGCATGCGAGAACAGATGTGTGAACAGCGGACCTGAGTAAAGCACGTCATGTCCGAGGATATTCTCCCACTGATAGGTCAGGTTCCACGCGGCATAGCTGTCTTTGGAGAGGGAAAAGGTTGGCGACCCCAATCCAAGGATATGCAAGATCGCAGCCTCGTTATAACCCTCCCAACCGTAGTGCAGAAAACCGCATTCGGGCTTCCATCCCTGCGATATCGTTCCCGTGGAACTCTGGGTCCAGCGCCAGTCCACACGCCGATATAATGTATCGGCCAGAGCGCGTATTTCGATTTCCTCAGCATCACCATCGAAGTAACAGGCGGCTGTCAGCATTCCAGCGATCAACAACGCGGTATCGATGAGCGATAGCTCGCATTGCCAGATCCGGCGACCGGTTTGCATGTCTAAGAAATGATAATAGAACCCCCGATGACCGGTGGCATCGGGTTGATCCCCTTGTGGGGAGTTGGCGAAAAACTGCAGTGTCGTCAGCGTTCGTTCTACCGCGACCGTTCGCGTGATCCAACCCTGCTCAACGGCTATCGGATAGCACGAAAGCGCGAAGCCGACCACCGCGATGCTGCACGGGGATCCCTGTCTGGACGTGTCTGCTACCAGCCCATTTTGAGTATTGCAAAATTCTTCAAGGTAATCGAAAGCACCCCGCTGCAGCGTGCCCAATAATTCATCGTCTGACAGGAGCGTTAGATTACGCATCATGTTGTAAGGAAAGAAAAAAGCACTGTCTGACGATTGGAGCGCGTATGGCGCGCACAGCAACAAGTGCCGGCTAACGCTACAATCCGCAAAGGCGTCCGAATCTTATTTGAACGCAGTGATTTAAGCGTCGAACTGCACACGAAGTGATTTGTCGGAGGGTGTCATTGACGGGATCATCCTCTCATTCGCCAGTAATTCGTAGTGGGCAATGCAGGCCGTTGGATCAGAGTATTCCACCGTAAAGACCACATCATTTGGGATTTCGACGAACTGACTCAGGAAAGCTTTGGTAATCCTTACCGACAATCGACAGCTTGCGCATGTGGGTGCCGGCCCGTTGCGGTCCGAGAATGGCCGCCTCGACTTCCTTATGAGTTGCGTGTGCAGCGATGACAGCACTCTTGGCAGGTGTCTTGAGTCCTTCGATCGCTCGGAAATGTTGGCGGCTGGAGCGCACATACTTTTCCATCCAAAAACTGGGTGAGCTAGAAGTTCTTAAGGCTGCAGCTAGACTTGACTGCGGTCCGTCGGGCAGTTCACATTGCGAGCCTCGCACGCTGCGCCGTGACCGTCTGTACGTTGACTCACCAAATTTTTACTTTTGGAAATAATCTGGTGGGCGATTGCATAGGTAGTGCCGTGTCTCAAAATGTCGTGCGGATACTGAACTGAGGTGATGCGGGTTGAGCAAGAGCACTGAATCGACAGAAATCCCTTTTGGCCTACCGGTGTTGAAACGGGCTGTGCCTATGTCAGCCGCAGCGCTCCAACTGGTATCCGAAGGCGTGCAGACACTGTGGAGACGGATAGTCACGGCGAATCCCCTCGCTGATTGCCGACCGTTGCTGCTAAGTTACGACGTGCACCCGACACCCGTGGGCCCGGTGCTGATAGAAGTAAACACGAATGCCGGCGGCGTGCTGACGGCGATGCAGGCGGCGCGAAACGGCAATGAGTGCTGCGCGGACTGGGAGCACGCTCAGTTGGAGCGGCGATTGTTGAACTTGTTTCGCCACGACCTGCTCGGCAAGGATATTGATTCCACGGGCATTGTCGCGATAGTCGATGACGACTTATCCAATCAACCGTTACTCCCGGAGATGCGCGCGATCGCGGAGTTGATACGCCCCCACGCACGAGACGTGCTGATCGTCGATGCTGCGGAACTTACCTTTTCCGATGGCCGCCTGCGCCATGGCGAAATCCGCATTGATCGGGTGTATTGGCGAAGTACCGACTTTTTGCTGATCGAGCCGGTGCATTCACCCGTGTTGCATGCTATTGCGGCAAATGCTGTTCTTCTTGCGCCCTCCCCAGAAGCGTACCAGGCCATCGCCGACAAACGTCTATTCATCGAGTGGTCGAAACAACCGGAATTGGCGCACGACGAGCAATCAGGAGCATCGTTCTGTATCGCAGAAACCGTTCCTACGAATGAACGCCTCGCGGCAGAGTGGTATGCCACTCGAAATGAATGGGTGTTCAAACCAGCTTCCGGATATGGCAGTCGCGGGGTGTATGTTGGGAAAAGCATCAGTCGACACAAGCTCGAGCAATTGCCATTCGATCAGTACCTGGCGCAGCGCTACACGCCGCATCCAGTGATTGATCGGGATGGTATGAAATGGAAATACGATGTTCGGTTTTTTGCGGACCGTGGCGAGGTAATTGGCGCGGTTGCCCGCATCTTTCAAGGACAGGTCGTTGGAATGCGAGCTCCGGGCAGCGGGTTCGCGCCGATGCAAATGGGCAATGCCTGCTGTCTCATTGGAGCGATGGCAGCGGCTTCGCTACGGTAGGTTGTCCCTGTTGGGATAGTGGCCTCGCCAAGTCTCCGAATGCTTTTCCATGAGTGAGTCCCCAGCCGTTTGCTTAGTGACTCATATGGCCGGTTGGTTTGCGTACCGTTACCTCCACTGCCGCCGGGTTTTTTTTGTCGGACTCAGCGCTCGCAGCGGGAGGCGTTTCGCCTTCCCATAGATGGGCGACGGTTCCCGCAGGAGCCTTATACCAACCGGGGTCGTGGTAGACGTTGTGTGCAAGGTGGGGTCGAATTTTGACAACCGTAAACATACCACCCATTTCGAGTCCTTCGTAGGGACCCTCGCCGGTCATCATCGGTAGCGTGTTGGTCGGCAGGGGCATTTGCATATCGCCCATCGAACCTCCTGCCTCACCCATGCTCATGTAGCCGGGTACGAGCGAGGTGATTTTTGCGGCGAGATCGGATTGATCGACGCCGATGGTGGTAGGCACGGTGTGTCCCATCGGATTCATCGTGTGATGGCTTTTGTGGCAGTGAAATGCCCAATCACCGGGCGCGCTGGCGGTAAACTCTATTGCGCGCATTTGCCCGACGGCAATATCGGTGGTGACCTCAGGCCAGCGCGAAGCGGGCGGTGTCCAACCACCGTCAGTGCCTGCCACGACGAATTCGTGTCCGTGCAAGTGTATGGGGTGATTGGTCATGGTCAGATTGCCAATCCGAATCCGCACGCGTTCGCCTTGACGTGCAACCAGAGGATCGATTCCGGGAAAGGCGCGGCTGTTGAAGGTCCAAAGATTGAAATCCAACATCGTATTGACCCTCGGCGTGTAGCTGCCCGGTTCGATGTCATAGGCGTTCATCAAGAACACGTAGTCGCGATCCACTGGCATAAAATTGGGGTTCTTGGGGTGGGTGACCCAGAAACCCATCATGCCCATGGCCATTTGCGTCATTTCATCGGCATGTGGGTGGTACATAAACGTGCCTGCCCGCTGTGCGACGAATTCATAGACAAAGGTTTGGCCAGGTTTGATGGAGGGCTGATTCAGACCGGCAATGCCGTCCATGCCGTTCGGTAGCCGCTGGCCATGCCAGTGAATGCTGGTGTGCTCAGGTAAACGGTTAGTGACAAAGATGCGAACACGATCACCCTCGACCACCTCAATCGTCGGGCCTGGCGACTGCCCGTTGTAGCCCCACAGGTGTGCTTTCATCCCGGGCGCAATTTCGCGAATCACCGGCTCGGCGACCAGGTGAAATTCCTTGACTCCCGCGCGCATCCGCCACGGCAACGTCCATCCGTTGAGGGTCGCTACGGCTTGATACGGTCGACCCGTGGGAGGCGAAAGAGGCGATTGAGTAGTGGCAGTGTCCGTCGAGACTATCTCCGGGAGAGCCGCCATTGCCGCCTTACCGACCGAGGATGCTGCGATGGCAAGACCGGCACCTGTAAAGAGATTGCGTCGAGTAATCATGGGTAGGGTTCCTTGGGTCGATTAGCGCGACAGCGTGCCGTTGAGTGACGTTGAATCCGAATTTGAACTGAACGTCGTCGGTGATGGACCGCTCAAGAGTGAAGTGTCCAGATCGGACTCCGCGATCCAGAAGTCCCGGGCGCTTTGGATGGAGTCATTGACACTGGTGATTTGTGCGCGGGCATCCGCGAGCAGATCAAAGACGCTGATCAGCATCCCGTTGTAGCGCAATTGATTTTCCGCGGATATTAGCTTGTGTAACGGTACGATCTCATCGCGTTGGTGCTTTGCGATGTCATAGGAGGTGCGGTATCGCGTGTAAGCTTTGCGTACCTCTGAACGTACGTTGATAACGGATTGAGTAATACGATCCACCGCTTGTTCATAAGTCGCCTGGGCTTTTTTAACCCGTGCGCCACCGGCATCAAAAAGGGGGATTTCAAAACTGATTTCGTAGCCGTTTTTGTAGGGTTCTGAGCGGTTTCCATCCAGGGTCCGGGTAGGCCCCGCGTCCAATACATTGACGAAGCGGGTGGTACGCGTGAGTTTGAGACTCTTTGCCAACGCCTCAATTTCCTCCCGCTTCATTTGCAGATCGATACGACTTTGCATGGCGGTTTGTTCGACGTGCGGCAATTCATCGGCTTGGGGCGGCAAATCGGGCAATCTCTCCGTCAATTGAAAATTGGCCCGCTCTCCCCACAAGCCCATCAGTTGCGTCAGATCTTCGCGGGAGGAGTCTTGTGCCAACCGCGCGCGTGCAAAGCCTTGTGTGGCATCGGAATAAAAGGTTTGTTCGCGCGCTTGATCCAAACGACTCCAATTGCCCGCCTGCACCATCCGTCGTGCCAATTCGGCACTGGTCTCTGCCGCTTTCATGACTTGTTGTTGGTATCGCACGGATTCATTGGCCGCGACGGCGGTGAAGTAGGCCTTGCGGGTTTGGTTGGCCAATTGGAGGACGTCGACGATCGCGCCTTTTTGCGTTTGCGCGAAGCGGCGACGTTCGATGCCGCGAGCATAGGGGACCGTCAAGAGCGATAGAACATTGACTGTCAGTGTCTGTTCGACGCTATATTGATCGCCATTGCTTGCGCGGCGAAATGTCAATCGAGGATTGGGGAAGCGGCTGGATTGCACGAGTTCCGCTTCAGAGATCCCCAGTTGCTCGAAGGATGCCTGAAGAGCGCGATTGTTGAGCAAGGCCACTTGCACCGCATCGTCGGCCGAAAGCGGTTTGCTCAGCAATTCATCCACCCGTCGATCAATCGTCAGATGATCTTGAGGGGATCGAGCCCAGCGCACTTCCTTTCCCAGCTTTGATTGTGCGGTCGCAGCGACCGGATCAAATCCTCCGTCTGCCAAAAACGTGGTGCAGCCGGCTATGGCGAGCGCTGTGAGCGCGCAGATCGAGAGCCGAATCAGGCCCGCATGTCGATTGCCATTGAATTCAGTTGTCATGACGATTCCTCAGTTCATCTTCATGGGCATAGGGTCATGCGCCATAGTTTTTTTGGCTTTTCCTGTCGGACGTTTTGCTTTCCGCTTTTGCGTCGGAACAGGGGGCGCGGGTGTCTTTTCAAATGAGTTTGCGGAAGGATTCATGCCCTCCATTCGAGGCATCGAATCACCCCGCATGCTGGTCATCCCACCGGTCACTTGCTGGTTGATATCGCGCCACAGACCGATCGCGTCGTTACCGATAGGCTTGTAGTCCGCGAAGGCGGAGTTGTACTTGAGCCCTTTCGTAGCCACTCGTGGGTCCACCGCGCTTTCCGGCGCAGCGACTTGTGCAAAGGATGACGAGTGGAAGAGTGTTACAGCGAGCGCAAATAGGCAGGAGCGCGCCAATGACGCAAATTTGAACGTTGATTTCATGAGAGTCCTCGCGGTCGAGCGATCGAGGTTGCGCGCGCCCTACCGGTCATTCCGGTGAGGGCGAGAACGAAATCTCCAATCTCTCGTTGCTCCCGCAACGATGCGGCACCGTATTGGGAGAATTCAGTTATCGGCCATACGCCGCGCTTGGGATCAGGCGAGGATGGAACGAGGAGGGCGGTCGAGTCCGTCGATAATGACGGTCAATGGAGCAGGTAATTTCGGCCCGAGGATGGGTGAAATACCGTGAGAAGACGCAGACCATTGAATCGAACAGACAGTAATGGATGCCGTGCAGCAGCAGTTGCTGCACGTACCATGGTGCGAGTTTGAGGTATCGTGGTCGTTGCCGTCGTGCATAGCGTGGTCCGACGACGTCCGTTCATCGCCGTGGTGGTGCTCGTGGCCCTGCATGGCGGAGTGTTCAACAGACGGGAGTGCTTTCGACCCTGATACGCAGTTTGTCGACTCCATGGCGAAACCGCGCAACGGCAGGAGCAAAGCCAGCACAAGTGCGAATACAACCTTGAATGTGCAATCAATTTTCACAGCGAAGCCTGCGTAGACATCTGATCAATTCCGGCGAATGGCGTTCTCGCATCTGTCCCATTAACCTACACTGGATGTCGTTGCTTGAAAAGAGGTTGAATTGATGGTCGACACTTTTCTGACAATTGGTCGATTGGCGCGTGCTGCAGACGTCAACGTTGAAACGGTTCGCTACTATCAAACCCGCAAGCTGTTGCCGGTCCCGAAGCGCGGCACCAGTGCATTTCGCTACTACCCCAGTGAAATGATTGAACGAATTCGCTTCATCAAGCGGGCGCAGGAATTGGGCTTTTCGTTGGAGGAGATTCGCGAACTGCTGCGACTGCACGAAGGAATTGATCGGGCCTCAATTCGCAAGATTGCCAGAGCGCGATTGAGCCAGATCGAGTCGAAATTGGATGACTTAACCCGTATGCGCGATGCGCTGAGCGGATTGGTGGATGCGTGCGAGCACACCGCGCGCGGCACACCCTGTCCCATTATTCAAGCGCTGGCGCCGTTAAACCGCGAGAACCGACCTGAAGCTGAACAATGATTCGGCGGACTTGACTCCGTACCCGGCTACGGGGCTTATCCTTAAAACCTAGTTATTGGTCTTCATCACTTCGGACCAGGGTGAGAATTGCTATGTTCAAAACCGTCCTCGCTGTATTGGTTGTTACATTTCTCGCGTTAAGCGGACCGGCGTTCGGGCACGCCAAGCTGCAGACCTCGACGCCGGCGGCGGACGCGCAACTCATGGAAGCGCCCAAGCTCCTGGTGCTCAATTTCAACGAGGACGTGCAGCTTGCCGTTTTAAAGTTGGCGACTTCGGCAAGCGTAGTGCCAATCGAAATCGATCGAAACGCAAAGGCTACGTCGAAAATTACCATTGCACTGCCGCCATTGGCGGCTGGTAAATACACGGTGACGTGGAGTGCATTGTCGCCGGGAGATGGGCACATCATGAAAGGGGCGTTTTCGTTCACGATCATGGGACCGATGTAGAGAAGCCGGGCAATTGCTGTCGTGGAATTCACCGGGTGGGACATTGCGAGCGTCCTTGCCAAGGCGATTACCTATGCCGCCACCTTTGGTGCCGCCGGCGGCGTGTTTTTTCTCGCGTACAGCCTGGATATCGTATCGGATGTTAGTCGGGGGCAAATCCGAGGATTGATCCGCATTCTGGCGATTGTGGGAAGTGTCATCAGCGCAGCGCGCATTGGATTACTGGCAGGCTCAATGGATGGCGCCGTCGCAGGAATGGTCGACCTATCATCCGTTCGAATGATTTTAAGCGCGGGAGAAGGTCGCGCGACGGGTATTCGTATCGTCGGTTTGATCCTAACGAGTCTGGCCATACTGCCCGGTCGTGTTTCCTTGGTATTGGCGATCGTCGGCGCGGTAACGGCTGCTACCTCGTTTGCGTGGATCGGTCATGCGCACGCCGTTAACGCAGGTCTGTTTCCTATAGCGCTGTTGATTTTGCATTTGCTTTGCGTAGCATTTTGGATTGGCGCTCTGGGTCCGCTATTGTTGGTTGCGCGCGATCGAGACCTTTCAATACTTGCCGCAATGGCAGCAAGATTCGGGCATTTGGCGATGGCGTTCGTCGCGCTTTTGGTTGTCGCTGGCGGTGGTTTGCTATGGGTTCTACTCCATGGGGACTTGCGGCTTTGGGAAAGTCTTTATGGCCAAGCTTTGTTGATTAAACTGTCTCTGGTAGCCTGCCTGTTGGGCCTTGCCGCGCTCAATAAATTGCGATTGACACCTCGATTGACGGCGAATGACACCCAAGCCGCTGCCAGTTTGCAAAGATCGATTCGCGCTGAAATGTGCTTCGTGGGCTTGATATTCGCCCTGACCGCAACGTTGACCACGACAATGGGCCCCGGCATCGGGTGATGAAGAGGATGAACTTATGAATAGCTGTCTACCCATCATTCGATCGGCATGCAATTTAGCGCTCGCTGTAGCGCCGCTGATCTTCGCCAGCGGCCATGTTGTTGCAGCTGGTGTTGTGGAAATCTCCTGGGACGCTAGCGGACATTTCAACCAATCACTGACTGTCGTTCCGGCCAAGGTCGTCGAAGTATGCGGGAAATTGCCGGCTTCGCAGAAAGTACAATGGAAATTTGAGGCGGACGCGCCGCTGAAGTTCAATGTGCACTACCACATGGGCAAGGATGTTGTGTATCCATCAAAGCTGGACGCGGTTACAGCGGCCCACGGCGTATTGGAGACGAAGTCGGAACAATCCTATTGCTGGATGTGGAGCAATCCGACTAACAAGTCAGTAACCGTAACTCTCCAGCTCTCGCGTTGATGAAGATGACTTGATGTCTCGGGTGAGCGCGGTTACGAAAGAACACTCGCCGCAGTTCTGGAGGGGATTGGCCGCGGCGCCTTTTTAAATCGTTGGTCGGTGCGCAATCGTGTTGCGAGCGCCCCAACGTCATTGGACAATTTCGGAAATGCCGGATTAAGTGCCCCGAAACAACCGGGCCTATCTATAGGGTAGGGGGGTATGCCATAATGGAGAATGAGCCACACAATTCAAAACCAACAGAAACTACTCGCGCGTGTTCGCCGAATTCGTGGACAGGTGGAGGGCATTGAGCGAGCGCTCGTGAGCGAGTCTGGCTGTGAGCAAGTCATGCATTTGATTGCAGGGGCACGCGGCGCCATGGCCGGACTGATGGCCGAAATTGTTGAGGATCATGTGCGCTCGCATCTGGTCGACCTGAAGAAACACCCGGGCGCACTCAATTCGGAAGCGGCGGATCAATTGCTGGACGTTGTTCGCACCTATTTGAAGTGAGATCTCGATTGACACCCGACACGCTATCCGCTGAGACAAATTTGAGACACTCCGATATTCGAAACGGCTGCGCGGCAGCACGCGCTCATGGCTCGCTACATCATTGTCAAAACGGGGCCAAAGGGTTGCAGCGTCGGTCAACCTCATCGTCAGCAATCCAGGTATGTCGTAGCGGTATAATCGGCGCTTGCCTTCGCTGGAGGTCGATATGGCCCGCGCAGTTGCCGATATTGAGCAAGAAATTCGGTCGCTACTCGATGCGGAGAAGGAGCGTCTATTGCGCGCTCTTCTCGAGGAGTTGGATGGCGCGCCAGATCCTGGCGCGGATCAGGCATGGCTTGAAGAAATCCAGCGACGCAGCCGCGAGTTTGACGCGGGACTGGTTGAGGCTATCCCGGCGGAGAAGGTTTTCGCAGATCTACGGGCTAAGCTCTCGCGCCGATGAAGATGCTATTTCTTCCTGCCGCGCAGGAAGAGTTAGCCGCGGCTGCGACCTACCTCGATGCTCGCGCCGCCGGTCTCGGCGCAGAGTTTGTCGATGATGTGGAGCGCACAGCAGCGCTAGCATCTACATACCCCAAAATCGGGCACTCCCTGGACACCATTCACCGGAGACTTCCGCTTCAACGATTCTATTCCGCCGACTAGCAGAAGGACGAGAGCCCGACGATTTTCTCCTGGTGCGGGCTGACGGCAAACAGTGGCAGCACTCCGACTGGGACGAGCTGGTGCGCGAGGCCGCAAAGTCGGCCGAGCTTCCACCGGGAACGGTCCTGTATACGCTGCGACATTCCTGGATCACGGAGGCTTTAATGGGCGGCCTCTCGACGTTAGAGGTCAGCAAGATCACGGGTACCAGCCTCATGATGATCCAGCAGCACTATGGCCATTTGGTCAGTACGTCGGCGAGCGAGCGGTTGTCCAAATTGCAGTTGGCGTGAATTTGGCTTGATTGAGTGAATGTGGGGATTTGCAAATAATGAAACGCGTAAAAATTATGCGACGAATATTTCTTGATCTCACAAAATCTTAATCTTCGTACTTGGGCGCACAGGGGACCACTCAGGAGAAGTCCGGAGTAGTAGGGCGTGGCCAGCGAGTGTTTTTGATGATCGTGCGATTGTTTACAAACATTTCATTCCGCATATTATTCACGACGTCCACTTACTTGAGGGCGTCGCATGTCCGAGTCAAAAAATACTTCTTGCGCTGGGATCAAGCGCGTTCCACGACCTGCAGTCATCGATCCGAATCAGCGATATTCTCTCGCTGAAACCCACGCAGCGCTAGGGCAATCACACGCGAAGACGTTTTAGGATATCAAGCGCGGCGCGCTGCACACGATTAAGGACGGACGCCGGCGTTACGTTCTTGGCAGCGAACTGATCCGGCGCGCGCGGCTGAGTGACTGAGCGTGCGGTGTTGTGCGGGAACTCGCGCCTTGGCTCAACGATCGCATTTGTCGAACGCAGAGCCTCGCAGGCGGGCGATCGGCGCGGCGCCGCTGTCGCGTGGCGCTTTACAATGAAACCGCAGGGATCGGGTCGGTCTGCCGCGCCGACGAAGCCGTCGACTCCGCAATCGATACTGCGCGTTGATCACAGCGCCGGTCGTTGGAAGGCGGTTCCGATGGCGCTTCTCAACGACGATCGCCTGGGACTCGACACGCGTGGATTTGCGGCGTGGCTGCTTGCTAGATCCGATGGCTGGAAGATTCTTGCAACCGCGTTGCCGCGCCTGCTCACGTCCAAAGTTGAGCACGTTGGTCGTGAGAAAACACGCCGATTCTTGCGCGAACTGGAAGCGGCGGGGTATCTGACACGTTCGCGGCACCGCGCTCGGAATGGCCGCTGGGTCTGGGACATTTGCTTTCGCCCGACACTGCTTCCGGAGAAGGTAACGAGCGTCACCATGGACGGGTTAGCCGTCGACGGTTCAACCGTCGGTGGCCCAGCCGCCGGTGGCAAACCCGTCGATAAACTGCAGATTCTTATCAGGTCAGATTCTGACAACGCCCTATCCAAAAAACCTACTACTACAGCGGCGCCGGAAACGGACAAGGCGGTAGTAGGCGATTTAGAAGGAATCCGGTTTCCGGAATTCTTGAGCGGCAAACAACTTGCATCAGCAAAGAAGTTGATATCCGGTTGCCCGCAGGACGATGCTCAAGCGGTGCTCGATGAAGTGGCCGCGATGGTTGCTCAGCGCGTCGTTCGGCATCCGATGGGACTGCTCGGAGCCCTCGTTAAGAAGTCGATTCAAGGCCGCTTCATTCCAAACCGCTCGCTCGGTCGAACTAATTCTTGCAGGTCTTCTTCCCAACAGATTGCGCGTCGATCTGCAGGTGAGAGTTGCTCTGAACTACCGCCACAACCACAAGCGGCCGCCGATGTCGTGAAGCAGGCGATGTCCAATCTGCGATCACGATTTGATGTAAAGCCCGAGTGAGTTTTCGTCGAAATGAAATGCCGATGATGACGCGCTGGCAATGTGCGGCAACGGCTTCAGATTGCCACGAATGCGAAGAGGGACTCGAGGCAAGATTAAAGGACCGGCACAGCCGTTCCCGAAAGGCCTGTCTGCACAAGGGGTTCATGCAGCACGCGACCACAGTCGCGTGGGAGCCGAAATGCACATGATGATTGCAATCAAGCGGCGAGCGCGTGCCGCGTACGCAAGGTTACGACCAATGACAGTGGAGCAAACCAATGAGTGATCGACAGGATGATCGATTCAAACTGCGGCCGAGCGCTCCGCGAAGCAAGCATTCCACACAATCGTCGTTCGTCGCGCGCGTCCTGAACGTGGCCTACAAGGCGGGGCCGGTCGCCGGTGCTGTGGGCGTTGCCAAGCGTTCTCGTCCCGGGCCTCGACACGGCCGCGGTCGAGTGGCGGCGAGCTTCGCCGGCCAGTCCTTTGGGATTCGCTCGAGACGGGTCACGATTAAAGTTCGACATGTGCAAATCCGCGGCAACGTCCGGGTTACGGCATCCCATATTCGGTACCTGGAACGCGAGGGCGTCGGCGCCGATCGGGAACCCGGTAAGGCCTATGGACGGGATGCGGACCAGGTCGACTGCAAGGCATTCGGTGAGGCCAGCGTCAACGACCGTCACCAGTTCCGCATGATCGTGTCCGCCGAGGATGGGACCGAGTTGGAGGACCAGAAAATCTTCACGAGGTCTCTCATGCAGCAAATGGAGAAGGACCTGCAGACCCGGCTGGATTGGATCGCGGTGGATCATTGGGACACCGGTCACCCGCATACCCACGTCGTGGTCCGAGGCAAGGATCAGAACGGGGCTGACCTGCTGATCGACCAGGAGTACTTGACGCGCGGGATGCGGATGCGGGCGTCGGAGTTGGCAACTGAGTGGCTGGGTCCCCGGACGCAGTTGGAGATTGATACCGACTGGAACCGGCAGGTCAACGCGGAGCGGTGGACTGGCATTGATGCGCTGCTGGATCGCCACCCTGTCGATGGGTCCTTGGATCTGTCCAATCTGGCTGACTTGGACGCTCCAACCCGTGCCCCTCGTAGAACGGGTAGAGGAGGGCATCTGGCGCGTTCCGGCCGATCTGCCCGCTCGTGGGCTTGGATTACGACCGCGAACGAACCGGAGGCGCCGAGATTCGATTGGTGAGTACGATGCCTATTGAACGGCAGCGCCAGGCGATCGGTGCGACCTGGCTCGATCAGCAGCTCATCGCCAAGGTGGAGTCGCCGGCGAGTGAGTTCGGCAGGGCGGTTGTGTCGGCATTACGAGATCGCGAGCAGTTTCTAGTCGATCAGGGTCTTGCACGGCGCGAAGGACCCAAGGTGATCATCGCCGGAAATCTCTTGGAGCGACTCAAAGGACGGGAACTCGATGCGGCGGCCGCGGGGCTTGAACGATCAACGGGGCTCACGTATCGGCCCGCGATCGACGGCGTGCGAGTGTCGGGCACCTATGGGCAGACGGTTCAGTTGGCAACCGGCAAGTTTGCGATGCTGGACGATGGCGTTGGATTCTCTCTCGTCCCATGGCGCCCAATTCTTGAAAGGCGTCTGGGTCAATCGTTGTCTGCCACGCTCATGGGTCCACGCGTGAGCTGGGAGATTGGGCGAACTCGGGGTCTGTCGATTTGAGAATCCATCGTCTATGGCGATGCGATTCAGCCTTGTTAATCGTTCATAAACGACTTGAACGGGCAGGGTGGGCCCGTCGGCGATTGCGGGCGATCAAGCGGCCTGAAGTACTGCGCGGCGAACTGGTTGCGACAGTTCGGCCGTTACAAACGATTCTTTGGGATACAGGTAGTCGTCCCCGGATTCGTCGATCACCCGCAGTTGTCCTGACTTTTCGGCACGGGCGTCGGGAACGCAGACGTAAATCTTCCGCCGCTCCAGCGATACCTCGTACCCGGAATTGTCGATGCAAATAACCAGTTGTCGTGCTCGAGCCATATTGCCTTACCTCAGAGGAGGCGCTTGATCTTGAATTCCCGCTTCCCTATACCGGAGGCCTCATACCAGTGTAACTCGGCGGTGGCAATCTCGCCGCTACCGAGTCGAATCTCAGCGATGCCCTTGCGTTTTCGCCAGCGGCCGCGACCGTAACGCTTGCGCAGCCTGGCGATTTCACGAATGCCCGCGCCCGATGCTATCGTTTCAACGCCCGTGAGGTCGCCAAGAATCTCAAAATGCATGCTGCATCGTTTCAGACCTCGCAATTTGGGTCAAATTTGGCTGATGTCGGGAACGCATATCGGGGTTGGCCAGGATTTGGAGCGAACAAGCCGCCATGTGGCGGCGGTTCGACGTCCGTGACCGACCGACGGCGGCGCCGGCGGTTTCCAAATTAATCAAGCCGGCGCCGCCCGGATGTTTAGACTTCGGTCTGTTCAGCCATCTCTAGTGCATCGTCGACCTCGATCCCGAGATATCGCACGGTACTTTCCAACTTTGTGTGACCGAGCAACAGTTGCACAGCCCGCAGATTTTTTAGTTCGCCGATAAATGAGGGCTGCCTTGGTT
>JANMXI010000041.1:0-2056 GCA_031394735.1 Pseudomonadota bacterium | reverse complement strand
GCATCGCTCACGACCTGTACGTCACGGTTCCGCGCGGCGATGTCGCCGGCATCAAGACCGTGGTGCTGATGCAACCGCAGTTGATGGCGCCCCTGCGCACTGATTCGGTCGTGGGTCAGTTCAAGGTCCTGGGATCGAATGGGCAGGCTCTGGTCACCGAACCGCTGCATCCGCTCAAGGCCGTGGAGTTAGGCGGATGGTGGCGTCGCATGGTCGACTCCATCAAGCTCTGGTTCGCGTAAACCTTTAGAGGCTCACGCCATGCCCTTGCCGGTATGCTATCTGAACGGGGAGTTTCAGCCGCTGGCACAGGCGCGGGTCTCCCCGCTGGACCGCGCCTTTCTGTTCGCCGATGCGGTCTATGAAGTGCTGCCGGTGTATGCGGGGCGGTCGTTCCGGCTGCGCCAGCACTTGGACCGGTTGAATCGCAGCCTTGCCGCCATCGGCATGCCGCCCCCGTTGACTCACCCGCAATGGGCGGCAATTTGCGCCGAGCTTGTTCAACGCAACGGTGACGGCGACATGTATCTGTACCTCCAGGTCACGCGCGGCGCAGAGTTCGGCCGCAATCACGCGTGGCCGGAAGGTCTCGCGCCCACCCTGTTTGCGTATGCCTCGCCGCTGCCGCCGCTGCCCGCCGAGATGCTGGCCACTGGCGTATCGGCCATCACGGCGCAGGACACACGCTGGGCGCGACGCGATATCAAATCCACCTCGCTGCTGGCCAATGTGCTGTTGAAGAAGCAGGCCACTATCGCCGGCGCCTTGGAAACCATTCTGCTGCTGAAGGGCATGCTCACCGAAGGCTCCTCCACCACCGTGCACGTGATTCGCGGCGGCGAGATTCTCACACCGCCCAATGGCCACGACATTCTGCCCGGCACCACTCGAAGCGTGGTCGAGGAATTGGCCGCCAGCATCGGCCTGCCGGCGCGCAGTGCCGCGGTCAGTGAAGCGCAGCTTCGAAGTGCGGATGAAATCTGGCTGGCGTTTTCCACGCGCGGTGTGCTGCCGGTGACGACGCTCGACGGCGCGCGGATTGGCGATGGCAAGCCCGGACCGCAATTCCGGCGCATTCATGCCGCCTTCCTGCGCTATATCGCCGACCTGCAATCGACGCCGCCGCTATGAGCGAAAAGCCGACGATGGAATTTCCGACGGAGTTTCCCATCAAGGTGATGGGCCGGAAGGACAGCGACATCGCTGCACGGGCGCGGCAGATCATCGAAAAGCATGCCGGCGTACTGAACGATGATCAGGTTCGGGAGCGACCGAGCTCGGGCGCGAATTTTCTCGCCCTGACTTTCGTGATCCAGGCGACGAGCCAGGCGCAGCTGGATGCGATCTATCGCGAGCTGACTGCTTGTGATGCCGTGTTGATGGCGCTGTAACCCAGCGTTTGCAGCAGATGCGGCGCGAGACCATGCGCCACTTCCATGACATCGGCAGGGCCGCCCAGGTCACGCAACTGCACCACCTGCATGCCGCGATAGCCGCAGACGTTGATGCGATCAAACGGCGACAGGTCCATGGACACATTCAACGCCATGCCGTGATAGCTGGCGCCGCGACGGATACGCAAGCCCACGCTGGCAAGTTTTTGTCCCTGGAAATACACGCCCGGCGCATCGCGCCGGCCCGCGGTCTCGATGCCGAATGCGGCCAGGTAATTGATCACGGCGTTTTCCAGCGCCACCACCAGCTCCCGCACGCCCAGCACGTGCCGGCGCAGATTCAGCAGCGGGTAGATCACCAATTGACCGGGGCCGTGATAGGTGACCTGACCGCCCCGGTCGATCTTCACCACCGGCACATCACCGGCATCCAGCACATGCGCAGGGTCGGCGTTCAATCCCAGCGTGAACACCGGTGGATGCTCGACGAACCAGATTTCGTCACGCGTAGTCTCATCGCGCTCGTCGGTGAAACGCTGCATCTCGTGCCACGCCGGCTCGTAGGGCAGCAGCCCGCGGAAGCGCAGCAGCGGCTCGGGCGTCATCAGGCCGGGCGCGCGGTGTTCAGCGAGCGATTGTCGAGGCCGGCGTTGTTGCGCGCC
>JANMXI010000040.1:0-1851 GCA_031394735.1 Pseudomonadota bacterium | reverse complement strand
GCACCGTTGGTTCGCAATGTGGTGCGCGCCAAAGAACGTCTGTCGCTGTTCGAGTCGGCACGCAAAGCGTTGCCGGCAGGTGCTCATATCAGTACGGTGTTGTTCCCGATGGAGGGCGATAGTTCCGCGCCAGCCGCCTTCTGGCGGCTTGCCAACGCCACCGGCGGCACGTTCCTCGTGCCCTCGGCCGACTGGCCCTGACTTCGCATCCATGCGCCGCCGCCGCCGCGAAACTGAAGTCTTCAGCCTGTCCTTCCTGGACTGTATCTGCTGTGGATTCGGCGCCATCATCCTGCTGCTGGTGCTGACCCAGGTGCAACAGCCGGTGGTGCTGGAGCGGACGGAGCAGAACCTGGGCGGGCAGGTGGAGAAGCTGGAAAATGCGATCTACGAGATTCGCGGCGAGACCGAAATCCTGAACCGAGAGCTGCATGGACGTATCGAACAAGTCTCGGAGGAGAAGAGCCGCCTGGCGCGACTCGCAGGCGATCGCACCAACATCGAGGGTCAATACTCCGCCAGCAAGAAGGACGCGGAGTTCAACAATCTGTTGCAACAGCAATTGGTCGCCACCTATCAGCGGTTGAATGAAGATCAACGCAAGATGCTGGCCAACTACAAGCGGCCGACCTCCGCGCCGATGGCCGGCATTCCCGCTGACAGTGAATATGTCGTGTTCGTCATCGATACCTCCGGCAGCATGCAGGAGACGCATTGGGAAGACATGAAGCAGCACATGCGTCAGATCCTCGACCTGTATCCGAAGCTGCAGGGCATTCAAGTGATGGACGATGAGGGCGCCTATCTGTTTCCGAGCACGGCGGCGCGCTGGATGAGCGACAGTCCGGCACGTCGCAAGGTGATCTCGGATGCGCTGGAACATTGGGTGACGTACAGCAATTCCTCGCCCACCGAAGGCCTGGTGCAGGCGATCGATGATTTCTGGTCGCGTGACAAACGGGTCAGCATCTACTACCTGGGCGACGATTTCACCGGTCCGTCGATCCAGGAGGCCCTTGACCAAATCGCGCGGCTGAACAAAGATCGTCGGGTGCGCATTCATGCGCTCGGATTTCCGACGCCGCCGGATCAGCCGCAAGAGACGGCGCGGCGCTACGCGACGCTGATGCGATTGATATGTGAACAAAACGGCGGCGCCTTCGTCGGGCTACCGCCTTCACGCGGACACCGGCGCATGCCGGCCATACCACCACTGGGGTAGCTCGATGCAGGTTCGATTCTTCATGCTCCTGTGCCTCGCGGCCATTGGCCTCGCAGTGTCGGGTTGTGGCGCGATTGAGGTCAAACCGGCCCTGGCGATTCCGCGCGCCCTGATCAAACCCATCGACATGGACGTCGGCGTCTACTATTCGTCTGAATACCGCAAGTTCCAACACCGCGAGACGCGCTGGGGTTCGGATTGGAAGATTGCGCTCGGTGAAGAGCATGTGCGCATGACCGACAACCTGTTCGCGCAGGCCTTCACCAAGACCACGCGGCTGGACAAGTTTCCGACGGAAGGAGCGAGCGCGCCGGTCAAGGCCATCATCGAGCCGCGTATCGAGCAATATTCGTTCATCACGCCGCGCGATACGGGCGGGGAATTCTACGCGGTGACCATCAAATACCGCTTGAATCTGGACACGCCGGCCGGCGCTCTGATCGATTCCTTCCAGTTCACCGGCTACGGTACGGCGCAGAGCAGCGGCATGTCCGCGGAGAAGCCGATGATGGCCGCAACCATCGTCGCGATGCGCGACGCCGCCGCGAAGTTTCTGGTTCAATTTTCCGAGCAGCCGTCGGTGAAGCGGCTTGCATCGGGGGAAGCTGTGCTCGTTGCCGAGATCGGGC
>JANMXI010000039.1:0-3963 GCA_031394735.1 Pseudomonadota bacterium | reverse complement strand
GCTCCTTCGCCGGGCCGCACCATGCAGGGCAGCCGATTGATATCGCCGATGAACGACGCCACGAAGCTTGAAGCCGGATTCCGATAGAGCTGCGCGGGTTCCGAAAGTTGCTCGATCTTTCCGTGCGACATCACCGCAATCCGGTCCGAGAGGGAGAGTGCTTCCGACTGGTCGTGGGTGACGAAAATGGTCGTAATGCCGACGCGTTTCTGGATCTGCTTTAGTTCCACCTGCATTTCACTCCGCAGATTCTTGTCGATCGCTGAAAACGGTTCGTCGAGCAGGACTACCTTGGGATTGATGACCAGCGCTCGCGCCAGCGCGACGCGCTGCTGCTGCCCGCCCGATAGCTGGCGTGGCGATCGATCGCCCATTTGGGGCAGGCGAACCATGTCCAATGCCTGAGCCACGCGAGTTGCGATTTCGCCAGCCGAGACCTTGCGCATCCTCAGGCCGAACGCGACGTTCTTGGCCACCGTCATGTGCGGGAACAGCGCGTAGTTCTGGAACACCATCCCGATCGAACGCAGATAGGGCGGCACGCGGGTGACGGGATCGCCGTCAATGAAGATCTCGCCGCGCTCGGGCTCGAGAAAGCCGGCGATCAGGTTGAGCAGCGTAGTCTTGCCGCACCCCGAAGGCCCGAGCAGCGTGAGGAACTCGCCCTTGCGTACCTTGAGCGAGACATCGTTTACAGCTGGTGTACCGCCGAAGGATTTGAGGACGCCCTCGACTGAAACGCTGAAGGTCTCGCTCATTGCCGCTGTTCGCTGTTTCTTAACCGCGCTGCGCGGCGGCCGAGCGCCACTGGGACACATCGCGCAATCCGTTCGCCGGAGTGACTCCGCCGCGTACGGCGCCTGCCGCGGTGGGCCCCCAAAGGACCTCGTAGCCGGCTGGCAGTTCCCGGCTCCCGGGCGTCGATAGCCACAACCTGTGGACAAGGCGCTTCTTCTGCGTTTCGTCGTGGTCAACGATTGCGGTACGCGAGTGGTACGTGACGTGGTTGTTCAGCAGCTGGATGTCGCCCGGTTCCATGCGGGTCTGAAGGCAGAGCTCCCCGGCAAGCTCCGCAAGCAGGTCAAGGGCTTGCTCCTGCTCCTTGCGCAGCCGCGGCGTGCGATTGAACTTCTGCGCCGATTCGACGGAGGAACGCGAATACTGGCTGGAGAATCGCCCGTTGTGCACGCCAAACACGGGGTTCACGTAATAGGGCAGCTCCCCCGGCACTTCCTCGTTCTGGCGGCTGTGATGATAGGGGCCGAACAGCTCTTCCAGCAGGTCCGGCCGCAGTTCGAGCATCGCGTTGTGGATCGCCGGGGTGCTCACGATCCGGCTCTCACCGCCTTCTTTGCACTGGCGAGCACACAATAGCGCCACCACGTCGCACCGGTCGGTATGGAATCGCAGCGAAGATGCCGTGCGGTAGCCGCGCGAGTCCGGCCTGCCGAGTTGTTCTCCGTAGTCCCTCACCTCGGCGAAAAATTCTCCGATCTTGTTCTGCGATACGGCGGTACCCAAATGGGCGCCGATGCCCCAAAGCACCCAGCGCAGGTCTTCCACCGAAAACGTGTCGGTCGGAATCCCGCGGATGTTCGCAACACCGCAACCGTGCTCCAAGGCGTGCGAAATGGCTTTAAAACGGCGCGAAAGTACCGGCAGCGGGAAGGTTGCCACAGTCACTTCGTACATTTGGGCGCGAGCCTGCCGCACAGCCTGAATGGCGCGCTGCAGATCGGCGATCTCGTCATTCGTGAGGACATGGATCCAGTCGGTGCGCTTTTCCATGTCCTTGCCCAGCCAGACGTCCGGCCCCGAAAGCGGTGCGCGTGGATTCCCCATTCTTGTTCCTTGCAGGTTCAACGGCCAGGTTCGATGGAAAGAATGCGTTCCAGTCCCAGCCAACGGTTGGCTGCCACCAGGAACAACACCGTCGCGACGATCAGTATCGAGGATAGCGCCGCCATGGTCGGATCGGCATATTCGCGCACGTACGTGTACATCGCCACCGGGAGTGTCTGGGTGCGCTGACCGGTAACGAACAGCGTCGCGGTGAATTCATTGAAAGAAAGGATCGCCGCAAAGAGCCAGCCTCCTGCAAGACCCGGAGCCAGCAGCGGCAGGTCGATCTTCAAGAACACCGTAAAGGGAGACGCACCGAGGCTCGCGGCCGCGCGCTCGAGCACAGGGTCGATGTTCTTCAGCGAAACGTAGACGCTCCTCATGACGAACGGCAGCACCAGAATCACGTGGCAGATCACGACCAGCGTGTAGGTGCGCGAGAGACTGATTTCGGAGGCGACGATGAGCATCGCTATGCCAAGGGTGAAGTGCGGAATCACCAACGGGGAGAGGAGCACCGCTTCCAGCGTGCGCTTGCCGGCGAATTCGAAGCGCTCGATGGCAAACGCCGCGAGCGTGCCGCACACCAATGCGATCGCCGAAGCCCAGGCCGTAATGATGGCGCCATTGATCATCCCCTTTCTGAAATCCTCGTAGGTGAGCGCGCGCTCGAACCACTTGAGCGAAAACCCGGTGGGCGGGAACATCAGCAGCGCCTTGTCGCTGAACGCGGTGACGACCACCACAATCGAGGGCAGCGTCACGTAGAATAGCGTCACGCCAATCAGGACGCCGTAGACAAGGCGCAAGGCTTTGGCTTTCATGCGATGCGGCGCATCAGTGAAGGCCGACGTGCTCGAGTCGCTTCATCCCTCGACCCATAAACCACAGGATCGCGAGAATGAGGCCCAGCGCGACCATGCTAAGCACCGCGGCGAACGGGAAATCGAAGTTCGAAAAGCCGACTTGGTAGACCATGTTCGAGATCATGTTCACCTTGCCGCCGCCGACGAGCTGCGGCGTGGCGAATGCGGAAAGGGTCCAGGCGAAGACGGTAACGGACCCCGACAGGATGCCCGGCATGGACAGCGGCAGCGTAACGTTCCACAGGACGTGCAGCGGACCGGCGCCCAGGCTTGCGGCGGCTTTCTCGTAGGCTACGTCGATGTGGCTGATCGCCGCGGCCAGGATGATCACCATGACCGGAAGCGAATACTGGACCAGCGCAATGGTTACGCCCAGGGGCGTGTAGAGCAGATCCAGCGGCGTGTCTATCACCCCCGCCGCTTTGAGCGTGCCGTTGATGAAACCGTTCTTCCCCAGCACCACCAGCCACGAGTAGGTTCGCACGATGTCGCCCGTGAACATCGGCACAATTGTCGTTACCAGGATCGTGGATTTGAGCAGGCTCGATTTGGATCGCACGAGCGCATAGGCCAGCGGATAGCCGAGGACGAGGTTGGCGACTGCCGTGCACGCCGACAGCAGCAGGCTGTCGATGAACACATTCAGATAGACCCAGCTGCCCATGCGTCCGAAATTGCCTAGCGTGAATCCGCCGACCTGGATCGACCCGGGTATGTATTCCCGGAAGCTGTACTGGAACAGCGACGCGAGCGACGCGGCCAGTGCCACGGCAAGGAACACCGCGGGCAGGATGAACCACGCAAAGTACGCCGGCCGCCGGCCCGGCATCACGCTGTCGAAAGTCCGCCGGACCGCCCGTTCAGCGGGCGATCAGGTTTTCGGTAAACCACTTGCGCCAGTCGCCGAGCAGCTCGGAGCGCTGCTTGTGGTCGATGACGATGGCCTGCTCCTTCCACTGCTGCGCCGTGGTGAACATGCCCGGCAGCCTGGCGACCGCCGGGTCCACCTTGGCCTGCGGACTCACCGGCCCCATCTTTTGCTTGTTGGCCACCAGTGTCTGCGTCGCGGGATCAAGGGCAATGTTAATGAATTTGTACGCGAGGTCGAGCTTCTTGGTGCCTTTGTTAATCCCCACGGTATCAATGCCGATGATGGCCCCTTCCTTCGGCACGACGATGTTTATTTTCACGCCCTCGTTCATCATGTGATACGCATTGCCCGAGAGCAGCACCTGCACCGGCGTTTCGCCTGAAC
>JANMXI010000038.1:0-6970 GCA_031394735.1 Pseudomonadota bacterium | reverse complement strand
CGGGCCACGCGACCAACGCGCCGTCACTCGGCAGCGCCGTGCTGCAACTGCGTTACGAGGCGCCGCACGCGCGGTTTCGGCAAATCGGGATATGGGAGGTGTCGCCGCGCGTCACTGCGCTGTACTGCAGGGATGGCGCCGACGTGCACGCCAACCGCGGGGAAACCTCGCTGCTCATGCACGCCGCACCAGAACTGGTTCGCCCGGATTCAGCCTTCGACGTCGCTGACGTCACCCCGGGTCGAATCTGGTCCTACGACATGACGAGAACGACGCCCACTGGCGTCGTCGGCCGGCCGACGGAGGCGACCGCCGAGGACGGCAGGGTCATGGCGGAGGCACTGATAGAGGATTTTTCAGCGCTTCTTCAGAGTGCACGCGAGGAGGATTGGCCGGAAATTCCGATGGGCCCTTCAGGGTCGGCGTGACCCGAGTGGCGCTGTCATCAGAGTCCGGAGTTGGCAACCGAGGACCTGGGGTCCCGGGCGAAGCCGCAGGAACGTCCTTTGGCGACGAGCAGGGCCGACCGGATGTGCTGCGCAGGGAGTTTAGCCTTGCAACTGCGTTCGCCCTCGCATTCGGCTTTATCTCGCCGATCGTCGGTCTCTATTCTATCCTCGGACTCGGTCTTGCGACCGCCGGGCCTTCGTTCTGGTTCGCATTCCCGCTGGTTCTCACAGGCCAGATCCTCGTCGCACTCGTTTTCGGCATGCTTTCCTCCCGATATCCTTACGAGGGCAGCATCTACCAGTGGTCGGGTAAACTGATTGGCCCCCGCTACGCGTGGTTCGCGGGCTGGGCGTATGTGTGGGCACTGCCAATTTCGATGGGGGCGGTCGCGCTCGCCGGTTCGCACTTCCTTGCCCAACTCCTCGGCCTCGACCCAAATTCGCCTGCGGTCACAATTTCACTGTCGGCGGGTTTACTGGTCTTCGCAACTTGGGGTAATACCCATGGCCGGTTCATCCTGAATGCAATCGTTGCGCTCTGCATTGGGGCAGAGATCATCGCCTCCGTCGGGGTCGGCATCTTCCTTCTCCTCTTCCATCGCCATCATTCCTTCGCATTCCTGCTTTCGGGACCGACTCATCGGGCCGTAGCACAGTCCGACCTGTTCCATCAGCCGATTGCCATGGCCGTGGCTATTGCCGGATGGGCGTTGCTCGGCTTCGAGAGCGCCGGGTCCGTCGCGGAGGAGGTCAAGAACCCACAATGGGCGATTCCACGGGCGATGATCTGGTCGCTGGTCAGTGTCGCGGCAGTCGTTTCCTTCTCAGCGCTCTCCTTGATCCTTGCCATTCCGGACGAGATTCTCGCCACGCTGACGGAGGACAGCGATCCAGTTGCGCTCACGCTTACACACTACTTCGGGGTGCTTGGTTTTAAGGCGATGCTTGCCCTGTTTATGGTCGGCTTCGTGGCATGCCTGCTCGGTACGCAAGCCTCCGTATCGCGCGTAATTTGGGCATTTGCTAGGAACAACGCCCTTCCTTGCTCTGGCTGGCTCAAGAAGCTCTCCGACGACGACAAACTACCGATCAACGCTATTATCCTCACATCAGTGATGGCCTCTGGAATCTTGCTCTTCAGCCTGACCAACATCTACTCGACTCTAGTGGCATTTACGACCGCTGGCTTCTACATCGCGTTCGCGTTCCCACTTATCGCCGCACTAATTGTCTGGCTGCGGGGTACCTGGCAGAACGGCCCGTTCCACCTCGGCGTCATGACAGGTCCGGTGATCTATGCTGCTGCGGCCTGGATCGTGTTCGAAACGATCAACATCGGATGGCCGCGCTCACCTTCAGCGCCTTAGTATCAGAATTGGGCAGTTGTCGTGATGGCGGTCTTGATCGGCGCGCTGGGTATCTTCGTCCGCCGTTTCATTTCCGCGAGCGCACGCGTCTGAGAGGAACGTTAGCACTGCCGCGTGCGAGCGAATGTCGGCCTTTGACCAAATAGTCGAGAATCAGATCCCGCGCGGAATGCAGAATCGGCGTTACATCTGTCTCGGGCCGGGTCATCGAGACGAAAAAAACTCCGTCGAGTTGCGTCGAAATGAACGTTGCGGTCGCAGCAGGGTCAACCGATCGGAACAGCCCTGCCTCGATCCCACGTCGAATGCACGCACGGAGGAGTCGCTTCTCATCGCGATAAATTCCCTTGATCAGTGAGTCCACCTCCGGAATCAGTGTGCCTGTGCTGTTGTACGCGACAATCACCTGTGCCATCTTCTTGAGCGAGGTAAACTGATCTATATTTACTTGAAACCACTCGACAATTTCTTGCGCGGAATCGGTTGCGCCGCGGATACGGGTTGCGTACGTCCGGTACGCATTGTCCATGGCGTGCTGAATAACCGCACGGAACAGCCCTTCCTTGTTGCTGAAATAGTAGTAAATCAGCGCAACGTTGACGCCACATGCCTTGGCAATGTCCCGGGTCGTCACCGATCCGTAGTCTTGCCGCGCAAACAAGCCCAGAGCAGTTTCCAGAATTAATGCCACGCGGGTCTCGGGAACCAGACGAGCGCGCGCGGGCTTCGTTGGAATCGGCAAGAAATTGCTCCGCATAAGGAATTCCCGATCGTGACCCAGGACGTGGTGCATGAGTCGTGAGTCTTGGCTCGATTGTACTGATGTTCAGTTGACCACTTCGGATGACCGAACGATTTGATTGTCGCTGAGATTCTGCAGGCCTTCAAGCGTTCTCCAGCGTCCTCACTCTATACCCTCTCGTAATGGCAATCCTCGCGCCGCAGGCTTCGCGCCAGCCAAGCTATCACTGCGACTGCCCATGGCGCTCGCATGTGAGGAGCCCAATCGGTCGTCCGCAAATTCCGCTGGCGGCTGTCAGCCTGCTCAGCGAGGTATGCGCATACAATTTGGCAACGCGCCTCCATCGCATTCCTCCACAAATGCGGGTCCATTGGTAATGGGTGAGGGCCAGGAAAAGACCCGTGCCCCGGCCTTCGATTTCCGGGAACCGCGAAGCCTTAATTAAATTTGCGCTGAATAAGAATTTCCTGGAAGCTCTGTAAACTGGTGACCGGAGACACTATTGCTGGTCATATCTCCATTGCCGAGAAGCAGATTCTGGGTCTTGTCCATAGGGGATAGTTCAATGAAGATTCAGTTCAAGCGCTTGATGGCATTTACCGCAGGTCTGTTTGGGGCGACGGTGCTCATCGCGCAGGAGACGAACCGTCTGGCCGATGTGCTGGCGGAAGTGATCGTCACCGCCCAAAAACGCGAACAGGACATTCAATCTGTCGGAATCTCGGTGGCGGCGTTCAGCGGCGAGCAGTTGCGTCAACTCGGTGTAAACGCGACAAGTCAGTTGGGAGCTCAAACGCCCGGCCTCATGGTTGCTGATTACAACAACCCTATCATCACGACGTTTTCCGTGCGCAGTGTCAGTCAGATCGATTTTGCTGATCACGAAGAATCACCGGTTGCCGTTTTCCTCGACGGAGCCTACGTGCCATACCTGGCTGCAATCGGGATGAGCATGTTTGATCTGGAGCGCGTCGAGGTCCTGCGGGGACCTCAGGGCACCCTGTTTGGTCGCAACGCCACCGGTGGTGTGGTGCAACTGATTACGGCAACACCCAGTGCAAAGCCGGAAGGTTATGTCGATGTAACTGCCGCTCAGTTCGGTCTTTTTCAAGTCGAAGGGGCGGTCAGCGGACCATTGACGGATCGACTGCAGGCACGAGTGTCATTTTCGTCAGTGAAACACGATGGAATTTTTAAGAACAATGCCGGTCCGGATAAAGGCGACGCGAATAGCAAAAATGTGCGCGCGCAATTGCGCTTTCTTCCAAATGATACGTCGGAATTTCTCCTAAGCTTGCGTGCCAATCGGGAACGAGTGACTACGGTGCCTTATGTGCCGATCCCGGTGTCCATTGATCCGCAGACAGGTCTTGCTGTAGGCGGAGACCCGGCGGCTCATGATGCGTTTTGCCAATCGTACTTCGGCATGGTCGGTATGTCCGGATCTGTGGGCTGCCTTGCTAATGTTCCGTACACAGGCAATCCCTATCGTATTAGCGAGAATCAGGATGGGGTGGGGTTCCGGCGCGATGATAAGGGCGTGACGGGCACGATGACCTGGAACTTCGATCCCCTCAAGCTCACTTCGGTGACGAACTATGAAAACCTCAAGAAGGACTATGGTCCGGAAGATGATGACGGAACGCCACTCAATTCCTTTTACTTCGGCCAGACAGTGCGGGCTTGGAATGCCTCTCAGGAGTTTCGCTTGGAGGGATCCAATAGTCGCGACCGGTGGGTGACGGGCGCGTACTACCTCGTCATCGACGGAGACTACACGACGGCGACCGGCATCTATCAGCAGGCGCCACCGGATGGTCTGGCGCTTCTCGTCAACAATGCGTATTCGCTACGCGACACGACGTGGGCACTGTTCGGTCAAAACGAATTCGATTTCACGCCAAAGCTTACGTTGACAACGGGAATCCGGTGGACCCAGGATCGAAAGCGGTTTCAGTTTTTCCCCGAGTGTACGGGACCAGGCTGCGATACCTTCGGATACACCAGCCCCGATATCGTTCAGGGCAGCGGTTATAACGACTCGGTTCCGGGGGCAAAAACCACGCGCAATAAGGGCAACGCCTCCGGCAAGATTCAGTTGGACTGGCGTCCGTTCGACAAGACGCTCGTCTATGCCGGCATCACGCGTGGTACGAAGGCGGGGGGATACAATGCGCAGTCGACCGCTAGTTGGACAATCCCGCAAGAAATATTCGACGATGAAATTCTAACCAACTACGAGGTTGGTTTCAAAAGCACCTCCGCCGATAATCGCTTTCGGCTGAACGGAAGCGTATTCTTTTATCATTACTCAAACCTCCAGGTGTTCAGTCAAGCTGGAGCGTCAGTGTTCACCTTTAACGTGAACGCCAAAGTGCATGGCGCGGAACTAGAGCTAACGTCTGCTCCGGCCCATGGCTTGGTCGTGGGCGCTGGACTTTCCTGGCTGCGTTCGTTGACGGACCCAATCCAAAACGTCAATCCGCTCACGTTTGATGTTCGATTTGCCCGACAAGAGCTGCCCTTCTCGCCGCGCTATTCTGCAAATGCATACGTGCGCAAAACCTGGGACAGTTCGGGTGGCTCCTTTTCCGTGCAAGCAGACGCGAAGTGGCTGGATCATCATAAAGTCGAACTGTTGGATGACCCGGCGCTGATGTCACCCGCTTATGCAGTCGCCAACGTTCGCGCGACCTACGACACGGCCGATCAGCATTGGCGTTTGTCCGCCTTCGTCAACAACGTTTTCGACAAGGACCATTTGATCAACGGCACCCCCACGGCCTCGGTCACCGGCAGTGTCCTCGGTATCTACGGATCCCCTCGATGGTTCGGCGGTACGTTAACGTATCGCTGGTAGGACATGAAGCAACGTAGCGCACGGTGTTCGTTCGGTTGTTTCCTTCGTCGACTGTTAGTATTTCTGTTTGCAGTAGCGGTATACGGAATTGGCATCCCGTCCGCGAACGCGAGCGAAGCCCCGGCCGGCTGGTTTCACGTTGTTCGCCTCGATGCACGTACTTTCGCCATTTCGGAGCCTCAATACTGGCAGCAAAATGTAAGCTACTTATTGCTCGGCGAGCGTGAAGCGCTGTTGTTTGACACTGGTCCAGGCATTTACAGCATTCGGGCGCTGGTCAAGACGTTGACGGCACTCCCGATATTGGTGCTGCCGTCACACCTGCATTTCGATCACATCGGCCGCATACAGGAATTTGAACGGATAGCGTTGCTCGACAATCCATCGCTTCGGGCGCAGGTGAATCAAGGACGTTTCGTGGAATCGCCCTCGCAACACATGCTCCAGTCGACCGCCGCATTTCATGTGGATCGGTGGATTCGCGATGGCGAGGAGGTCGATCTGGGAAAGCGCAAGGTCCTTATGATCAGCACGCCGGGCCACACGCCAGATTCAGTGACGTTGGTTGAACGGCATGCAAAACGCGCGTTTACAGGCGATCTCATCAACCGGTTAGTGACTCTGTGCAATGTGCCGGGTTCGGATATCCAGGAGATGTCCGCCTCGCTGCGACACGTGAGAAGTCTGCTGCCGGCCAACGGACGCGCTTATGAGGCCCATTCCGAGCGGGCGTTAGAGCCTGCCGAACTTGAGATGCTTTCGTCGGGGATCGCTGCGATTGCCGCCGGCCACGCGCAATCGAAGCCGATGTGTCTGGGCGGACAACCTATGCGGTCGTTCGAAATAGGAGCGTTTTCAGTTGTTTTGCGGAATCGCGCGGACGAGTCCCTTCGGCCGCTACAATCTAATATTGAAACGTTGGACTGGCGCGGCGGCGCTTGCTCAAAGTAATTTCGCACGTCAGCTGATCGACTGGTCATCAGCGGCGTCGTGTAGCGATTATGACCAACGATATTGTTCGCCGCACTCTCAACCAGCAGTTTCAATGAGTGCGTGTGCACTCCAGTAACCACATTCTATTCAGGCAAGGCTGATGCAGCCACACTTTCCGTCGGCGGCGATGTGCCGCGTAGAGGGGAGAGCGAGGATGGCGGGCATAACGGAGCGGCAGCAAAAATGTTTGGAGTACGTGAAGCAGGCGCAGGAGTGCGGAGTCAGCTTTGCTGAGTTTTGTCGCAGCCACGATCTGAACCTCAACAGTTGGTATTCGATCCGGCTGTGGGGTGCGAATTCGGCAATCATAGCGTGACACACCGTAATCGGGCAGTCTTGTGCTGACCGATATCCCTGGTAGCCTGACTCAACGATGCGTGACGTGTTTTTCCTCGCCGTACATTTGATGGTCACCCTGGCCAAGCTCGCGCGCCGCGGCGTCATCGCAGAATCCCTCTTGCTCAAGCACCAGCTGATTCTCAGCGGCCGTTCCCGCCGCCGCGCCCCGCCGCTGACCACATTGGATCGATTCTTGCTCGGATTGACGACGATGTTCGTG
>JANMXI010000037.1:0-7681 GCA_031394735.1 Pseudomonadota bacterium | reverse complement strand
CAATGGCGTACTATGCGTCAATGACGCAGTCTATGACCGGTGACGTGCAGCGACATCCGGGGATGAACGGTTGAATCGGCCGTTTAATGTTCGTTGGAAATGGATGCTTGCTGCGGTCTGCAACTCGCCAACCGGGAGTGTCAACACTATTGGGCGGAACCAGGGTCGTCTCCAAGTTCGGGTAGGTTTCGGGGTAACATCTCCCCCAAAATGCCGTCCAATCAGCCGGCTCAATGACTTAGCCGCGAACTCGATTCCTGCGTAAGCGCTCGATCTTCCGCACTCTTGTCAGTTTTGTGGCCTGAGGTTAAAGGGCAGTAGCGCTTCGATCTGTTCGACGGTTTGCGCCGCCGGCAGCTCGGCGAACAGTCGGCACAGGTATGCGTAGGGTTCCAGTTCGTTGGCGCGCGCGGTTTGAACGAGGCTGTAAAGGCTGGCACTGGCCTTGGCGCCGTTGACGGTATCGGCGAACAACCAGTTGCGGCGCCCGAGTGCGAACGGGCGGATTGCGTTTTCAGCAACGTTCGTATCGATGGCGACTTGGCCGTCCGCGGCATAGCGGACCAGCTTGGGCCATTGCTTGAGCAGATATCCGAGCGCCTCACCGAGTTTGCCGGAGGCCAGGGTTTGCTGCTGTAGATCACTCGCCCAGGTGTGTAGCGATTCGAGTAATGGCAGGGCTCTTTCCTGTCGCACCGCCAAGCGCTCGGCATCGCCGAGCGCGGCCGCTTCGCGCTCGATCTTGTACAGCTCATCGATGCGGCGCACCGCTTCGTGCGCCGCGGTCGGGATCTTCTGTTCCTTCTTCGGCAACGCCTTGATCGCCTCGAAGAAGCGACGCCGCGCATGGGCGAAGCAACCACAGTGGATCAGTGCATATTGCTTGGCCACCTGATCATAGGCGCCATAGCCATCGCTTTGGATTGTCCCGTGTGCACCCTCCAGCAGCCGGGCGGCTGCCTCGCTACTGCGGCTGGCATCGTAGTCGAACAGGATGATCCGTTGGCGCGGCCGGCCGGCGACCCGGATCCACATCCAGTGATCGGAAGTGGCTGCTTTTTCGCTGTTGATGACCTGGACCGGTGTCTCATCGATGCGGATATAGCCAATGCCGCGCAGCCGTTCATCCATCAGGTTGATCAGCGGCTGGATCCGTTCGGCCAGCGCGATGACCCAGGCGGCCTGCGTTGCGCGCGGCAGATCGACTCCGTAGCGGGCAAAGATTACCTCCTGCCGGTACAGCGGCAGTGCATCGACGTATTTGCTGGTGACCAGATGCGCCAGCAGTCCCGGCGCCGCATTGGTGCGCGGTAGGATCTGCGCCGGCAACGGCGCGGTCTTTATGCATTGCTCACAGCCAGGGCAGGCGTACTTCTTGCGCACGTGCTGCAGCACCTGGATTTTCGCCGCGACGTAATCGAGTTGCTCGGAGGTTTCGCTGCCGATTTCCGTAAGCATGCTGCCGCACGCACACTGCCGCTCGTTCTCCGGGATAGCATGGACCACTTGGACCCGCGGCAGGTGGGCGGCGAGCGCTTTGCGGCCGGGCTTCGCGCCGGCGGGTTTATCCTGCCGCTGCGGCGTGGCCTTCAGGCTCACCTCGGCGCCCAGCACCTCGCTGAGTTCCACCAGGGTCTCGGCTTCGTTGAACAGTTCGCTCTGGCCCGGGGCTACGTGGAGCCTTTCCCGGCTCGCCCCGTACCGATCCGCCTGCAGTATCCGCAGCGCCTCCTCCAGGATCCGGATCCGGCGCTCGCGATGCGCAGCATCGGTGCGCAATTTCTGGTTCTCGCTTTCCAGCAACGCAATGCGTGCCGCGCCATCCATGGCATCGTTGAGCGCAGCGCAGGTGCTTTCCAACATGCGATTATTATCGCATGTCAAGATCTTCAGTGCACGATTAAATGCCTATATTTATAGGCTTTCGATCATCCCACGCGACGCATGAAGATCTCTCGATGACCCTGCCGCCACACATCAAAGCCCTCGAGCAACTCCTCCAACTGTGCACCACGGATCATCACCGCCTCGCCTTCGATCTGGCGCGGGAAGATAAACCGATCGCGGCCTTCGAGCCGCTTGCTCCACAGACACAGACCGTTGCGTTGCCAGTAAACGATCTTGATCCGGTCGCGCCGCTCATTGCTGAAGATGTACAGCGCAGGCTCAAAGATATTGCGCTTCAACGTCTGCTCCACGATCAACGCTAGGGTCGCGGCTTGCTTGCGCATGTCCACCGGGCTCACGCACACGTACACCGCGGCATGCGCATCGGGGCGCATCATGAGGGCTGTTCCAGCAGTTCGAGCACTCGCGGTAGTTGCCGTTCATCGCTCAATACCAATTCGGCTCGACGGCCGTTCGCCAGATGCAATTGCAGATGCAGAGACGCCGACACCGTACGATCCTCCGGCACAATGCGCACGCGCGCAAATCGCGGCGGCCCCGACTGCGCTACCACGGTTGATCGATTGGTGTTTGCCGTTTCTGAAGTAGGCGGCCATCGCCCGGCGCCGCGCAGGTTCCTCTTCCACTGGTACGCTTCCCCCGGCCTCAATCCATGTCGCCGGCAATACTCGACCAGAGACTGCTTCGCCGCCACCGCCTCCCGTAATCTCTCCAGCCACACCAACGCCTGCGATTCCCGTTCCTCGTTGCTCATCTTCCCGCCGCCCCTCGGTTGTAATCCGGCGGCATCTTTAACAGGCTATCCCCCTTCGGGGCAGGGTGTGGAAGATCGAGCGCTTACAATTGAGCGTACGGATTCATATATCTATGTATGAAATATTTAGGAATGGCTGACGAGCCCATTCGGCGACTCTTGGATTAAGACCGTCGCACCTACTGGCTCGTCACATCCCATCGCCACTCCACCACAGGATCTTCACCCGATCGCCGGCCCGGCCGCTGAACACGAACAGCTGCCCCGAGAACGGATCCTCCTCGAGCTTCATCTGCACCGTTGCGCCGAGCTCGTCGAAGCCCTTGCGAATGTCGGTCGTGCCCGCGGCCAGCCACACCCGCACCCCCGAGGGCAACGCGATCATCGACGCGGCATCCACTCCAGCAGGCGCGCAAGCACCGCGCGCTGCGCCTCGCCGTAAAGACGCAGCCGCGGCTCGTCGGGCAGCACGACTTCAAGATATCCCTCATGTGGGCCGCGCGCTTCGGGGCCTTCGCCTTCGCCACCTCGCGGTTCGCTCGGCGCGTTGCCGTCACCGTCGGCATCGTGATCGTGACCGGCAGCAACGGTGGCATCGACGGGCCTGGCGGGCCGAGCAATCCGCGACGCCGCAGTCGGCACCACCCGAATAGAAGGTTCGCGTTCACGCCGTGCTTGCGTGCCACCGCCGCGACCGACACGCCCGGCTGCATCGGCTCGGCGACAATCCGCAGCTTCTCCTCAAGTGTGCGCATCCGGCGGCCGACCGGCTCATTGTCCCTAACTTCCTCGGATCCACCCTTGCGCGATGTGTCCATCTGAGCTCCAAGCGGACATTTACACCGTTCCGCGTTAAGCCCGGATCATCGTACGCAGATGCGTCACTCCTAAACATGCCAAGACCGGACGCTTACACTTGTCTAGCGAGTTTCAACGAATCACGGCCAAGTATTTGCCAGAGACGATCGGCTTCCGAATTCATTCTATGCGACACATCGTTGCTACCGCTCTCGTGAAAGAAACTGGCGGTTACCTTGCTGCCGCGCTAGCCCTGCATGACATGGAAGAGACCGTGCGCAGGCACTATGGTCGCTTCCTCGTGCACGACGCAGCGCGTTGGATGAGCAGAATCTGGAACCGCCGAGGCAAGAAGTTCAATAAAGGGTCCTTTGGCGACACTCAAGAGACAATGACGCGCCATGACCGCGACGCAGAGGGCGAACCGACAATGGGTTCGCCACTGATTGAAAGATCACGGTTTGCCGGGCGTCCGAGCTAGTCGCGTTCTATGCCGAGGGCGCGCGCCAAGCCCTACACCAGTCGCGCGCCATCCGCTGACTGCGCAACGACCACTGGCCTGTAACGGTGGGGGTCGTGGGTTCGAGTCCCGTCAGCTCCGCCAACTCACTGACAGGCGGTGCCTCCGGGCACCGACCGAGGCGCCGGGGTCGGCGGGCCGCCGTCCGCGGTCGCAAGCTCGTCTGGCATCGCCCAGACCACTCTGATGCCCGGTTGGGCCTGGCGAAGTCTTTCCACCCCTGCGGCCGTCACCTGCGTGTGAGCGAGATAGACCGTCGCCAACGACGGCAGCCGCACGATCGTCGCCAACGACGCATCCGTCACCTTCGTCTCGTAGAGGTTTAACACCTCGAGATAAGGCAAATCTCCAAGCTCATTTAGGCTAGCGTCGTCGGTTGCCGTCTTGGCCAAATTGAGCCGCTGCAGATTGTGCAGCTTCGAGAGTTCGCTAATCTCCCGTCCGGAAATCCGCGCTCCCGAGAGGTCGAGCAGCACGAGTTGGTCCGCGATTGCCGCCAACGGTTCGAGCGAAATCGGCCGCAATTCTTTCTGGTCGAACCGTGCTTCCGCCTGCATCAGGCCATTACCCGAATACAAGATCTGAACGCGGAATTTGTCGCGAAGGGCGTCGAGTACGCGCGAGTCCGGGCGACCCACTTGTTTTGCCAGCGCCGGCGATTCAGAACTGACGCCGAGTTCCGTGAGGATCGATTGAATGAGCAAGGGTGGATTGGCCGCCAGGATCGTGGTGGAGTCGTCGGCCCCGCTGCCGACCCACCACAACAACAACTGGCTTTCCGCCGGTGTCAGTGGCGGCTTGCCAGCTGGCGGCATGGCGTCCTTGTGTGACGGCGACAGCATGATGCGGCGAATGAGTTCGCTCTCGTCCGCCTTGACCGGGACTATGACCTTGCCACCTTCGCCACCCTGCGTCAGCGCCGCAAACGTATCCAGGCGGAGGCCGCCTTTACTCGAGCGCGATCCATGGCAGTTGCTGCATTTGTCTATGAAGATCGGTTGGACGGTAGCGAACACGTGCGCCCTGCGCGGATCGATGCCGGCGTTGCTCGACGCTTCGGGCGCGTGTGCGAGGCGAAGCGAATTCGGCAACCATGCATCGGCAAATCCACTTGCGAAGGTGAACGTCAGAGTCAGGGCCGCCGCCAGACTGACCATGCGCCATCCCCATAGGCGCCGTGCGCCGGGCAGGATGCGCGTCAGACCCGACGAAGGATCCGCGAGGTGATGTTTTACCGCAGCCGCGGTGTGCAGCACGACGACGACGCACAGGCCATACGCCAGCAGGCGATGCGTGTTCTCTGCAAACGCGCCGAAGGCGCTGCGGCCTGCGACGCCGGGCAGCGCGGGTAGTGGCAGGAACCCAAACACATGGTTCGACGTACCCGACGAGACGCTGACGATCAACCACCCAAGGAGGGGAATGACGATGAGGGCGAAGTAGAACGCCATGTGCGTAACCGACGCCGCGCATTGCTCCCAGCGTGCTCCGGTGGGCGGCGGTCGCGGGCCCCGCACACGCGTGGCGATGCGCGCGATCGTGAGCAGCAAAATGCCCATGCCAACCGACATATGCGCCGCCAGCAGACTCTCGCGTTCAGAGCCGCCAGCGTCCGACATCCGCCATCCCAGCACGACGGCCAGCGTCAGTACGGCCGCCGTCAACCAATGGATGGCGATCATCGACCGTGAATAGCGTGAGACCGGCTCAGACAAGGACGGGCTTGATGATCTTGCCGGCGACGTCGGTCAGCCGATAGTCGCGACCCTGGAAGGCGAATGTGAGCCGCTCATGATCGAAGCCGAGCAATCGCAGCACGGTCGCATGCACGTCGTGTACGTGGACCGCGCCGCTTACCGGGTCGAAGCCGAGTTCATCGGTCTCGCCGTAAGTCGTGCCGGCTTTGAGACCGCCGCCGGCCATCCAGATGGTGTTGGCATACGAGTGGTGATCGCGCCCGACGAGGTCGAGGTCGAAGTTGCCGCCCTCGCTCACGGGCGTGCGGCCGAACTCGCCGGCCCAAAGAACCAAGGTGTCCTCCAGCAAGCCGCGCTGCTTGAGATCGAAAACCAACGCGGCCATTGGTTGATCGATCTTGGGACACAGCTTGGCGAGGCCCGAGCGGATCTTGCTGTGATGATCCCAGCCGGCGTTATCGTTGAGCTGAACGTAACGCACGCCGCGCTCGATGAGCCGGCGCGCGAGCAGGCAATTGTTGGCGAACGACGCCTCGTTCGGCGTCGTGCCGTAGAGCGCGTGCACGTGTTGCGGTTCCCTCCAGACGTCCACGGCCTCCGGCACCGCGGCCTGCATGCGGTTCGCGAGCTGGTATTGCGAGATGCGCGCCAGGATTTCCGGATCGCCGAACGCGCCGTGATTGAGTGAGTTGAGGCGATTGATCGCCGCGACCGAAGCCTCGCGATCGGTCGGCGTGAAGCCTTCTGGATTGGACAGGTTCAGCACCGGATCTCCCGATGCGCGCAGTCGAACGCCCTGGTTGGCCGATGGCAGAAAGCCTGCGCCGTAAGCGTCCTTCGAGAGAACGCCATTCGCGTCGCCGGATGTCAGCACGACATATCCCGGCAAGTTCTGGTTTTCGGTGCCGAGCGCAAACACGGACCAAGCACCGAGCGTCGGTCGTCCAGCGCGCGCATTCCCGCTGAGCATCATCAGCTCCGCGGGGCCGTGATTGAATTCGTCGGTCTTCACCGCCTTCAAGAAGGTGACGTCATCGACCACGTTGCTGAAGTGCGGCAGCAATTCCGAAACCCAGGCGCGCGACTGGCCGTGCTGCGCGAACTTGAACTGCGGGCCCAGAACGCGCGGACGCGATTCGGGTGAGACGGCGAGGAACACTTTCCCCTTGAGGAACGATTCGGGGCACGCCTCGCCATGCAACTTCTCGAGCATCGGTTTGTAATCGAACAGTTCGAGCTGCGAGGGCGCACCCGGCAAGTTGATGTGGATGACACGCTTGATACGCGGCGCAAAGTGCGGAAGCAGCTCGTTTGCCACGGCGCCGCGCTCGAGCGGCGCGGAATTCGCCCACAGGTCGCGGCTCATCGAGCCGGCGACGGCGAGGGCGCCGAGCCCTACGGCGGATTCGCGCAGGAAACGGCGTCGCGACTGGATTTCTTTCCGGTTCATCAGGCTACTCCTTGGTCAGCGCGGCATCAAGATTCAGGATGACGTTTGCGGTCAGGCGACGCGCGGTCACGTCGCCGTCTACGTGCGCGGCTGTCGACGCGCGATAGTAGTCGCGCAGGGTGGACAACTCGGCGTCCGAGGGATCGCGGGCCAGCACCGTTCGAAAAGCCCAGCGCAGCTGCGCCGTGGAACCACCGCTCACCGTCGCCATCTCGCTCGCCAGGGCATTGGTCGCCTCCACGAACTCGGTCTCGTTCATCACCGCGAGCGCCTGCAGCGGGGTGTTCGTCCGTCCGCGTTGTGAGGAGGCGACGATCCTCGCGGCGTGATCGAATGTCTCGAACGTCGGGTTGATGTTTTTGCGCTCGACACGCAGGTAGATAGACCGTCGATGTGCTTCGACGATCGGTGACGCGCGGTCCTTCTCGATCTTGACCGGCTTCTTGTCCTTGTCGAGCAAAGGTTGCTTCGGTTCCACGTACACGGGCAGCACTGGCGGTCCGAACTGCTCGAGGTTGAGCAGGTTCGTTGCCGCCAGCGCCTGATCGCGCAGG
>JANMXI010000036.1:0-1840 GCA_031394735.1 Pseudomonadota bacterium | reverse complement strand
CTGACCCGCCGCGTGGCTGCAGTCACCGGAGCTTCGCGCGGCATAGTTAGCGCGATCACCGAATAACTCGCTGAGCAGGTATTCCGCGTTCCGAGGGCCCAGGGATGAGCACCGCGGTAAGGTTTGGTGGCACGACAGCCGTTAGGGGCACTCACTGGTTCGATGAGAAGCGGCTTGAGCAGTGGATGTTGGCGTGCGTGACTGGATACTCGAGGCCGCTCGCGGTGGAGAAATTCAGAGGCGGCCAATCGAATCCCACTTACAAGCTGAGTACGCCGAGCAAGGCCTATGTGCTGCGACGCAAGCCTCCAGGAAAGATTCTGAAGGGTGCGCACGCGATAGAAAGAGAAGCGCAGGTCATGCAAGCCCTTGGAAAAGCGAGCTTCCCGGTTCCGTACGTACACGGCGTATGCATGGATGAAGAGGTGATCGGAACCGGGTTCGATGTGATGGACTATGTAGAGGGCCATCATGTGGGACGCGACGGCTAAACCACCAGCGAACGCACTGACCTCCGTCTCGTCAAATACGTCTGCGATCAATCGACGACAAAGTTCCGCTGTTCGCGGCGTCAGCTCGGAACGTTTAATAATGACGCGATTCCCTGCCGCAAGCATCGCGGCAAGCGGACCAAAGGCGATATGCACGGGGAAATTCCAGGCACAGATGTTGGCAACAACGCCTTTCGGCTGGTGGTGAATTTCCGCCCGTGCGCCGAGAAGATTCCCTGGACAGTTGGCTCGATGGCGTTCAGGTCGCATCCACCGATGTAAGTTCCGGCGGCAGTACTTCAATTGCTCGATTGCAGCGTACATGTCGAGAATTACCGTCTGCTCGCAGGCGCGGCCCGCGAAGTCTTCATCGAGCGCCACCGACAGCGCCTTCTGGTGGGTAAGCAATAGGCCTATGGCGCGGTCAATGCGGTTTCGGCGCACGGCCTCGGACGGCGTTCCCTCACGCAGAAACGATTCACGCTGGCGGAAAAGGTCTCCTTCATCGCCGAAATAATGACGGCGTCCGTTCCGGCGGCAGCGGGATCGATGTCGATAGGTTTCATAGGCTATTCACCTCCAATTGCAATCCGCCTACAACGTGGACAAATGACGAAGTACTCGCTAACTCTCTCTATTTATTTCGGGCGGCAAGTGGCGATGCAAAAAGCCGAATATCCCCTCGTTAAAGGCATCGTTGCTATGCCCGACCACCATGTGACTCGCCCCACTAACATCAATCACCTCAAGCTGCGACAAGTGACCGCGAAAATCAGTTACCGCTGCATCTGTGACGATGTCACTTTGTGTCCCTCTAACGAGCAAGGTCGGAATGCGAACTCGTTCGGCTGCCCAAATGAGCCTCGCGGCGATCATTGCAGGTTGTGCAACTTGCGGGGCGTCCAGAAAAAGCGGATCCCAATGCCAGTACAATCGGCCATCCCCGCCCGTCCGCAAATTTTTGAACAGCCCCGCGGAACTCTCGGGTCGTGGCCGAAGCGGGTTATAAAGTGCCACTGCGTCTGCGGCATCATCGAGGGTGGCAAAGCCCCGAAGGCCGCTGCGCATAAAATTCCGTATCCGGATCGCACCCACCGGGTTGACCTCGGGGACAACGTCAACCAAAATCAACGCCGCTACACGCTGCGGTTGCATTGCAGCTAGAAGCAAAGCTGTGGCACCGCCTAACGATGCACCCACCAATGCTGGTCGCGAGGCCAGGGTTTCAACGACGCGCTTCAAATCTCCAACCAAAGTGTCAAGCGAATAGTCCCCGTCTGCTGCCCACTGACTTTCGCCATGGCCGCGAGCATCCAGATTCATGACGTGATACCCACGGGCCACCAATC
>JANMXI010000035.1:0-2076 GCA_031394735.1 Pseudomonadota bacterium | reverse complement strand
GCAGCATTTCGCGCAACAGGCTCATCGCGGTCCCGCGAACACCATCACGGATTCGCCTTCGCGAACAGCAACGCAAGGCGATGATAAATTTTCTCTGCTAGTTTCTTCAGGCGCCCCTCACGCGGATCGAACGCACGATATTGGAGATTGATAAACGCCGCCACATCCAGTGCCTCCTGGTGAGTCAAACTGCGCTCGTTGCCCATCGGCATGTTGGCCCAGATGAATCCGGCCAGTTTCGGAACGTTGCTGAGCCCCGCACCGGCGTTGAAGGAGTTCAGCCCCCAGACGGCCGGAATCGCGCCCTGGCCCTCGCCCTTTGCACCGTGGCAAACGACGCATTCGCGCTGGTAGACGGCCTGACCACGCGCCGGATTCGGATCGGCGCCGGTGTCGGGCAACGTGGGCACGCCCGCCCCCTTCGGCGGCCGGCCAATGACTTCGCCCTCGGAGAGAAAGCTGATGTAAGCCGCGACCGCCAGAACCTCCGGGGCCTCTTCCGGCGGCATGATGCCGTTCAGGCTGTAAAGAAAGCAGTCACGGATGCGCATCCCGATGCCGTTGCGCACGCCGTTTTTTGTGCGCCACTTGGGGTAGACCCCGGCGACGTTGAGCGGAAACCCGTCGGGCCGGGTCCCGCCTTGCAGGTGACAACTGGTGCAGCTCAAGGCGCTGCCAGCATACCGGCCGGCGTACTTGTTGGTCTGCATCACGATGTTGTAACCGAAGACGACATTGGCCTCGTAGTCGTCGAGCACGGCACGCGCTTTCAGTTCATCTATCGTCGGACGTGCGAGCGCCGACAACGACCAACCGGGCAGCGCGCTGGCGGCAACCAGGATGAGCAACAGTTGCGCCGTGCATCGAAGCAGCTGCGCCATGCGTCGAAGTGGCTGCGCCATGCGTCGAAGTGGCTGCGCCATGCGTCGAAGCGCACGGCGTCTCGCCGTGCGCTCATCCATCCCCGCGCGACTCAAGTCAAGCCGTAAAATCCCCGATTCGCCACCAAATCTCCGGTCGAAACGAATTGTTTCCACACCTTAGTTCACCCGGCAAAGATGTACGCACAACCCTTCGCGACCGCCCCTTGACACGCCACTACGCCGGACGGCGCATGGGTGATTTTTGGCAATGTCGCTTCCATCCATTCTCTTTTGACGTCTTCGTGCTCGAAGCCCTGCGCCTTCGCGATCTGACCACTGTAGTAATGAATCGCCATGTCGCATGCGGCAACCTTGACGCCCCGCTCGATGTGATTTTTCAGGGTCATATCAGGCACACTTGGGTCGACCGGTGTCGTGAAGTACGGATTGCGCAGCGCCGGGGCCGAGGTCGCGGGATCGTTGATCTTGAAATATTCGCCCAGTGCGTACTTGTTCCACATTGAATCTTCCAGCGCAAACGGAATCGCGTTGTGGCGCAGTACCATTACGGTGCCGAGTTGGTTTTCCTTGACGCCGTAGGCTTGCGGCCCCGTAAATAAATAGACCCATGCCCACGCTATCGCCATACCGTCATTCGGTTCGCGCACATCGAGCACGACGCGATGTTTACCGGAGATGCCGTTGAGCCAGCGGGTGAAATCGGTAGCTCCTTGCGGTGCCGCAGCAACTGTCGAAACCGGCAATGCCGTACTCACGCCGATTGCCGCCATGGCAGCGGCCAGTCCAATGAAATCGCGACGATCAAGCGATTGCTTCGCCTCTTCCCTTGTTGGATTGTCCATATCGACCTCCTCGTGTGTGATTGCTTCGCTGTCATTCGACGACGCCGAAGACCCGATGCGCTGGCGCCGGAGGAAAGGCTATCCGCAGCGAATGTACAGAAGGCTTACGGATTGGAGATATCGAGCGTTAATGATTGATAACAGAGGGAAGCCGCCCATCCCTCGCCCCGCCCTTCCTCTCAAAGGGGAAGGGCCAGGATTGATCTAAGTCACCGACGTCAATTAAGGGAAAGCCCAGCTAGCTGGGCAGATCACGGCCTTATCGGGTATTCCGACGACGCTCAGCGCAGCAGCGCATATTCGCCACCGCGCTCGATCGCCTTCTTATACGCGGGCCGCGCGTGGATGCG
>JANMXI010000034.1:0-2048 GCA_031394735.1 Pseudomonadota bacterium | reverse complement strand
CGGTAGATGTCAGGAACCTGCAGGATGCGTCCGCCGCCGTCCACGAGTCCAAGCAGATAGGTTCCCATCGAATTGAACTGGTTGCCGCCGGCGACGTTGCCGTTGGCAAGGCGAAGCTGTGTCGGGCCTTGTCCGAAGTTCAAGCGACCGGAAGCGCCACCGGAGGCTCCAGCGAATTCCGGCTGCGTGTGGTTGAGCTGCAGGAAGTAGAGATCCATGCCGAAGCGGACGTTGTGCGAGCCCTTGAGCCAGTTGGCATTGGCCACATACTGCGATTGGGGATCGGTGCGGTAGTACGGCATGTAGGTCTCGGTGGAGCCGAAAGCCGCGAAGCCGCCAATGCCGAAGCCGGGGTAGCCGGATTCGAAGTAGCGGGTTCCGTTGGTGCCCGGAATCTTCAATTCATCGCGGCCGCTATTCGGGCCGAGGCCGGGCTGCTCGATGTTGGTATCCATCAGCGTGTAGCCGTAATAAGCGTCGACGATGAAGTTGGGGCGAAAGGTGTAGGTTGTCGCGAGCGTGCCGCTCCAGGTAGTGCCAAAGCCTTTGCCAGGGTTGCCGAAGGCGATGGGTCCGCCACCGATGCCGCCGAAGGCGGTGGGCGCGGTGAGATCGAAGCCGAGCCAGCTCAGGCGGGCGTAGGCGTTCCAGCGGTCGCTGATGTTGTAGTTAAACTTCGAGTCGACCGTCTGGCGGTCAAACGCAGCCTGGCCGAGCGCGAAGTAGTTATTGGAAGGGATGGCGTTCGGCGCGGGATTGTTTTCCTGCGGCAGACGCTGCATCAGCAGTGCGGCCGTCGGATGAATGCGCGACGTGGGGATGATATTTCCCGCGAAAGCCTGACGGTCTACGCCATTGGCCTGACCCGTGAGAGGATCGTAAACCGGCAATGTGGAGGTGGACAGATTGCCGAGGCGCATCGCGGCCGTGGGAACAGTCTGCAAGGCTCCGGCAAAGCGGCGATCAGTGGAATTCTCATAGCTGACGAAATAGAAGAGCTTGTTCCTGATGATCGGTCCGCCGACGCGCCCGCCCCATTGGTTGCTGACGTACTTGGGATTGCTCTGATTCGCAGGCAGGAAGAAGTTACGCGACTGCGACCAGTTGCCCTGGTTGAAGTGGAACAACGCACCCTTGACCGCATTGGTGCCGGAACGGATGGTGACATTCACCGCCGCGCCGCCCGCAAGGCCCTGTTCGGCGTCGAAGGAGTTGGTCACGATGTTGACGCTTTCAATGGACTCAAGCGCTGGAACATAGCTGGCGATATGCGGCAGCCAGACGTTGGTGGCGCTTGCGCCGTCGATTCGGGTGTTGTTGGCGGCGGTGTTGTTGCCGTTCGTGCTCCACGACATCGACCGCGACGGGTTCGAGGGAACCGAGTGCGGCGTGCTGGGCGGCGAGATGCCGGGGATTGTCTGGAAGAGCGTCTGGTAGTTGCGCCCGTTGGTGACCGGCAGATCGGTGAGAACCTTCGAGGTCAATTCCGCTTTCACTTCCGCGCGATCAGTTTGCAGCGTCGCCGCGTTGGCTTCGACGTTGATGGTTTCCGCCACTTGGCCGAGTTGCAGTTTCATGTCGATGCGGGCGGTGGAATTGACTTGGATATCGACGTTGTCCTGCACCACGGTGCGGAAGCCGTCTTTGGAGATTTTGATGGTGTAGATGCCGGGTTGCAACGTAGGCACGTTGTACCCACCGGCCTCATTCGAGGTGGTGGCGCGGGTTGCCCCGGTCTGTTTGTTGGTGAGTGAGATGTTCGCGCCGGGAACATTGGCGTCCGACGAGTCCGTCACCGTGCCGGTGAGGGATCCGTAGAGGATTTGTGCCATAGCCGTGGATGCGAAGGAGGACAGCAGCAGAAAAAGGGCTGCGAGGGCCCGTGTTGGATGAGACTTCATGGTATAGAGAGACTCCCAAGTCTTGGATTAGTTTATGCGATCGAAACATCAGGCGCAAGGGTCTTCCATTCGCTTAAGCTTTCACAATCTGCGGAATCAGTTCCCCATACACATCGGTGAGCCGCATGTCGCGCCCGTTGAACCGGT